>DIZT01000106.1:19657-30232 GCA_002427975.1 Micrococcaceae bacterium UBA6021 | reverse complement strand
ACGCCGTCGGGCACCTGGCCGCTGAACTCCTGGGCAGCTTTGACGCCGGTGGCAAAGTCGACACCCGAGAAGGTTTCACCGACGTCGAACGCGGCCCCGTCGCGGTTGTAGTCCCGGTGATCGTCCTTGTGAAGACACTTTCCCGACTTTGCAGATTTTCCCCGACGCCGCGAGATCAGGTGGTCTTTCCCCGATTGGGAGGATTCGAGATGACCGATCAGTCGTCGACAAGAGGTCCGGTGCCGCTGTCGGCGCCGTACTACGTGCCACCTTTACGACCGCGTTCAAGCGATACTGGCAGAAGTCCGCGACCTTCCCCGGCCGAGCCAGCCGCAGCGAGTACTGGTGGTGGGCGCTCGTCAGCGGCATATTCTTCCTGTTCGCGCTGATTCCCGCCGTCGGCTGGATCTTCCTTCTCCTCTTCACCCTCATGCCCTCGAACCCGGCTTGCGCACACTTCGACCAGTCGGCCGCGTCCGGAATGACCGCCCCGTAATCGTCAAGCGAGAATCGGGGTAGCGGTTCGCTGGCCAGGGCCGACGGCAAGAGTGCCGTAGTGGCTTGTATTAGGCGGTAGGAATGCCGACCGTCGTCTCCGGCCAGCCTGTGCTTCACGATGCCTCCCGCCGTTGCGGCGGGAGGCTCGGATTGTCAGAGGACCTTTGAAAGGAACTCCTGCGTCCGGGCGTGCTGGGGGCCAGCGATCATCTGGCGCGGGTCGCCGCTTTCGATGACGACGCCGCCGTCCATGAAGGTCAATGTGTCACCTACCTCGCGGGCGAAGCCGATCTCATGGGTCACGACGATCATGGTCATGCCGGACTTGGCCAGATCCTTCATCACGTTGAGGACATCACCAACCAATTCGGGGTCGAGGGCGGAGGTGGGCTCGTCGAAAAGCATCAGTTCCGGATCCATGGCCAATGCGCGTGCTATGGCCACGCGCTGCTGCTGGCCACCGGAGAGCTGGACGGGATAGTGATTGGCATGGTTGGCCAGGCCGACTCTGTCCAGCAGTTCCATGGCCCTCGTCCGGGCTTTCGCCTTGGACTGGCCTTTGACCTGAGTGGGTGCCTCGATGATGTTCTGCAGCGCGGTTCGGTGGGCGAAGAGGTTGAACTTCTGGAACACCATGCCGATGTCCCGCCGCTGCGCTGCAATCTCCTTGGTGGTGAGGTCATGGAGGCGCCCGTGCCGTTCGCGGAAGCCGATTAGGTCATCGCTGACGCGGATACGGCCGGCGCTGATGGTCTCAAGCATGTTGACGCAGCGCAGCAGCGTGGACTTCCCGGACCCGGATGGCCCGATCAGCACTGAAACCTCACCCTGCCGGACCGTCATGTCAATGCCGCGGAGCACATGGTGCTCTCCGAAGTACTTGTGGACTCCGTCAATTTGGACGAGGGCCTCGTTCGTCACGACGTTACTGGCGATGCTCACAGAAGTTCATCCTCTTTACTCGGGGCGTGGGGTGCCGGGGTGGCGAGGGCACCGACGGGGGCTTGTGAGGGTTTGACCGGCGCCGGAACGACGTTGTCCACGCCCTTGCCGAAGTGGCGTTCGATATGGAACTGGCCCACCATGAGGACGCTGGTGATCACGAGGTACCAGAGCGCCGCGACGATCAGCAGCGGGATGGGCAGGTAGGTCCGGTTGGCGATCCCGTTGGTGGCGAACGTGAGATCCAGGGTGAAAGGGACCGCCAGGACGAGCGAGGTGGTCTTGAGCATTCCGATTGTTTCATTGCCTGTCGGAGGAACTATCACACGCATGGCCTGAGGCAGGATGATGCGCCGCATGATCTTGGACTTGCGCATGCCGAGGGCCTCGGCGGCTTCCATCTGGCCCGGGTCGACTGACTTCAGGCCCGCCCTGAAGATCTCGGCAAGGTACGCGGATTCGTTCAACCCCAGGCCCAAGACCGCCGCCACGAAGGCGGTGATGACATCCTGTGTGCTGAAGCTGAGCAGCTCGGGCCCGAACGGAACGCCCACGGCGATCTTGGGATAGAGCACCGAAATCAGGCCCCAGAAGACGAGCTGGGTATAGACCGGGGTTCCCCGGAAGAACCAGACCCAGGTCCAGCTCACGCCCCGGAACAGCGGGTTGTCGGATTGGCGCATGAAGGCGAGCAGCACCGCCAGCACAATGGCGATGACCATCGAGAGCACTGTGAGGAGGAGCGTCCAGCCGATGCCTTGGACCACCAAAACGTCCAGGAGGTATTTCCCCACCGTCTCCCAGCGGAAGTTGGTGTTGGTGAATACGCTCTGGGCCATGATGGCGGCGAAGACCAGGATGATAGTGCCTGCGGCCCATCGGCCAGGGTGCCGGACAGGAACAGCGTTGATGAGTTCCGGCGCCTGGCGTCGAAGCCCGCGCTGGAGGGTTGTGGGCTCGTCCTGCGTTAGGGTGCTCAACTGCCCACCACCGGGTTCACTTCAGACTTGGTAACGGCGCCCTTGGAGTTGTTCCATTTGTCCAGAATCTTCCCGTAGGTGCCATCGCTGATGAGCTTGTTCATGACCTTGCCGACGAGTTCGGACAACGCCGTGTCCGACTTCGCAATGGCGATTCCCTGCGGTGCGGCGTCGTAGACGTCGCCCAGCGTCTGGAGTTTGTCGCCGGTCTGCGACAGGGCGTAACCGATGACCGGAGAGTCTGCCGCCATGGCGTCGATGCTGCCGTTTACCAGGCGCGTGGTGACGTCGGTCTGGTTTTTCAGAGTGACGATGTCGATGGCGGGCTTGCCTTCGGCGACGCACTTCCGGGAGCGGACGGACACATCAGGATCCTCCTCTACGGTGCCGGTCTGGACTCCCACCTTCTTGCCGCAGATATCCTCCACAGCGAAGTTCTTCGGGTTGCCCTTGGCCACAGCCCACAGCACGCCTGCATTGAAGTAGCTGACAAAATTCACGGTCTGGGCGCGCTCGGGGTTAATGGTGAACGAGGAGATCCCGAGATCGTACTTGGGGCCAAGGGCCGGGAGGATGCCGGTGAATTCCGCCGTCTCAACCTTGGTGCTCAGGCCCAGGGTGGCACCGATCGCTCTGGCGATGTCGACGTCGTAGCCCTGCGGCGTCTGGCCGTCGGCACCCAGGAACTCGGCCGGGGCGTATGACGTGTCGGAGCCGACCGTCAGGACGCCTTTGGCCTTCAAAGCAGGGGAAATCAAAGCGGTGAGTGCCTCGTCCTTCTGGATGGCCGAGGGATCGAAACCCGTGGGCCCCGTTGGGGAGCCTGTGGTGTTTTGCGAGGCATTGGTGCAACCGGTGAGGGCCAGCGCGGCGGCTGCGACAACAGCGGCGAGCCTGAGCGCAGGCATGGAGGAAGACAGCATCTTATAAACCTTTGAATGAGGTGAGAGCGGAATGGCGGCAGCTTTCTTGTGTCCTGCATCACCGCTAAACACTCTATGGCTGGATGATGTGCATGCTCAATATCCAAAAAATCCACTTTTCATTGAAAAAAGTGGCAAAATAACGAGCCTTCATGTACATTATGACGATGGCTGCCCTCACTGACCTTGACCGCCGGCTCCTTTCCGCCCTCCGTGAGGACGGCAGGGCCTCGGTGGCCAGCCTGGCCCGCAGGCTCGATGTCGCCCGGGCCACCGTCAACAGCCGGCTGGAGCGGCTGGTGGCATCGGGGACCATCGTTGGCTTCACCGTCCGGGTGCGGGACGAGCTCGATCCCTTGGCGATTCATGCCGTTGCCCTGATCGCCGTGGAGGGCAGGACGACGGACAGGGTCATCCGCCAGCTCAGGGGCTTTCCGGAAATCACGGCGCTGCACACCACCAACGGCGGCTGGGACCTCGTCGCCGAGCTCCGCACCGAGAGCCTCACCGACTTCGACCAGGTCCTGGGGCGGATCCGGGGGGTCGACGGCATCGTCAACAGCGAGACGAGCCTCCTGCTTAGCTCCGTGCTGCGCTAAGGACCCGGGATCCAGAGGCCTCAACGTACACAATTGCGCAAAACTAATCGTCATTATGGTAGATATTTCAACAAAAAGCTTGCTATTCGGCAATTGAGCCTGCATATCGCCGAACCTTAGAGTTATGGCATCAATTGTTGACTAGAGAATTAGGGGGCGCAGATGACGCGCTTTGTAGATGTTCACAACATGGTGCGCTGGGCTGCAGGACGCGGGCCGGAGAACATCATTTCCGGCATGATCCAGTACCTCGAGGATGACTTCCGGCGCTGGGAATCGTTCGATAAGACTCCCCGGGTCGCCAGCCACACGCCGTTCGGCGTCATAGAGCTCATGCCCACGAGCGACCACGAGACCTATGGTTTCAAGTACGTCAACGGGCACCCGTCCAACCCCGCGCGGGGGTTCCAGACCGTGACGGCGTTTGGCGTCCTGGCCGACGTCCACAACGGCTACCCCACGTTCCTTACCGAGATGACGGTGCTGACTGCGCTGCGGACCGCGGCGACGTCCGGCATGGTGGCGAAAAAGCTTGCCCGTGCCGACTCGCGCGTCATGGCGATGATCGGCAGCGGAAGCCAGTCCGAGTTCCAGGCCCTCGCGTTCCGCAGCGCCCTGGGTATTTCCACGCTCCGGGTATGGGACACGGACCCCGCCGCGCTCAGGAAGTTTGTTGCAAACATGGCGCCGCTGGGCTTCGACATCACGATCGCCACGTCCGCGGCGGATGCCGTGCGCGGGGCCGATGTCATCACCACGTGCACCGCGGACAAGGCCAACGCCACCGTCCTCACGTCGGATCTGATTGAACCGGGCGTCCACATCAACGCCATCGGCGGCGACTGCCCCGGGAAGACCGAGCTTGAACCGGCGATCCTCGTCCTCGGCGACGTATTCGTCGAGTACGCCCCCCAAACCCGCATCGAAGGGGAGATCCAGCACATGCCGGCCGATTTTGGCGTAACGGAGTTTTGGCAGGTCCTGACTGGCAAGGCACCCGGACGAACCGCCGATGCACAGATCACCATCTTCGACTCCGTCGGCTTTGCCATTGAGGACTTCTCGGCCCTGCGGTACGTGCGTGACGCCGTCGACGGCACCGAATTCTTCGTGGAGATCGACCTCGTGGCCAGCCCGGAGGACCCGAAGAACTTGTTCGGCCTCGTTGGCGCCCTTTCCCCGGTCGGCTCGTAAGTCTGCGATGTCCGTTCAAGCACCCTCCGCCGTCGTCCTCGTCAGGCCGCGCACCTTCATGCCCAATCCGGCGACGGCAGTGGACAATGCCTTCCAGATGCCGGCTCACGCCGCGGACCGGCAATCGCTGGCCGCTGCAGCCCGTGATGAGGTGACAGGGCTGGCCGAGGCGCTGGCGAGCGCCGGCGTCACCGTACACCTGTTCGAGGACTATGACGAGACCCGCCCCGACAGCGTGTTTCCCAACAACTGGCTCTCCACCCATGCGGGCGGCCACATCGGGATATTCCCGATGTATGCCCCCAACCGCCGCCACGAACGCCGCAGCGACATCCTGGACTTCCTCAAGACCCACTACCGGGTGCAGGACGTCATCGATTACTCCGGGCTCGAAATGGACCGGGTGTTCCTGGAGGGAACGGGAGCCATGGTCCTGGACCACGGCGGCCGTGTGGCCTATGCCGCACGTTCTCGCCGGGCCGATCCCGTGGCACTTGAGCGGTTCTGTACCAACTTCGGCTATGAGCCCATGCTGTTCGATGCGATCGACGCAGATGGCACCGCCGTCTATCACACGAATGTGATGATGTCTGTGGCGACGGACTTCGCGATGGTCGGACTGGACCTGATCCCGTCGGCGGAGCGCCGGCGTGAGGTGATGCAACGGCTTTCTGGCGGAGGGCGGACGGTGATCGAGCTGAACGCCCACCAGATCCGCAATTTCGCAGGCAACGCGATCGAGCTCCAAGGCACAGAAGGCCGCGTGCTGGCACTGTCCCGGCGGGCCCTGGGAACCCTGACGGCGGAACAGAAGGCCATCATCGAAAGAAGCTGCACCCTGCTGCCCGTCGACGTTCCCACGATCGAACTGGCCGGAGGGTCTGTCCGATGCATGATCGCCGGAATCCATCTCGACCGCAGGCCCGTCCCTGCCGGCGTCGGAGGCTGAGCCGGCCCGCTAATCGCTGAAATCCCCGGCGTTCTGGCGGAAGGTACCCAAGATCGGGATCAGCTGGTCCACGTCCTTGTCCCCGCAGCCCGACTGGCGAAGACCTCGGAGTTCAGCACCGCCGTCGCCCGTTTGGCCAGGGCGCGGCCCTCCGTAGCGAGCTCGATCAAGGTGGTGCGGCCGTGGGCTGAGAGCAGGATCCCGATCAGCGGAATGAAGGAGGCGAACGGGCCGGCTATCTGGTGTTGAAGGTCTGCGCGGAAGGCTCCTTTGGGCCGCAGGCCGCGCAGCCACGCCCAGTGGAACACCGAACAGATTCAGCGGCAGCATGCCCAAGGGCGCGGCAGGCGACGGGGCAGCGGGCGAAGGAGCGGCTCATGTGATCGCCGAGACGATGTACCAGCACGATCCTGGCGTCATGCAATATGTGCCGCTTCGCGTGGAGATCTATGAGAGCGAGAGCGGAACAGCAGTGTTTTCGATCGACCGGCCTAGTCCGGCGTTGGCAAGCTTTGACACCCCTGATATTACGAAGGTCGGAGCATCTCTCGACCTGAAGCTCGGTGACCTGCTAACCGTTCTCGACGTCGAGCCTCCGCCACACGAGCGTTAGCGGTCGTTTCCCCGGTCCGCGGGGGATCGGCCGAGCCCCATCACTGGGAATGGATTCCGATGCCTAAAGAAGGCCCCGCCGACGCGGATGCAAGCGTCGCCTTCCCGGTTCTTTCTGCCGAGCAGATCAGACGCCTCTGAAGTTATGCCGTCGCGCAAAACGTTGCCGTCGGCGACACCGTATTCCGGGCAGGCGACGAAACATACGATCTCATCGTCGTTGAGCGGGGAGCGGTGGATCTGATTCGGGCCGCCACCCACGATGCACCCGAGGAGGACGTGGTCAGCCATGGCCCGGGCCGTTCATCGGTGAGTTGAGCTTGCTCACCGGTCAAGCCGTGTACCTCACGGGGGTGGTCGTGCAAGCGGGACGAATTCATAGGATTCCAGCGGCCCAGTTTCGTCGGCTGATGGCTGAGGACGCGGAGCTTTTCCGATATTCTGTTGCGCGCCTTTCTAGCTCGGAGAGAACTCCTTCGCAACAACTCAGCTGCCCGTGTCGTCGAAATCGTGGGGAGTCGCCTCTCGGCAGCTTCACTGGAACTCCGGACATTCGCGGCGCGATTGCAACTTACCCATCTCTATTTTGAGGCCGATTCCGTTGCCGGGCAGGCGCTCATGCGGGCCGAGCAGGTCGAGACCGGGGACCTCCTGGTCATCATCACTCCCGGCAAGGTGATGCGGCGCGCGACCGCAGAGGTCATGGCCCGCGAACTCGGACTCTCATACCGTCGAGCGGCCAACCAAAAGGTGGATCTGGCAATGATTGGCGCAGGCCCGGCGGGACTTGCCGAGGCTGTCTCCGGCGCATCTGAGGGGCTCGCAACTGTCCTGCTGGACATGGTCGGTCCTGGCGGACAAGCTGCGGCAAGTTCGCGAATCGAGAACTATCTCGGTTTCCCCACCGGCATAAGCGGGACGGACCTGACAGGGAAAGCGATCTCCCGTACGGCTGAGGTGTCGCGAGTTCTGGAAGACTCCTCAGAACTCGATCAGGCTGTTTGCCCTTTCCCGGCACACTCCTGGCCTTAGTGTTCATGCCGATAATGGACCTTTCGTCGGGTCGCTGAGGGCCGAGGGCGGCCCACGAGCGCTCGGACGTCGGCGAAAGCATGTCGTCACGTTATCGTTGGTCCAACACATCCAATCAGGAGGACGCATGCCGTACGTTGTTGACTTCGAGAACGTTTCTACTGTCGGCCTGGAATCGTCTCCGGTCGCCGAGTCGCTCGCTGGGTTGCGCGCCAACGAGGGGCGCTACTACCGCAACAAGTACGACCACGTCTTCACCGTCAGCCCTGCAAGCGAGGTTCCGGAGGTGGGCGACCGGGTGAGCCGCATCCTAAGGGACGAGCGCGACATCGTCATCGGCTCCCGCCCGCTCGAAGCAACCGCCTTCGAAGTCGACGGTTTGCGGATGGATTACGTGTTCTACGAGTCGGGGCTGTCGATTAACGTCATGTACAGCATCGAGGACGGCGGGAAGCGAGCGGTCGGATTCAAACTGGCCGAAGGCATGGACATTCCAGAGGAACTGGCATCACGTTTCAAGTTCGCCCGCCAGAAATCAAAGCTGGCAGGCGTTATCCGCGGCTCTTACTTCGTGATCAAGGGCGAGTACTGATCAGTTGACGTTCCGCGCCCGGTGCCGCCCCCGGGTGTGGTTTTCGCCGTCTAGCTGACGGAATACATAGTCCTCACACTTGCCGCCGCGATTATGCGCTGGTGATCGATCCGGGCATAGCGCCGCTGCTGGACCGACCATCTTGATCCACAGGCCAGGCCTCGGCGGGCCATGGCGCGTCCGATTCATATTACTACTTCACGTAGGTCAATTATTGGCTAGAATTTAGGCTACTGACTAGCCGAAATTCGGGCTATAATTTGTCTATGAGAACGGTACCCCTCAGTGAAGCCAAGGACAAACTCTCCGCACTCGTGGAGGAAGCGGACAGGACCCACGAGATCATCCAGATCACCCGGCACGGACATCCGTCAGCCGTGCTGATGTCCGCCGACGACCTGGAATCCCTGCAGGAAACGATCCATTGGCTCTCCCAACCGCGCATCCTCGAAGACCTGGACGAAGCCAAACGCGATATTGCGGAAGGCAACACGACCAGCGGCGATGAACTCCGTCGCGAGTTCGGGCTGCCGCCACGGTGAGTGAAGCACAATCCGCCGACCACTCGCCGTGGCAGGTTCAGGTCACCAGCCCCGCCCTAAAGGGCTTTCGGCGGCTGCCGGAGAAGGCGGCCACCGCGATCGTCGAGTTCGTCACTGGCGTACTGGCTGACAACCCCTGTCGGCTGAGCAAACCATTGACCAACGAGTTGCTCGGTCTACGCACGGCACGACGAGGTAACTATCGGGTGCTCTTCACCCTCGATATCGAAGCGCACACTTTGTACGTCCACCGCATTGAACACCGCTCCGACGTCTACAAACCCCGATAGCCGTAAGACGACGAAAAATCCGCTACCGGCCAACCACATGCCCGGCAAGCGGCTCCACATGCCTGACGTGGGGATTCTGGCCTCATCGTTGGTCCGGCTGGCAGCGTCGGCCTTGGGCGCGGGTGTCCATCGGGAGCCGTCGATGAAGGCATTGGCCTTGATGGATTCGGTGGCTCGGTTACGGGCGCTGATCGATGGTAACCAGCACACGCGTGGACCTGATGATCCTGATGCTCTGGATCGACGGCTACCGACATGACTTCAGTACCGATGCGGCACTTGATCTCGTTGTGGGTGCCGCCGCGGATGGGGTTCGGCGGGCCTCAGCGCGGGAACGATTGCCATTCAGCTCGTCATGGGTAGCAAAATTCGTGGCTGGTCATGTGGGTCTTTTTCGGGTGGGACATGAGATGACAGATAGGAGGTGAATTCGGTTATGAGAATCCGTGAAGCTGACCAGGAGGTTGGACGTGCGCGTGCCGGTTTTGTGGCGCCTTGGCGTTCTCGGATTCTGAAATCCCAGAAGTTCCTCAAGCTGGGCAAAATCTGGTTTCGCAAAGAAGGACCGCACCCCGCCGATGCGGGGTGCGGCAGTTAGCGCGAGGCCTTTGAACCGGAGAATTGTGGGTGTGGACAGTGTCCACACTTTGGGCCCTGGACTGGGCCGTACCTCGGTCGGATCGGGCCGGATTCCGCATGTTTCCGCGAGTTCCCAGTGTTTGCAAGGGCTGGAGTCCGTTTCGAGTCCCACCTTGGGCACGTATTCCCCCTCGTCAGAGGGGGTTTTGCCTTTAATGTGTGCACATTGACCCTCCGCGCGTCCCTCTGACGCTGGCCGCGGGAGGTGCCTGACGCCGCGGTGTCCGATGAAGTTATGTGGGTGGCGGGTTCAGAGCCCTGGCTGGTTGGCCCTCCGCCTGCTGGGATCCGGGGCCATTCGGGCCTCCTTTCTAGCCTGGTCCGGTGGGCGTGGTTGCCCTTCACCCATTCATGTCCCGGCGATGCAGTGGTGACATGACCGGAGGGAAACTTCTTCAAGATTTTTCTCCGGGGTTAGCGTCTTTCTGTCGCCGCGAAGTGAGGCCTTGGGCCGTTTACCCGTCCAAAGCGGTGTGGACAGTGTCCACACCTGTCTACGCATGATGCCGTGGCTCATCGGTGACCCCTTCCTTGTCCATTTCTGCCCTCTCGAGTTAGTGCAGCCTCGTGGGCCCCGTTGGGGCCTTTTGTCGGTGCCGGGTGTTGTGGCCGGATGGCTGCTTCCTGGTGGACGACTTTTGCCTTGTCCACCTTCATGGCGTTGCCGCATGCGAAGCGACATGACATGTCTCGAGCACCCAAGTTCAAGGGCCCTGGAACGTGAACTGGTCGATGACGTCATTCGTTCCGGTGTGCACGTCCAAATCGGCGCTGCTCCTCCAG
>DIZT01000106.1:12640-19599 GCA_002427975.1 Micrococcaceae bacterium UBA6021 | reverse complement strand
GCTGCTCCTCCAGCGGCACTGTCGCAGCCGCGACATCGGTGCGGGCCTGGACTTCGTCATGAGCCACGACGCCGAACTGCTGACGCGCCTTGAGGATGCATCAGTTCCTACCTCGAAATTGAGGACGCGCTGCAAGTGATTGACCGATATGCGAGTTACTGCCGGGCCCTCAGGCGGCTCTGTGGGTGAACCGAGCCGTTAGACCGGGCCTTCATGCTGCCCGCGTTCCCAGCAAATCCCAAGGTTTAGCCAGCCATAATGAACCGAAGCTCCAGTCAAACGCTGTTTGGCTGGAGCTTCGCCAATTGCTGCAGCAGGGATTGTGAGAGAGCCATCTTCAAGAGTCGCATCCATTTACGAAGGATGCGCACGGTCACGTGGACTGTTCGCCACGGTGACGGTCCGGGGTGCTTGGAAAGACAGGAGCCTGATCCAATCGGGCTGGTACTCCTGCAGATGTGCTTCCGGCACCGCCATGGCGACTTCCTGAACAATGACGGCGGCCTCCAGTTCTGCGAGCTTGGCCCCGAGGCAGCGGTGGATGCCGGAGCCGAAAACCAGGCCGTAGCCGGTTGATTGTCCGCGCCGGGCTGCCTGCGCAGGTATGGGGAGGTTCTCGGGTTCGGCCGGGGCCGTTACTTGGTTGCCGCTGAGTTCGAGGAGAATTTCCGCGCCGGCCGGAATCGGTATCCCGCCGGCGTTCGTGTCGTGGGCGGCCACGCGGCGCCACGTGGGGACGGATGATTCGGTGGCTAGCACGTCCCGGACCATGGTCCGGGAGCCTGCTTCGGACGCTGCATCCTTCCAGCCCACAGGCCCGGTCCCGTCCAGGAGCCGGAACAGGGTGGTGCTGATCAGCTGGGTGGTTGTTTCCTGGCCGGCTATCAGCAGGAAGTAGCCGAGCGAGCATATTTCAGGCGTGGACAGGCCGTGTTCGGCCAAAGATTTGAACAGGTTGCGTCCGGGGGCATTCCTGGATTCCGCTACGAGGTGCCGCAGCCAGACGTAGAAATCGGCGGCGCTGTGGGCCAGGTCGAGTTGCCTGTCCTCGCCGGGCCAGCCCCAGAACAGCTCCATGGAGTCCAGGCCCCACCGCTTGAGGTCAGTAAGATCCCGAACGGGCAGCCCGAGGAGTTCGAGCATGACCACTGCCGGAGGAAACGCCGCCACCGCCTGCACGAGGTCCACCTGGCCGGTAGCGTCGAGCTGGTCCGCGGCGTTCCGGGCCGCTTCCTGCGCCAGTTCCCGAATCCGCGGCTCCATGGCGGCGACTGTGGCTGGGGTGAAGAAGCCCGCTACGACCTTGCGGATCCCGGAGTGTGTGTCCGTGTCGTTGCTGGCGAGAACGGGAGGCAACGCAAAGTGGACGCGCTGCAGCACGCGGAGGGCGGGCCCGGCCAGGGGCGTCACGGCGACGAGGGCGTTCGCGGGGCTGAAGTCTGTAGGCCGGTGCAGGATGTCTCGGACGACGTCCGGGTCACGCACCACGAGGTACGGGCAGCCGGAGTCGCCAGCGCTAACGGTCTGTCCTGGGCGTTCCGGAAGAGGCTGCACGGAACCCGCGGCTGTCGACGCCGGGTTCATGCGGGCAGCCCGTTCAGCCAGGCAGCTGCGCCGGCCCGGAAATCCGCGGGGGACAGTTCCGAGGCCCGCTCGGGGAGGGCGCCGAGGAAGCGGACTTGCAGCGTTCCGAGCACCTGCCGGTTGGTGTGGTGAACGACGCCTGGGATGACGGGCCAGCTTCCGAGCACTACCCCAATGACCTGAAGGTCCCGCGCGGCCAGCGCTTCGAGGGTTAGGGCGGTGTGGTTCAAGGTCCCGAGCGCAGGCCGGGTAACCAGCACAAATGCCGCCGCCAGGAGTGATCCGAGGTCCGCTAGAGTGCCGCCGTCGGAATCCAGCTCCACCAGGAGGCCGCCTGAACCCTCCACCAGGATGTGGTCGTGCGACGCGGCGAGCTCGCCGATTATCTCGGCGTGGGAAGCCACACTGGGCAGCGGCGTTCCGTCGACGGCGGCAGCCGCGACAGGTGCTAGCGGCTCCTGCAGGACGATTCCGGTTTCCGCTGTCACATCGCCGGCGAGCCGGACAATTTCGGCAGCGTCGGAGTCGCCGTCCGCGGCTCCGGACTGGCACGGTTTGTACACCGCGACGCTGCGCCCCGTTCCGCGGAGGACGGCGGCGAGTGCCGCCGTCGTAATTGTTTTGCCGACGCCGGTGTCCGTTCCGGTGACCAGGATGATGCCGGGCAGGTTCATGGAAGTTCCTCCAATATGCCGCGCAGCACTGCGCAGCTGTCGTCGATTTCCGCAGGGCTAAGGGTGGCGCGGGCGGTGAGCCGCAGCCGCGAAATCCCGTCCGGAACGGACGGCGGGCGGAAACAGCCGATCCGGACGCCGGCCGTGCGCGCGGCCCGGGCGGCCGCCAGGGCCGATTCGGCAGACGGCATGGCGATGGACTGGACGGCCCCCGCAGCCCGGTCGAGCGCGGCGCCGCGGGCTGCAAGGACCGGGGC
The DNA here is from genome assembly GCA_002427975.1 of Micrococcaceae bacterium UBA6021. GTDB lineage: Bacteria > Actinomycetota > Actinomycetes > Actinomycetales > Micrococcaceae > Arthrobacter. The sequence goes on along the minus strand of DIZT01000106.1, from coordinate 17,084 downwards.
GAGCCCGGCGGCCAGCGCCGCAGCGTTGCTTCGGACAGATTCCGCCCGCCATGGCTCAGCCCGGATGATTCGCACTCCGGCGAGGGCCGCTGCGGCGGAGGCGGGCGCCAGTCCGGTGTCGAAGATGAAGCTTCGGGCCCGGTTGAGGAGGTGCTCCCGCACGAGGGCAGATCCCAGGACTGCCCCGCCCTGGCTGCCGAGCGCCTTGGACAGCGTCGCGGTCATGATCACGTTCGGATGGCCGGCAAGGGCTGTCCCGGCCACCGAGCCGCAGCCCTGAAAGTTGCCGGTGCCGGTGACTCCGAGGCTGTGGGCCTCGTCGATGAGCAGCACAGCGTCGTGTTCCTCGGCCAGGGCCAAAAGGCCGGCGAGCGGGGCTTCGTCGCCCAGAACGCTGTAGAGGGACTCGACGGCGATCAGCGCGCGCGGCTCGGGCCGGTCGGAGAGCAGCCGGCCGGCGTCCTCCACACTGTTGTGGGTGAACGATTCGGTACGGGAGCGGCTGAGCCGGAAACCGTCGATCATCGAGGCGTGGCAGTGTTCATCCGCGACGATCAGGGTCCCTGGGCCGCCCAGCGCCGTGATTACACCGATGTTTGCCAGATAGCCGGAGGAGAACACCAGTGCCGTTTCCATCCCGGCCAGCATGGCCAGTTCCTGCTCGAGGTCCAGATGCAGGCTCGTGGTTCCGGCGACCAGGCGAGAGGACGTGGCGCCCGCGCCCCACAGCGTCGCGGCCGCCGCAGCTGCCGCGACAACCCGCGGATCCGCCGCGAGGCCCAGATAGTCGTTGCTGGCCAGGTCGATGAACTGTTCGTCCGCGGCGCGGGGGAGCGGGCGGCGGACCAGGCCCCGGCGGTCCCGGACTGCGGCCTGCCGCTCCAGCCACTGGATCATCGAGGCGCTCATGCCGCTCCTCCGGACCGTGCCGGGACGCGCTCATGGATTTCGGCGACGGCGGCCGTCATGCCCGCGGTAATCTGGTCAATGTCCGCGGCGGTACTGATATACGGGGGCATGGTGTAGACGAGGTTCCGGAACGGCCGGACCCAGACCCCGTGCCGGATCGCTGCGGCGGTGACCGCGGTGACGTCGACAGCGTCGTGCAGTTCAATGACTCCAACGGCGCCGATGGTGCGGACATCCGCCACGGACTCAAGGTTCAGGGCGGGGGCGAGGCCGGCTTCCAGGCCCGCACCGATCCGGGCAACGTCGGCCCGCCAGCCGCCGTCGTCGATGATGCTGAGGCTGGCGTTCGCGACTGCACATGCCAGCGGGTTGCCCATAAACGTGGGACCGTGCAGCAGCGCCCCGGCCTGGCCGTTGGAAACCGTCGCGGCCACGTCCGCTGTGCAGAGCATGGCGGCCAGGGTCAGGTACCCCCCGGTCAGGGCCTTGCCGACGCACATGATGTCCGGTACGACGCCGGCGTGATCGGCCGCGAACAGCTCGCCGGTGCGCCCAAAACCGGTGGCGATCTCATCGAAGATGAGCAGCAGACCGTGCCGGTCCGCCACCTGCCGCAGCACTGTCAGGCATTCGGCCGGGTAGGCGTGCATGCCGCCGGCACCCTGGAGGACCGGTTCGACGATGATCGCGGCGAGCTCCCCTGAATGCGCAGCCGCGATGTCCGCGAACTCGGATGCCCACGCTCCCACGGTTTCCGGTGTCGCGGAGGCAGCCGCCGGGGGACGGGGCGCAAACACGTTGCCGGCCAGCAGGCCCGGGAANNCGGATGCTCAGGAACCGCTGCCTCAGCGGGTGCCCGGACGCAGTCTGGAACTGCACCGCCAGCTTCATCGACACCTCCACGGCAACCGAACCCGAGTCCGCAAGGAATACCCGCTCCAAACCCGGCTGTCCGGGCGCGGACGGGGCCATATCCACCAGCCGCTCGGCCAGTTCCACCGCGGGGGCGTGTGTGAGGCCGCCGAACATCACGTGGCTGAAACTCTCCAGCTGCCGATGCGCGGCCGCGTCCAGCACCGGGTTGCGGTAGCCGTGAATCACCGACCACCACGAGGACATCGCATCCACCACCTCATGGCGGGCGCCGTCCTCGCCACGAAGCCGCAGCCGCACGCCGTCGGCCGCTTCAACCTCCCACAGCGGAAGGTCCGGGGACGCCGGCGCGTAGGGGTGCCACAGCCTGGCGCGGTCCCGCTGGATCAGGTCTGGCTGTGTCTCGCCACTCATGGTGCGAGCACTCCGTGGCGGGAGCATTCCGCCGACCAGCCCAGCGGAGTCACCTGGACTTTCATGCGGCGCCGGCAAGCGGCGCAGTACCGCGGCGGCTCCATGGCGAGGCGCTCGCCACAGCGGTGGTGAACGTCCGACGTCGGGCTGGCGCCGCCGTCGGACGGCTCGCCGCAGTGCCCGCAAAACTCAGCCGTGGTTGAGCTTGATGCTTCGGCGGTGGTTGAGGTTGTCGCAACCCTGTTCATAGCGTCTTCTGGAGTTCCTTGATGGGCATGTTGAGTTCCACGAGCAGGTTCAGGTCCGCGGTGGCCGGGCGGCCCAGGGTGGTGAGGTAGTTGCCGACGATGACGGCGTTGATGCCGCCGAGGAGGCCCTGGCGTGTGCCGAGGTCGCCGAGCGTCAGTTCACGGCCGCCAGCGTACCGCAGCACCGTCCGGGGCATGGCAAGGCGGAACGCGGCGATAGCGCGCAGGGCGTCCTTGCCGTCCATGATGCCCTGGTCTTCCAGCGGTGTCCCGGGCCGGGGGTTGAGGAAGTTCAGCGGGACCTCGTGCGGTTCCAGGGCCGCAAGCTGGGCCGCGAGTTCCGCCCGCTGCTCCAGGGTTTCGCCCATGCCGATCAGGGCGCCGCAACACAGTTCCATGCCGGCGTCCTTGACCATGTTGCAGGTCTTGAGGCGTTCCTCGTAGCTGTGCGTGGTGACGACTTCGGGGAAGTAGCTGCGGGCGGTTTCGAGGTTATGGTTGTAGCGGTGGACGCCCCAGCTGGCGAGCTGGTCCACCTGTCGCTGGGTCAGCATCCCCAGGGAGCAGGCGATGTTGATGTCCACGGCTTCGTTGATCCGGTCGATGGCGAACTTGATCTGGTTCATCAGCTTGATGTCCGGGCCGCGGACGGCGGCGACGATGCAGAACTCGGTGGCTCCGGTCGCGGCGGTTTCCTTCGCGGCTTTGACCAGCTCGGGGATGTCCAGCCAGACGCCCCGGACGGGGGAGTCGAACAGGCCGGACTGGCTGCAGAAATGGCAGTCTTCGGGGCAGCCTCCGGTCTTGATGGAGATGATGCCCTCCACCTCGACGTCCTCACCGCAGTGCCGCAACCGGACCTCGTGGGCGAGCTGGAGGGCGGCGGGGAGGGCTTCGTTGGGCAGCCGGAGAATCTCCACCAGCTGGTCCTCTGTGAGTCCGACGCCGTCCTCGAGTACCTGCCTGCGGGCGGTCTCGACGATCTCGTAACGGACGGGGGAGGGCGCCTGAATCGCCATTGATGGTCCTTCCTAAGGGGTTCAGCTGCATCTGCGGCTCACACCAGACGTTAGTTTCCCGCCGGCGACAGATTTTTGTTGGAAGGCTACAAGGAGACGAGCTGGACTTTGGTTCCACAACCATCGACTGGTTCCTAGGAGTCGCCACGAGCCGAACTGGCGTCGATCCCGGGCAGCGAGCCTTCGCGCATAGCCGGTGTCGCGCCGGTACCGTTATTGCGGGGGTGCATGAGTATGGACATGGAGAAAGCCTTATCGGACCGGCTTTGGGACAAGGACGTCCAAGGATTCATTGAAGCGTGCCAGAGCAGGCAGCTGAGCGACGTGACCCTGGACTACACGGTGAGGGATGACGGACGAAAAATCCTGAATGTCCGGGCAATCTACGGCTCACGAACGCGCGGACCGATACATATCGGGTACCGGTGGACTGAAAACCGCCGGACAGCATGGACACCGGAGATCTTTGTCGGGAGACACACCGCGCCGGCTGCCCATCACGTCAGAGCATTTTTACCGGTTGCTTTGCGGGCAGGTTATTGGCGTGACCGGAAGAATCTCTCCCTGGCGCTGCTTGCCGTTACGCAGGTGTTCTTCAGGGCCCAGATGGTCCGGGGCGGCCTCGACCGGGAACACCTGCAGCGATTTGCTGACGAGGAGGCGCCCATAGAACGTGCACAGGGACTGACGCTGCAGACGCTCAACGACCTGGCATTCCTCTACAGCGGACCAGGGATGCCGGGCCGCTGACGGGACAGATCCCCCGACGGCGCCGCGGCCTGCGGGGGAGCTACTCGGTGATGCCCAGGACATCCGGCAACCGACGTAGGTGGCGTCAGCACTGGACGATGGCACGATCCGGCTCCTTGACCCGGCAAAATCGGCAAGCGGCAGGATGGACAAACCTCAGGCCATTTGCGGACTCGATGCCGCCAGGAGCACGGCGGCCTCAGCCATCAGTGACGGACTCGAGGATCCATT
>DIZT01000106.1:3843-12627 GCA_002427975.1 Micrococcaceae bacterium UBA6021 | reverse complement strand
TATCTGCCCTCCGATGACGTTTCTCCAGATGAGCTCGCCTATCCACTGCAAGGCACGTTGGTTGCGTGGGGCCGTCTCATTCTCAGGAAACAGCGCAGAGGCATCAGAGGAACCGAACCGAGGGAATGGCAAGTCGACACATTTACGCAGGACTTCAGTACGCTCCCGGTTCTTCCGGACGGCGGAGCGTGAGTTGCCGGGCGTGGAAGTCGAAATGCTGTGTGGGGTAGGCGTAGACGTCATTGAGCGTCATCCGTGGCTCGAAGAACGGGTCCCACTTGTAGGGTAACGCCATGAGGCGCAGGAGGGACCCGGCGCTCTCGTGTTCGAGCCGGCGGGACAGGGCGGCGAGGGTTCTGTCCAGTTTCCGGCCCATCCTGTCTCTGTTGTAGACCAGCGCGGCGGCGCGGGAGCCCCAGTAATTCACGGCGTCAAACGGGCGCGTTCCGGCGTTCAGGAACGCGGCGAAGGGCCGGCCGGCAGGCTGGGGGAGGCGGCTGACAATGTGGACCAGTGGGAGCAGGACGCGGACCACCATGTAGCCGAAGACCATGTGGAAGAGCAGTTCTTCATTGTTCCAGCGCGTGCCGTCGCTCTGGCGGCGAAGATCCGCGGACGTTGCGCCCTCCAGGTACGCGCGGAGTTCGAGGCGGGCGCGGCCGTAGCCGGCCAGGATTTCTTGTTTCGTTGGCTCCATGCGGTGCCCCTCGCAGTCTCAGGTCCACAATCGGCCGCAGCCTTGTGGCCGGACTGCCTTCATTATGCCCCCGGCCGCTAACAGGGACGGGACGAGCGGTCCGTGACGGCGGATGGCCGGTGTGGGCGGGGGGTGTCCTGCGGGTGTTACTTGGCGGCCTCGGTGAGTTTCTGGCGGAAGTCTGCCTCGGTACTGAGCGTCAGCTTTTTGCCGTCGAGGAAAAATGTCGGCGTTCCGGTCACGCCAAGCGCTTTGCCGTCGGCGACGTCTTCACGGATCCGGTCGATGGTCTTCTCATCCGCCACAGCGGCGTCGTACTTGCTCAGGTCCAATCCCAGCTCCTGCGCGAAGGTCCTGAACAGTGGGGCCTGGGAATCCTGCTTTTCGCCCCACTGGGGCTGGGTTTCGAACATCTTGGCATACATCTGTTCGTATTTGCCCTGCTGTGCGGCGGCTTCCACGGCCAGGGCGGCAGTGCCTGAGTTCCGGTGTCCCGGCAGGGGGAAGTAACGGTTCACGAAAGTGATCTGGTCACCGTACTCCTTCTTGAGTTCCTCCACGAGAGGTTGGGCGGCGCGGCAGGACTCGCATTCGAAGTCCAGGAATTCAACCAGCTGGGCTTTCTCGACGGCGGGTGAAGTAATGCGGTGGCTGTCCTCGCGGACCAGCTGTGCGTCCGCTGCAGGTTGCGGGGTGGGTGGTGCGGGCTTGCTGGCGCTGAAGGACGCGTACCAGATCACGCCTGCGGCGACGATTAAGCCGAGCAGGATCCAGATGACGAGGCGGGCCTTCTTGGCGGGGTCTCCCGGGGCGGGTTTCAGGGTGGTCTGTGTCATCAGTGCGGGATGCTTTCCTGGTCGCGGTGCGCTGCGGGCTCGATCTGGAAGGTGGAATGTTCGACGCTGACGTCGAAGTGTTCGGCGACGCAGCGTTGCAGGTCCGCCAGGATGGTCGCGGCATGCCCGTCCGTCATGCAGCCGTCCTCGACCGTGACGTGCGCCGAGAGGACGGGTGTCCCGGAGGCGACGAGGGATGCGTGCAGGTCATGGACGTCAATGACGTGCGGCAGAGCCAGGATATGTTCGCGGACCTTGGCCATGTCCAGACCCTGCGGGGCGTTTTCCATCAGCACGTTCACGGTGTCCCGGAGCAGCTTGAGCGTGCGGGGAATGATCAGTGCCCCGATGAGCAGGGACGCGACGGCGTCGGCCTGGACCCAGCCCGTGATGGCGATGATGATCGCCGCGACGATCACGGCCACCGACCCCAGCGCATCATTGAGTACTTCCAGGAACGCGGCCTTCATGTTGAAGTTGTGGTTCCGGCCGGAGGCGAGGACGATCAGGCTGACGGCGTTCCCGGCCAGGCCGATGATGCCGAACCACAACATCGTTCCGCCACCGATTTCGGGGGGCTCGATCAGCCGGCGGATTCCTTCGATGATGACGAATCCGCCGACGCCGAGCAGCAGCGCGGCCTGGCCCGCGGCGGCGATGATTTCGGCGCGCTTGTAGCCCCAGGTCCGTTTGAGTGTGGCCGGTTTCAGCGCCAGCGACGCGGCGATGAGCGCGATCAGCAGTCCGGTGGAGTCGGTGAACATGTGGCCGGCGTCGGCAAGGAGCGCCAGGCTCCCGGTGAGGACCGAGCCGATGATTTCCGCGATCATCACCGTGAAGGTGATGGCGAAAACGACGATCAGTTTGCCGCGGTGGCTGGTTGCGGTGGCGCCGTGGTCGTGGTCATGGCCGCTCATGCGCGTGTCTCCAAGGTGTGGGGTGCGGTGGGATGAGGCTGTTGACGGGTCATTCGTGGGAGTCGAGGCCATGGAGCGCGCCGCGCAGGGACTCGGGGGAGGGAAGGCCCGCCAAGCCGTTTCCGGTGCGGTAGAGACGGCAGCTCAGGGCCGGTGCGGATTCCGCCGGAAACAGGTCGCGTCCTTCCGCGATGAACGAGGGGGAGCCGTGGAACCGGAGTTCCTTCGCCTCGGTTTCGGAGGTTACCTCACGGACGCCAGGGGTTCCGCGTCCTTCCCTTCTGCGGCCAGGGCCTCACGGAACAGCTTCAGTGCCGGGCCGCTGTTCGGGCAGCCCGGGATGGTGCGCAGTTCGAAGTCCAAGGCTCAGGCGTTCCTGCGGCCCAAACCCGGGCCCAGGGTGACGCCCGTCGGTCCGGGCGCGGAATCACAGCCCTCGCAACAGCCGGATGGTTCGTCCAACGTAGAGGCCTTCACCGCGGCCGCCGAGGAGCCCGGCTCAACCGTGCCGCCGTCGCGTTCCACCGCCGTACCGGGGCCGGTGACGTCGCAGCAGTCGTCGGGTGTGGCGCCGGTGGCCGCCCCGGCGTGCGGGGCTGCGCTGTGGGGGACGGTGCAGCAGACGTCGCCTTTCCAGGCATTGATGCCTTCACGGACCGCGATCACGGCGATCACCAATGCCGCGCCGGCGTCGGCCCACCACCAGCCCAGCGTGCTGTTCAGAACCAGCCCGAGCAGCAGGACGGCGGAGAGGTAGGTGCAGAGCAGGGTCTGCTTGGAGTCCGCCACGGCCGTGCGGGAGCCGAGCTCCCGGCCGGCGCGGCGCTGCAGCCACGACAGCACGGGCATGATGGCGAGGCTGAGTGCCGCGATGATGATGCCGGGCGTGGAGTGCTGCGCCTCGCCGCCGCCGGCCAGGGAGGTGATGGAGTCGAAGGTGACGAACGCGGCGAGGGCGAAAAAGGAGATTGCGATGAGCCGCAGTGTCAGGTGTTCGCGCCGTTCCGGGTCCTTGGCGGAGAACTGCCAGGACAGGGCGACGGCGGAGGCAACCTCGATCACGGAGTCCAGGCCGAAGCCGATCAGGGCGGAGGAGTCGGCGACACCGCCCGCCCAGAGGGCGGCGACGGCCTCGATGACGTTGTAGCTGATGGTGGCGGCGGCGAAGAGCCGGATGCGCCGGCTGAGCACGGCGCGGCGGACGGGATTCGGTCCCACCTGGAGGGCGGTCATTTCAGGCACGTCCCGTCGGGGGCGCAGCAGGCCGGATCCACGGCCAGCACGACGCCGATCAGGTCACCGATCGCGTGGCCCAGCCGGCCGTCGGCGAGCTCGTAACGGGTCCGGCGCCCGTCCGGAACAGCAACCACCAGTCCGCAACCGCGAAGGCACGTCAGATGGTTGGACATGCTCTGCCGCGAGACGCCGAGGGAATCGGCCAGATCGGACGGATAGGCGGGCGCCTCGGCCAGTGCCAGCAGGATCCGGGCCCGGGTCGGGTCCGAGACGGCGTAGCCGAAGCGTGCCAGCACCGGGGCGTGCGTGAGGGTTTCCATTCCTCCAAAGTACACGCAGGGATGTATTCAGACAATTCTGTATTGTTCTGATGCTCCAACCCCCGGGCCTTAACGGGCGGGCCGGCCCCTGGTGGGTCGCGGCGTAAGGAGTGTGCCGTCGCTGGGGGCGGTTCAACGGGTGCGGTCACCGCGCGAGTAATGGGCTAGGCTAATACGTGCACACGTAAGCACTTGTTGAGTGTTTGCGTTTATCTGAGGAGTCCCGTTGCTTGAAGTCCTGGCTGTTCCGGCCTACCGGAAACTCTTTTCGGCGCAGATCGTTGCCTTGCTCGGCACCGGTCTTCTCACGGTGGCGCTGGGCCTGCTGGCCTTTGACCTGGCCGGCGGAGAAGCCGGAGCCGTTCTCGGGACAGCGCTGACGATCAAAATGCTGGCCTATGTCTTCGTCGCACCCCTGATGGCCGCCCTGGTGGAGCGGCTGCCCAAGAAGGCAGTGCTGGTCGGCGCGGATCTGATCCGGGCGGCCATCGCGTTGATGCTGCCGATGGTGGACCAGGCCTGGCAGATCTATGTGCTGGTCTTCGTGCTGCAGAGTGCCTCGGCGACGTTCACGCCCGCTTTCCAGGCCCTGATCCCGGTCGTGCTGCCCGATGAGCGGCACTACACGCGGGCCCTGTCGCTCTCGCGTCTGGCCTACGACCTGGAATCCCTGGTCAGTCCGGCCCTGGCGGCAGCACTGCTGACGGTGCTGTCCTTCCACGAGCTGTTCCTGGGAACCGTCGCCGGGTTCCTGTTCTCCGCGGCGCTGGTGGTGACCACCAGGCTGCCGGCGGCGCATGCGGCACCTCTGGAAGGGACGCTGTGGCACCGGACCACCCTGGGCGCCCGGATATTCGCCAGGACGCCGGAACTGCGGGGGCTGATGGCCTTAAACCTTGTGGTGGCGGCCGCCACGGCCCTGGTGCTGGTCAACACCGTGGTCTATGCCCGGGAGCTCTTCGGCGGGTCCAATACCGACGTCGCAATCGCCCTGGCCTGTTTCGGTGCAGGATCAATGGTCATCGCCCTGACGGCCCCCAGGATTCTGGATCGGGCCTCAGACCGCACCTTGATGAGGGCCGGGGCAGTGTTGCTCTCCCTCGGCCTGGCCGGGGCGTTCGTGCTCCTGGCAGTATCCGGGCCCTGGCCTGTGCTGCTGGGTCTATGGGTGGTCCTCGGCGCCGGAACGTCGATGATCAACACACCCTCGGCCCGGCTGCTACGCCGCGCCGCGACGGACAGCACCCGGTCCTATATCTTCACCGCCCAGTTCTCCCTCTCCCACGCGTGCTTCATCATCACCTACCCGGCCGCAGGTTGGATCGGCGCCACTGCCGGCCAGCCCGCCGCCGCCGCCGTCCTCGCGGCGGTGGCTACAATCAGTACCGTGGCGGCCCTGAGATTCTGGCCCGCAACCTCCAGGACCGGCCCCGCGCCGGCAACCACGAAAGGGTGATCGGGTGGACAGCGTAGAACGCGCCAGCGCACCCAGCCTCCACCACAACGAGGCTCCGGACTCCCGCCGGCTCGACACCGCCACGGCTACGTTCCGGATGCTCTCTGATCCCACCCGGCTGCACATCCTCTGGCTCCTGGCCCAGGAACCCTCGGACGTGACGTCCCTGGTGGAGCGCACCGGGGCATCCCGGACATCGGTCAGCCAGCATCTGGCCAAGCTGCGCTTCAGCGGCCTCGTCACCACACAAAGAGAGAGCCGCCGCGTCGTGTACAGCATCGCCGGCGGCCACCTGACCCGCCTCGTCATGGAGGGCCTGAACCACGCCGACCACAAAGTCACCGGCGAGCCCGCCCACGACTGACCCCGCCCACCGGACACGGACGCTAACGAACTGCGCCTCCCTGCGCTGTCGCCCCGGCCCGCGTTGCTCGGGGAGAACCTGATGACGGCGACCCGGGCGCCGAGTGGACTCTGGCGGCGGCAAAGGTGCTCATCTTCTGGGACCCGCGATGGGCGGAGGTGGATCAGGTGACGGTGAGCTGGGTGTACATGCCGGCGGTGTAGTGGCCGGCGAAGTTGCAGACCAGTTCGTAGCGTCCCGGCGGCAGGTCGACAGTGACCCAGCCGGAACTGCGCGGAAGGATCCCCTGTCCGGTGCCTTCGGCGCAGGTGGCTGAGGCTTCGCCGAGGCTGCCTGCCTCGTCGATCTTCCCGTCTCCTCCGACGGGCCGGGTTCCGGCAATCTGGGTGCCAGGCAGCGGCAGGATCACCATCTCGTGGGTGTAGCGCCCTGCGTTGGTGACCAGGAAGCTCACGGTGCCGTGCGGGACGGTGGCATGGTCGCCGGTCAACCGCATGCCTCCCATTCGTCCGGGACCACCCATCATTGGACCGCCCATGTCGGTCGCGGTGACGTTGACGACGGTTCCGGCCAGACCGGGAGCCGCGCAGCCCGCATTGTTGGCGAAGCCAACGCCCGCCCGTTGCGGACCGAGGAAGGCGACGGCGGCGAGGGAAAGCGCCGTGAGGGCCAGTGTGGCGAGGATCCCGATCAGCAGCTGGCTCCGCCGGGAGAGGGGTGTCATTGCTTCCGCCGGAGAGCCGCGCGGCGCGCGGTGAGCTCAGTTTCGTCGATTTCCCCGCGGGCGAACCGTTCGTTGAGGATCCGTTCGGCCTCGTCGTGGGGCGCGCCGTAGGGACCGGATGGTCCTGGTCCTTCAGGGCCCCGGCCGCGGACCAGCAGGATCACGACGGTAACGACACCGCCCCAGAAGATCAGCATCATCAGGGCCATCAGCACCCACGCTCCCCAGCCGCCGTTCCATCCATACATCATGCGAAGACCTCCATCTTTGTGACGTGTTTCCGGGTTCCGGTCCCCTGTGAACGACGCTTCGGCCACCACCGGGGCGACAGGGCCTTGATTTGTCTAGGCGGCAGCTTCCACGGGCAGGCCGCCGAGGCGCCATTCGAGCATTCCCTCGTTCAGCCGTCTGGCCCTCCGGCCGGTGGCGTGCAGCAGGTCCACCGCTTCGTAAGCCAAAACGCAGTACGCGCCGCGGCAGTAGGCGACGATCTCGCGGTCCTCGGGCAGCTCGGAGAGCCTGCCCGGGAGCTGGTCGAGCGGGATCGAGACGGCTCCGGGGATGTGGGCGGCGCTGTACTCCTCGCCGGGGCGCACATCGAGCACCGTCACGGTTCCCGCGCCGGCCCGGGCGAGGAGTTCTTCGCGGGTGACTTCCTCTTCTTCGGCCCGCGCGCCCTCCAGTCCGAGGTAGGCGATGCGTTTGGGTTCGACGCCGGCCACGTGTTCCTGCGCAACAGCCCGGAGGAGGCTGTAGAGCCGGAGGATGTCGGGGCCGGCGAGGTCGTAGTGGATCCGGTTGCCGTCCCGCCGCGTCGTGACGAGTCCGGCCTGGCGCAGCGCCTGCAGGTGGGCCGAGGCCGTGCTTAGCCCCAGTCCGGCGGCTGCGGCGAGGGTTTCCACACTGCGTTCCCCCTGGGTGAGCAGGTCCAGCAGCTCCAGCCGCTTGCCGTTGCCCAGAGCCTTGCCAACGCGTGCGAACTCCTCGAAGAGTTCCGATTTCCTGGCCTTGTCGCCCACTTGCTCCTCCAAAGATCCATGTAATACTGGAACAAATACTATTCCATGTTTATCTGGAATACCACTCTGCCGCCGGCCTCGACCCCGGCGTGGAAGGACTGCGAGTCATGGGCTCCTTGAATCTGATCCCCGTCGTAGACGAGGGACTGGGCAACTCCACATACCTGCTTGACCTCGGCGACGGCCGCGCCCTCGTCATGGACCCGGAACGCGACCTGCGACAGGTACGCACCGAAGCCTCCCGGCGCGGATTGAGCATCGCCTACGCGGTGGAAACCCACCTGCACGCAGACTTCATCTCCGGCGTCGCCGAAATCGCCGAGATTGACGGCGCCACCGTGCTGGCCCCCGAGGTCGGTCCCCGCGGCTTCGTCCACACCGGCCTCACCGACGGGCAGACCGTCGAGATGGGCCGGTTCACCCTGCAGGCCCTGCACACCCCCGGGCACTCGCCCGAGCACCTGTCATATGTTCTGCTCGAGGACGGGGACCTGGCCGGGATTTTCACCGGAGGCTCGCTGATGGTCGGCACCGCCGGGCGCACCGACCTGGTCAGCCCGGACATGACGGTGCCCCTGGCCCGGGCGCAGTACCGGTCCCTGCAGCGGCTCATGGAATTCCCCGATACCACGCCGGCCTGGCCCACCCACGGGGCCGGCTCCTTCTGCTCCGCTGGCGGCAGCGGTGACCGGGTCACCACCATCGGCGCCGAACGCGTCACCAACCCGCTGCTGCAAGTCGACGGCGAAGACGCCTTCGTCGATGCGCTCCTGGGTACGCTGGGGACCTTTCCCGAGTATTTCCTTCGCCTGGGCGAAATCAACAAGCGCGGCCCGGCCGTCCTGCGCGAGGCGTCCCGACTCACGCCGCTCACTGCAGCTCAGGTAAGCACTCTTACCGGGCAGGGCGCGCAGGTGATCGACGCCCGCCAGCCCGCGGACTACGCAGCCGGGCACGTCCCCGGCTCGCTCTCGATCCCGTTCCGCCCGGTCTTCGCCACCTGGCTCGGCTGGCTCGCCACCCCGGACCGGCCCGTGGTCATCGTCCGCGCTCCGGAACAGGACCCCGCCGACATTGCCACCGCCGCGGCGAAGGTCGGATTCGACACCCTCGCCGGAGAACTGGACGGCGGCTACCCCGCCTGGACGCAGGAACACGCCGGAGCCGACGCCGTGTCCCTGATCGAGCCCGGGCAAATGATTGACCGGCTGCAGG
>DIZT01000106.1:2874-3832 GCA_002427975.1 Micrococcaceae bacterium UBA6021 | reverse complement strand
GGCGCGGTGAACATCGAACTCGGCTACCTCGCCGAGAATCTCGCCGACGCACCCGCGGGCCCGGTCATCGTGATGTGCGGTCATGGTGAACGCGCCATGGGCGGCGCGAGCATCCTCGCCGCGTCCGGCCGCACCGGCATCGCGGTCTTCAACGGCGGACCGGCCGACTGGGCGTCCGCCGCCGGCCACGACGTCGAAACCGGCACAGGCATGGCGGCCGCCAAGTGAGCAGCCACGACACCACCACCGGGAAAGCCGGCACCCGGGCCCCCATTACTTTGGGCCTCCGGCAGAACATCGCCCAGTTCATGCTCCTGGTCGCCGTCAACGCGCTTGTTGGAGGCACCCTCGGGCAGGAACGCACCGTCCTGCCGCTGCTGGCGGGACAGGTCTTCCACCTGGACCTCTATACGTCTGCCCTGACCTACATACTGGCCTTCGGCCTCGCCAAGGCCGGCACCAACTACTTCGCGGGCACCCTCTCGGACCGCTACGGCCGCAAACCCGTGCTGATTGCCGGCTGGCTGATCGCCGTCCCCGTGCCGCTGCTGCTGATCTTCGGACCCTCCTGGGGCTGGATCGTCGCCGCCAACGTGATCCTCGGCATCAGCCAGGGCCTGACGTGGTCCACCACCGTGGTCATGAAGATGGACCTCGTCGGCCCGTCCCGGCGCGGTCTGGCCATGGGCCTGAACGAAGCTGCCGGCTACCTCGGCGTCGCCGGGACCGCGCTGGCCACCGGCTACATCGCCGCCAACTACGGACTGCGCCCCGGGCCGTTCCTGCTCGGCGCCGCCTACATCGCGCTGGGCCTGGGCTTGTCCGTCTTTGCGGTGAAAGAAACCCGGGACCACGCCAGGCTCGAGGCCTCCAGCCACACGGCGGCCCATGCCGGCGCCCACGGGGAACTGAGCAACCGGGAGATCTTTACCCTCACCAGCTTCCGGGACAAGTCCCT
>DIZT01000106.1:444-2690 GCA_002427975.1 Micrococcaceae bacterium UBA6021 | reverse complement strand
CTCTGGCGCGACGGCGGCTTCGCCGTCGGCGCCCTGCTGGCCGGCGTCCTCGCGGACGCCTACGGCATCCCCGTGGCAGTCGCCGTCGTCGGCGCCCTCACCGCACTGTCCGGCATCCTCGTCGCGGTGCGAATGCGCGGATCGGACCACATACTGACGGCGTAGCCCCACAGGCGCAGGCTGACCGCATAGGTGCATCAACGGTGCACCTATGCATTCAGTCGGCGCACGCGCGCGTACCTCTGGCGGCATCGCCCTTTGCGCTCACGTGCTCGTAGCTGCCGTCGGGGTCCTCCATCAGTTCGGAGAGCCGGCAGTGCACTTGTCCGAGGGCTGGCAGCGTGAATTCTGCTCGAATCGCCTCCCACGTCTGATCGCTGATCGGCTGGGGGTTCAATGTCGCCTGGCCTAGTCGCTGATGTCTTCCAGCAGCCACTGGGTCGAAAGCGGGTTCCGTCGCAGTGTGAAGGTCCGCAGCGCGGAATTTGAGGAACCGAGGCCAATTATCTGCCTCTGAATGATATTGGAGCTGGTCAGAGGCTCAAACCGCTGCAGGGCATGTTAGTCACGCAGGGGCGATAAGGTCGTCACGGATTTCGTTGGACCGCAACAGTAATGGTGGTTAGCTTCCCCGGTGTCCTTCACATGAATCCGGTGCAGCAATTTCATCGGGAGGCAGTTTCCCAGCGATCTCGCGGGGCGCGATTCAGGGCATACCGGGAGGCTATAGCGGGCCTGACTTGGCCCGGCGGTTCTGGAAGTTAGTGGCGTGCCATGAACGCCTTGCTGTGCTTGCGCGGTGGTGTATTGAGGTCTATTCTCAGGGCTTACTGGGATTGCGTCGTAACTGGGCCGGCGGATAGGACCTCAGGAAGAAGATACCTAAGCGACATCAGCGTCCAGGAGCCCCGGCCGTGAAGATCAATCGATTCCTCAGGTGGTTAGGCCAGGCAGTAGTCCTGGCCCTTATCGTTGCTGGTTCCCTTTTGGCCTGGTCACCGGCAGCCTCGGCTGATCCCGTCTACGGTGCCCAAAGCATCGCCTACTCCGGCGTCGCCAATCCGCCCACGTCGGACAAGCCGCAAAGCAAGCTTTGGTGGAACGACGGCTCATGGTGGGCGGACATGTGGACGAGCGGAAGCGGGTGGAGTATCTACCGGTTGGACCGCCCCACCGCGACGTGGGTGAACACCGGCGTAGTGAACGACACCCGGGGCAGCACTCTGGCTGACACGATGTGGGATGGCAGCCACCTGTATATAGCGTCGCATGTGGTGACGGTGTCCACAGACGCTACACCAAAGCCGTCGCTCTCCGGGCAGCCGGCCTACCTGTACCGTTACAGCTACGCGGGGGGCAAGTACACCCTGGACTCCGGTTTCCCCTCTGTCATAACGAACAACAGCAGTGAGTCCATGACCATCGATGAGGACAGCACCGGCGTCATCTGGGCAACGTGGACGCAGGTGGCTGGCAACTCGACCAGCGGGTTCACCAACACTGTGTACGTCAACAATTCCGCGCCCGGCGGCACCAGCTGGGCCTCCCCGTTCGTCGTTCCCGTTTCCAACCCGCACCCGGCCCCGGATGACATCTCGGCCGTCGTGTCCTACGGCAAAAACAAGATCGGGGTCATGTGGAGCGATCAGCTCACCGGTTCGGTGTGGTGGGCTACCCGCACTGACGGCACTTCTCCGACGGGGTCTTCGTCCTGGAACTTCCAACCTGCCATTCAGGGCAAGAGCCAGGCAGATGACCACCTGAACCTCAAGTCGCTGCAGGCTGATCCCAGTGGTCGGGTCTTCGCCGCAGTGAAGACAAGCCTCAACGACACGTCCTCCAACCCCAAGTTGCCTCAACTTCTTCTGCTCGTCTTCAAGCCCGGCACCGGGGCCTTCACGCAATCGACGATTTCCACTACGGGCGACTGCGTGTCCCGGCCGCAGATCGTGCTGGACACTCAGAACAACCTTGTCCGGGCGTTTCAGACAGCACCGGCCACGTCGGTCAGCGGATGCGCCTACTCCGGGGTGGCAGGAACCATCTACGAGAAGACGGCACCGATGGATAACCCGGTTTTCGGCTCAGGCCGCGGTACCCCCATTATCCAGAGCGCATCATCCTCCAATATGAATGATGTGACCACGACCAAGCAGGGCGTAAATAACTCCACGGGCGTAGTGGTGATGGCCAGTGACAACGTGGCCAAACGCTACTGGTACTCGGACCGGCCCCTGGGACCGGCC
>DIZT01000106.1:0-234 GCA_002427975.1 Micrococcaceae bacterium UBA6021 | reverse complement strand
CTCCTACTTCGGGGACCGCACCGCTGAACGTCAGCTTCACTGACACCTCGACAGGATCTCCCACGTCCTGGGCCTGGGACTTCGGCGATGGCGGCACGTCCACCGCCCAGAACCCCACCCACAGCTACGCGGCAGCTGGCACCTATACCGCCAAACTCACCGCCACCAACGGCGCCGGCTCCAGCTCCGCCAGCACAACGATCACCGTCAACCCGGCCACGACGGCGCCGGTGG
>DIZT01000133.1 GCA_002427975.1 Micrococcaceae bacterium UBA6021 | reverse complement strand
CTTTCACGCCGGGCTCGGAAGCAGCGGGCGTTGTCGAGGCCGTGGGCGAGGGCGTCGAGGGCTTTACCGTCGGCAGCCGGGTGGCAACCGCCGAGGGCCGGGAATGCTACGCAGGCTACACCGTGCTGGACGCTGCGAAAGCCCTCCCCGTACCGGATGGCGTGGACCTTCTGACGGCGGCGGCGCTGCCCCTCCAGGGCATGACCGCCCATTACCTGATCAACTCATCCTTCAAGGTGGAGCCCGGCCAAACCGTCCTGGTCCACGCCGGTGCCGGCGGTGTGGGTCTGCTGATTACCCAGCTCCTGAAGGCCCGCGGAGCCCGGGTCATCACCACGGTGTCCACGGACGAGAAGGAAGCCCTGGCCAAGGGAGCCGGCGCGGACGTTGTGCTCCGCTATGACGGATTTGCTGAAGCAGTCCGTGACCTCACCGACGGCGCCGGCGTCCAGGTGGTGTACGACGGCGTCGGGAAAGACACGTTCGACGGCTCGCTTGCCAGCCTGCGCACCCGCGGCTTCCTCGTCCTGTTCGGGGCCGCCTCCGGAGCGGTGCCGCCGGTGGATCCGCAGCGGCTCAACGCGGGCGGTTCGCTCTCACTGACGCGGCCGAAACTTGCGGACTTCCTCGCTAACCCGCAGGAACGGCTGTGGCGCTCCAGCGAGGTCTTCGGGGCTGCGGCCAACGGAAGCCTGAAGGTCCGGATCGGCGCCACCTACCCCCTGGCCGAGGCGGGACGCGCCCACGAGGACCTCGAAGGCCGTCGCACCACGGGCAAGGTGCTGCTGGTTCCCTGATGGACTCACACTGCCGGGGTGAACAGAATATGAATCTTCAACGAATCAACGGCACCTTCTGTTCATCTGGTGCGGGCAGAATCCGACCGTGAGTGAGCCTCTGTCGAACGACGTCGCATCCGATCCGGACGTTACCTACCGGCCCCAGCTGGCTGGCTTGCCCCTGGCCCCGCCCGAACGGACCCTGATGGCCATCCTGGCGGACTCGGCCGCCCGGTTCCCGGAGGCATCGGCGCTCGACGACGGCCGGCGGTCCCTGAGCTACGCCGACCTGATGGCCGCAGTCCGGGCCAAAGGACGGGAACTTCAGGCCGCCGGGCTGGGCGCCGGCGACAGGGTCGGAGTGCGGATTCCGTCCGGGACCACCGAGCTGTACATCTCGATTCTCGCCATCCTGCACATCGGTGCCGCCTACGTGCCTGTCGACGCCGACGATCCTGAGGAACGTGCGCGGCTTGTCTTCGTTGAGGCAGGAGTGGCCGCAGTCCTCACCGGTGGGGACGAGGTCCCGGTGCCGGAGACGCGGACCGCCGAAGATCGTGCAGAGGCCGTCCGCCGTTTTGCCGAACCAGGCGATGACGCGTGGGTGATCTTCACCTCCGGGTCCACCGGCACGCCCAAGGGCGTAGCTGTCCAGCACCGCTCCGCCGCTGCGTTTGTTGATGCCGAGGCCCGAATCTTCCTGCAGGAGGAGCCCCTCGGACCGCAGGACAGGGTGCTCGCCGGCCTCTCTGTTGCCTTTGATGCCTCCTGCGAAGAAATGTGGCTTGCCTGGCGCCATGGCGCCTGCCTGGTGCCCGCCCCGCGTGCCCTGGTCAGGACAGGAACAGACCTTGGTCCCTGGCTCATCAGCCACGGCATCACTGCCGTGTCCACGGTCCCTACCCTTGCCGCCCTCTGGCCCGCCGAGTCCTTGGAGAGCGTACGGCTCCTGATTTTTGGCGGCGAGGCCTGCCCGCCCGAGCTCGCCGAGCGGCTTGCCGTCCCAGGCCGGGAAGTCTGGAACACCTACGGCCCCACGGAGGCCACAGTGGTGGCCTGCGCGGCTCCGCTGGGAGGTCACGGTCCGGTGCGGATCGGGCTGCCACTGGACGGCTGGGACCTCGCCGTGGTGGACGCTGAGGGACTGCCCGTCGGCGAAGGGGACATCGGCGAACTGATCATCGGCGGCGTCGGACTGGCCCGCTACCTTGACCCCGACATGGACCGGGAGAAATACGCGCCCATGCCGTCCTTCGGCTGGCAGCGCGCCTACCGTTCCGGCGACCTGGTCCGCTATGAAGCCGCCGGACTGATCTTTATGGGCCGCGCCGACGAACAGGTCAAACTCGGTGGACGCCGGATCGAACTGGGCGAAATTGACGCTGCCCTGCAGTCCCTCTCCCACGTAGCCGGCGCTGCGGCGGCCGTGCGCACCACGGCGGCCGGCAACCAGATCCTCGTTGGCTACCTGGCAGCCGCAGATGCTGACCTCGACCTGGTGGCAGCCCGCGGTCTCCTGGCGGCAAGCCTGCCCGCACCCCTCATTCCGCTGCTGACCGTCGTCGACTCCCTGCCCACCAAAACCAGCGGGAAGGTGGACCGTCACGCGCTGCCCTGGCCGCTGACCGGGTCCGGCGCGGCAGAAGCTGATGCTGCACCGTTGAACCTGCCCGAAGATGCCGCCTGGGTGGCCGAACAGTGGGCTGCCGTCCTCGGCAGCCAGGTGACAGGCCTCGACGCCGACTTCTTCGCCTACGGCGGCGGTTCCCTATCGGCTGCCCAGCTGGTCTCCGCCCTCCGGGTGCGTTACCCGATCATCACGGTCGCCGACATCTATGCCACGCCCAGGATCGGCGCGCTGATTGACGTGGCCCGTCAGTCCCTTCCGGACGGAGTGGCCGCCGGACCGGCGCCGGTCAGGACTGTCCGCCCCACCGCCTTCAAGTCCCAGGTCTTCCAGACGCTGATGGGCATTCCCTTACACATCCTGGTGGGTATGCGCTGGCTGACCTACCTCATGGCGGCGAACAACCTGCTGTCCGCGCTGGCGGGCTTCAGCGCCGCTCCCACAATCTCCTGGTGGTGGGTGGCCGCATCGTGGCTGGTCTTCGTCTCACCCGCCGGCCGGATGCTCATTTCCGTGGCCGCGGCCCGGTTCCTGCTCCGAAAGGTGGGGCCGGGAACGTACCCCCGCTCGGGGCGGGTACACCTGCGTCTCTGGCTGGCCGAACAGATCCAGGACCTGGCCGGCGCCATCAGCCTCGCCAGCGCACCGTGGGTGCCGTACTACGCCCGGGCCTTGGGCGCCAGTATCGGCAACAACGTCCAGCTGCACTCGCTGCCGCCGGTCACCGGGCTGCTCTCCCTCGGCAGCGGCTCCAACGTGGAGCCTGAAGTGGATCTTTCCGGCTGGTGGATCGACGGGGACGTCGTCCACATCGGCGCCGTCCGCATCGGCGCCGGCGCCAGCGTCGGTGCCCGCAGCACCCTGATGCCCGGTGCGTCCATCGGCGTCGGAGCCCAGGTGGAGCCCGGCTCGGCAGTCCTCGGCAAGGTGAAAGCCGGCCACCACGTTGCCGGGTCCCCGGCCGAGCGCCGGGGCAAGGCCAAACACCCGCTGCCGGACACTCCCGCAGAACATCGGCTGATCGGCAGGCTCTGGTTCGCCGGATTCGCCCTCGCCTCCGCCGCGCTGGCCCTCATCCCCTACGTCTCCGCTGCTGCGGCGGCATTGGTGGTCTTCGGCTTCATCCGGGGCAGCGAATCGCTCTCCGCCGCCGTGCCGCAACTCCTCCTCGCCCTTGCTCCAGCAGCCCTCGTCTGGTTCCTGGTGAACCTGTTGCTCATCCTGGTCACCACCCGGTTGCTCGGCATCGGCCTGGCCGAGGGCTACTACCGCGTCCGCAGCCGCATCGGCTGGCAGGTCTGGGCCACCGAACGGGTGCTGGACCTGGCCCGCGACCTGCTCTTCCCGATCTATGCCAGCCTCTTCACTCCGGTCTGGCTTCGGCTGCTCGGTGCCAAAATCGGCAAGAACGTCGAAGCATCCACCGTCCTGCTCATCCCCAAGATGACCACCGTGGGCGAAGGCGCCTTCCTGGCCGACGACACCATGGTGGCGTCCTACGAGCTCGACGGCGGGTGGCTGCGGATTGCGCCCGCGAAGATCGGCAAACGCTCCTTCCTGGGCAACTCCGGCATGACCGCTGCCGGCCGGAACGTCCCCAAGAACTCATTGGTCGCCGTCCTCTCGGCCACGCCGGCCAAAGCCAAGTCCGGGACATCGTGGCTGGGCAGCCCGCCCGTGCGGCTCCGGCGCACCGCCATCGCCTCCGACGACACCCGCACCTACCAGCCGCCCCGGCGGCTCAGGTTTGCCCGCTCCCTTTGGGAACTTGGCCGTTTTGTGCCCGTAGTGATGACGGTGCTGATCGCTGCCGGCGTGCTGCTTGCTTTCGACTGGCTGGCCGCCACCTATAACTACGGGATTGCCGCCGCCCTTGGCGGCGTGGTGATGTTGCTGGCCGGCGCGGTGGCCGCGGGCAGCGCCGTCGTCGCCAAATGGGTTCTGGTGGGGCGGATCCGCGCGGGTGAGCACCCGCTGTGGAGCTCCTTCATCTGGCGCAACGAGGTGGTGGACACCTTTATCGAAATGGTCAGCGCCCCCTGGTTCGCGCGTGCAGCCACCGGTACGCCAGCACTGGTCTGGTGGCTCCGGGCGCTCGGCGCCCGGATCGGCCGCGGCACGTGGTGTGAGAGCTACTGGCTCCCGGAAGCTGACCTGGTCACCCTCGGGCGTAACGCCACCGTCAACCGGGGCTGCGTAGTCCAGACGCACCTGTTCCACGACCGCGTGATGAGCCTGGACACTGTTACCCTCGAAGACGGAGCAACCATGGGCCCGCACGGCGTTATCCTCCCGCAGGCGAGCATCGGCACCGGTGGAACGGTGGGACCCGCGTCACTGGTGATGAGGGGCGAATCGGTTCCTGCCGCGACGTACTGGATGGGCAACCCGGTGAGCCCGTGGAGCGGCCCGGGGCCGTCCGCTCCCAAACCAAGGTAACCCTGCGCACGCGCTGTCCTGCCCCTACGCTGATCGGAAAGACCGAATTATGAGTTCCTCCGTCCCGAGTCCCCTCAAGGCAACGGATACCGGCGCCGCCGCCTCGGAGCAAGCAGCGTCGGCGCCTGACCCCTATATGCCGGGCCATGGCACGAATGCCTACCGCGTCAGCCGCTACGAACTGGACCTTGACTACAAGCTCAGCAGCAACCGCCTCAGCGGGCGGGCCGTCCTGCACGCGCTCACCATGTATCCGACGGCGGCACTGGTGCTGGACCTGACCGGGCTCCGCGCCACCAAGATCCAGCTCAACGGGCGCCGGGTGCGCAAGTTCAGCCAGCGCGCGGAGCAGCTGGTTATTGTGCCCGAGGCCGCGCTGCCCGCGGGCGAGGAATTTACCTTGGACATCCGGTACGAAGGCAACCCTGTTCCCCGGCGCGGGCTCTGGGGTGAAGTTGGTTGGGAAGAGCTCACTGACGGAGTCCTCGTGGCGGGCCAGCCGAACGGAGCCGCCTCCTGGTTCCCCTGCAATGACCACCCGCGTGACAAGGCCAGCTACCGGATCAGCGTCACCACCGACGCCAATTACCGGGCCGTGTGTAACGGCACGCTGATCGCCCACACCAGCAGGGCCAGCCGCGAGACCTGGGTCTACGAGCAGGCGGAGCCCATGGCCACCTACCTTGCCACGGTCCAGATCGGCCGGTATGAGTTCCTCACACTGACTCCCTTCCCCGTGGACGGGCAGGTCCCGCAGTTCGCCGCTGTCCCGGCGCTGTTGGTCGACGCGGCGCGCGAAGGCCTGGCGAGGCAGCCGCAGATGATGCGCACCTTTGCCAAGTGTTTCGGACCCTACCCGTTCTCGGAATACACGGTGGTGGTGACCGGGGATGAGCTGGAGATTCCGCTGGAGGCCCAGACCCTCTCCATCCTGGGCCGGAACCACCTGGATCAGGACTGGGACTCCCAGCGCCTCATCGCCCACGAACTGGCGCATCAGTGGTTCGGGAACTCGCTAACTGCCGCGTCCTGGGCTGACATCTGGCTCCACGAGGGCTTCGCCTGCTACGCGGAGTGGATCTGGTCCGAGGAAGCAGGCGTCCTGCCCGTCGCGGACCGGGCTGCCGCAGCCTGGCGGAAGCTGGCCTCCGGCAGCCAGGACATCATTGTGGGCGATCCGGGCCCGGAGCTGATGTTTGATGACCGCGTCTACAAGCGCGGTGCCCTGGCCCTGCATGCCCTGCGGATCCGGTGCGGCGACTTGGCATTTTTTGCGCTCCTGCACGACTGGACCTCCGACAACCGCCATGGTTCAGTGTCCACGGCAGGTTTTATCCTCGCCGCTGACAGGACCACAGGTTTGGATACCGAGGCACTGCTGCACCCGTGGCTCCACGAGACAGCCCTCCCGCTGCTGCCTGTTCGCTAACAGGCCAGCTTGCTAGCCGCCAGTACTGGAAACCGCGACGGCGCCACGCAAGCCGGGCGGGAGGCCCGCCTCTCCGGGGCCCAGGTCCCGGATTTCTGCCCGGGAAAGTACGTCGAGCGAGTCAGGCGCGGTGGCAAGCCCGTCGCCGGTCATCTTGAGCCAGGCTTCCTTGCGCGCCCACAGCCGTGCGCGCTCCCTCAGCAAAGCAAGCCCGGCCAGCCCGGCCAGGGTCGCGCGCTCCGCCGGAGTCAACGCGACGCCGTCGAACCCTTCAAAGGCCATGCCCGACGGGTCCGCCAGGTCCACACCGATGGTGAGTCCGGGGGGCGGATCCACTAAAGCGCCCAGCAGGATCCACCCGGAACTCCGGGACAGGCTCAGCGCGAGCGGCACCGGTTCTCCCCTGAGCGTGTAGCCGGGCCTGCCGTGCGATAACCCGGGGCCGGCGCCGCACCGGGGACAGCTGAAGTGCGTGGTGAGGTCCGACGCCGGGACGTCCAGGAGTTCTGCTACGAAGGTTCGCAGGGCCCGCCGGCCGGCCACAAAAACGGCTCTCGGGCCCGGTGCCAGGGCGGCAGCGCGCGCCAGTTCGGCAGGCCCAAGAACCAACGGCCCACCACCCGCCGTCGGCTCCTGCCCTCCCGGTGGTCCGGGAAGGCAGGAACGCAGGACGGGCACTTGCGCCACCGGCCCTGCCATCACGGTCTGCGCCTAGCGCTGGACGGCGCCGAAGCGCTCTGCGGCCAGGGCCACAGCGCTTTCGCGCGCGGCGGATGCCTCGTCTGCCGTCAGGGTGCGGTCCGTTGCCCGGAAACGCAAGCCGAAGGCCAGCGATTTTTTGCCTTCCTCAATACCTTTGCCGGCGTAGACGTCGAACAGCGCCACTTCTTCCAGCAGCTCGCCGGCGCCCTCGCGCAGCGCCTCGAGGACCTGGTCCGCCGGAATCCCGTGCGGCACTACCAGGGCAACGTCCTGGGTGGCCACCGGGAACGTGGAGATGTGGCGGGCAACGATAACGTCCGCGGCTGCCTCGAACAAGGCGTCCGCGTTCAGCTCCAGCGCCACCGAGCGGGCCGGCATGTCGTGCGCGGCCAGGAGCTTCGGGTGCAGCTCGCCGGCGTAACCCAGCACTTCGCCGGTCCGGAGGGAAAGCTGCGCGGCGCGGCCCGGGTGGAACGCCTGGTGCGCACCCTGGCTGACCACTATCTCCACACCCAGGACGTCCCCGGCGAGCCGGGCAATATCCAGCGCGTCAGACCAGTCCCACGCGCGTGGCGTGTGGCTGGCGGCGGCCGGTGAATCGTGGCCTGTGAGGACAGCGGCGACGTACAGCGGCTGGTCCGGAACGCCGTCGTACAGCGCATCCAGTACCTCGTCGGCAGGCTTGACGCCCAGCGGCGGGATGGCCGGTGTTCCCACGGTCTCGCCAGGTAGGAAAACGAGGCCTGCCTCGAAGAGCGCCAGGTCGCGGAAGCCGCGGGAGTGGTTCCGCTTGGCCACCTCGATTAGCCCGGGGAGGATGGACGTGCGCAGGTAGCCGTGTTCCTCGCTGATCGGGTTGGCCAGTTTGACCGCGGTCCGGGCAGCACCCTGCTCGGGGACGCCGAACGTGTCGTTGGCGGCCTTGGAGACAAACGGGTAGGCCAGGACTTCGGTCAGCCCGGCGTCCGCCAGGGCCTGGATGAGCCGACGGCGCTGCTGCTGCACGCGGGTCAGGCCACGTCCCGGAGGGGCCACCGGAAGGGTGGCTGGGATGTTGTCGTAGCCCACCAGCCGTGCGATTTCCTCGGAGAGGTCCTCTTTGGTTTCCAGGTCGTTGCGCCAACTGGGGGCGGTAACCGTCCAGCCGCCGTTGGTCTTTTCCACCACGGCGCCGAGGTCCTCCAGCGAGGTGACGATCTGTTCCTCGGTGAAGTCGATGCCGATCCGCTGGGCGGCGAAGGCCGCTGGCAGGGCGATGGTGACGGCGTCCGGTGCGGTCCCGACGTCGGTCCCCCCCTGGTCAGCGACCCCGCCGGCGAGTTCCACCAGGAGGTCAACAACACGCTGGGCGGCGATGTCCGCCACGTGCCAGTCAACGCCGCGTTCGAAGCGCTTGGACGCCTCGGAGGGCAGCTTGTGGCGGCGGCGGGAACGGCCAATGGACACCTCATCGAAGTGCGCGGCTTCCACCAGGACGTTCGACGTCGAATCGCTCACCTCGGTGGCTGCGCCGCCCATCACACCCGCGATACCGATGGCACCGGAGCCGTCCGTAATGAGGAGGTCCTCGACGTCGAGCGTGCGCTCCTTGTCGTCCAGTGTGGTGATCGTCTCCCCTGCCACGGCCCGGCGGACCACGATGTCGCCGGACAGTTTGTCCAGGTCATAGCAGTGCGTGGGCTGGCCGAGCTCGAGCATCACGTAGTTGGAGATGTCCACGGGCAGGGAAATGGAGCGGATTCCTCCAAGCCGCAGCCGGGAGGTCATCCACGGCGGCGTCGGCTTGGTGGCGTCGACGCCCCGGACGGTGCGGGCCACGAAGCGGTCGCAGCCGGGCTTGCCGTAGATGGGCGCGTCGTCGTTGAGCTTCACGCCGTAGCCGCCGGAAAGCGCCGGCGGGGCCTGGACCCTGGTGGCCGGGTCCGTGAAGGAGGTCCCGGTGGCGTGGGCGAATTCACGGGCCACGCCGCGGATGGAGAAGGCATAGCCCCGGTCCGGGGTCACGTTGATCTCGGCTGCCTCGTCATAGAGACCCAGCAGTTCCATGGCGTCGGTGCCGATTTCCGGGTCGAGCCCGATCCGGGACAGCACCAGGATGCCGTCGTGGTCCTCGCCGATGCCAAGCTCACGGACTGAGGCGATCATGCCGGCGGAGAGGTGCCCGTAGGTCTTCCGGGCGGAGATGCGGAAGTCGCCCGGCAGGACCGCTCCGGGAAGGGTGACCACTACTTTGTCGCCCTCAACGAAGTTGTGGGCGCCGCAGATGATCCCCTGCACGCCGGAGGGGTCGATGCCGTCGCCGGCCAGGGTCTGTTCCTGGCCCGCGGGGATAACCCGGACCTGGCACCAGTTGATGGTCTTGCCGTTGGTCTGGGGTTCCTTGACGATGCTCAGGACCTGGCCCACCACGATGGGGCCCTGGAGGGTGTCCGTGGGGCGGTGGACGTCCTCTTCTTCAAAACCGACCTTGACCAGTTCGGCCATGACGTCTTCGGCCGTTGCTCCGGCCGGTACCGCTGCGAATTCACGCAGCCAGGAAAGTGGGATACGCACTGTTAGATCTCCATCCCGAAGTGCTCGCTGAAACGTACGTCGCCTTCGATCATGTCGCGCATGTCGCCCACCTCATTGCGGAACATGAGTGTGCGCTCGATGCCCATGCCGAAAGCAAAACCAGAGTAGACGTCAGGGTCGATGCCCGCGGCACGGAGGACGTTGGGATTGACCATGCCGCAGCCGCCCCACTCGATCCAGCGCGGTCCGCCCTTGGCGCCCGGGTGCCAGATGTCCAGCTCGGCGGACGGCTCGGTGAACGGGAAGTAATTCGGGCGCAGCCGGATCTGGGCTTCGTCGCCGAACATCTGCCGGGCAAAGTGCTCCAGTGTTCCGCGGAGGTCGGCCATGCTCAGGTGCTTGTCGATGGCCAGGCCCTCGAACTGGTGGAACACCGGGGTGTGGGTGGCGTCCAGCTCATCGGTGCGGAACACCTTGCCCGGGCACAGCACGTAGATGGGCACTTCGCGTTCCAGCATGGAGCGGACCTGCACCGGCGAGGTGTGGGTGCGCATCAGCAGGTGGGCTTCCGGCGGC
The DNA here is from genome assembly GCA_002427975.1 of Micrococcaceae bacterium UBA6021. Lineage (GTDB taxonomy): Bacteria > Actinomycetota > Actinomycetes > Actinomycetales > Micrococcaceae > Arthrobacter. The sequence goes on along the minus strand of DIZT01000133.1, from coordinate 7,598 downwards.
TCCACGAAGAAGGTGTCCTGCATTTCGCGGGCGGGGTGGTCAGGCTTGAAGTTCAGGGCGTCGAAGTTGAACCATTCGGATTCCACCTCGGGGCCTTCAGCGATTTCCCAGCCCATGCCGACAAAGATGTCAGCCACGCGGTCCTGCAGCGTGGAGAGGGGGTGACGGGCCCCTGCCCGACGACGGCGCGGCGCGGCAGTGACGTCCACGCTCTCTTCCAGCAGGATCCGGGCGTCGTTTTCGGCTTCCAGCTCGGCGGTGCGGTCCGCGAGCGCCTTGTTGACCCGGCCCCGGGACGAGCCCATCAGCTTGCCGGCCACGGCTTTCTGGTCTTTCGGCAGTCCGCCGATCTCCCGGTTGGCCAGGCTGAGCGGGGACTTCTCACCCGTATGGGCCAGCCTCACCGCCTTGAGTTCGTCAAGGGAGCCAGCGCCGGCAATGGCGGCGATGGCCTGGTCTACAGCGGCAGTGATGGCGGCTTCATCCGTAGGGTTCGGGATGGCGGCGCCCGGCAAAGTTTCAGTCATCTACTGTTCTTAGCTACGAGTCGGGGCTGATCAATTTCTCAAGGACCAGGTCAGGGCCACTGGAAAATACCGACTGGACAAATACCGGCGGCCACTATCCTCCAGTCTAATTGAACCCTCCGGCTACCATGGCCTCATGACACCAGGGCCGGGTCGCGAACCAGAACTGCCGCTGACGCCGGGGCAGCGGCTACGCCAGGCCGCCAACCTGGCCAACGGCACTACCCTGCTTGGACTGGCCGTTGCCCGGGCCGCGGGAACCACCGTCAGCAAAGGCCCCCGGGGGCTGGTCATAGCGTCCAGCTACCGGTGGCGCATTCCGTATGCCGGGGCCTTCACTCTGGGCAACGTCGTCATCTGCCGGATCCGAACCGAGGAACTGACCTCCAATCCGGCGCTCCTCGGGCATGAGGAAAAGCACTGCAGCCAGTTCGCCTACTGCCTGGGGCTGCCCTTCCTTCCTCTGTATTTCCTGGCCGCCGGTTGGTCGCAGCTCCGGACCGGAAATCCGGCGTCCGCAAATTTCTTCGAACGGCAGGCCGGCCTGGCGGCCGGTGGTTACAGTGACATCAGGGCACCAAGGCCGGCACCCGATGGGGCCGGCGGAATCGAGGTCTGAGCATGACGGGCGAAACCAGCACCAGGACCATCACCGTGACAGGGACGGGAACGGCAGAGGCGCCGCCCGATCTGCTGACCATTTCCGTGGGCATCGAATGCCGGCGGGACCGCGTGGGCGCCGCCTATGCGGATGCGGGAACAGCATCGACGGCTATATCCGGTGCGCTCCGCCGGCACGGCGTTACCGACGCGGACATCCGGACGTCAGGGCTGAACGTCCGGCCGGAGCTCGTCTGGCGCGACGGCGGAGGCCAGCAGGTGACCGGGTATGTGGCCTCCACAGTGCTCACCGTGCGCCTGAGGCAGGTGACCGCGGCGTCCGGTGTCATTGCGGACGTCGTGGATGCCGGCGGCGATGACGTGCGCCTGAACGGGCTGGAGCTTGGCTTCTCGGATGAGTCAGCCGTATCCTCCGTTGCCAGGGAAGCTGCGTGGCAGGATGCCGTTGCCACGGCCGAACAGTTTGCATCCCTGGCGTCCGCGCGGCTTGGCACGGTGGTGTCCATATCCGAGCACGCTGATGGGCCCCGGCCGGTTCCGGTGGCCCGGATCCAGCGCGCGGCCGCCACCGAAGCCATCAGCGTGGAAGCGGGCCATACGAGCATTGGCGCCAGCGTCACCGTGGTGTGGGAACTACAGGACTGACGGCTCCCCCAGCCCGGTGTTGAGCCCGGCGCGCGGACTTCCGCAGTGTACGGTCCTTGACTTAAGTTCGAACATATCTTCGAATAGAGGACATGAGATGGGATGCACAAGCACTGATGCCCCGGCCAGCCGATGACATCGGAAATGGCCCATCACCGGCCCTGCTCCCGCTTGCCGGGTTGGTCCGTTCGGTGACCACCCCCGAATTCGCCGGCATCACCTTCCATGAGGTCACCGCCAAATCGGTGCTCAACAAGGTGGTGGCCGGGTCGCGGATGCCGTTTGAGTGGACGGTGAACCCGTACCGCGGCTGCAGCCATGCCTGCGTCTATTGTTTTGCGCGCAAGAGCCACACGTACCTGGACTTTGACGCCGGGTTGGATTTTGACAGCCAGGTGGTGGTCAAGGTCAATGCCGCCGAAGTCCTCCGGAGGGAGCTGGCCAAGCCGTCCTGGGGCCGCCATCAGGTGGCGCTTGGCACCAACACGGACCCGTACCAGCGGGCCGAGGGCCGTTACCAGCTGATGCCGGGCATCATCACGGCGCTGGCGGAGTCAGGCACGCCATTATCCATCCTCACTAAAGGGACGTTGCTCGCACGGGACATTCCGCTCCTGAAACGGGCTGCCGCGCAGGTGCCGGTAGGGGTTGGCATTTCCCTGGCGATGACGGACGAGGCACTTTCGGAGGCCGTGGAACCAGGCACGCCCGGACCGCGTGCGCGGTTGAAGCTGGTCTCGCGCCTGCGCGATGCCGGGCTCCCCTGCGGCGTCATGGCGATGCCCATCCTGCCATGGCTCTCGGACAGCGACGAAGCCCTCGATGCCCTCTTCGCCGCCCTGGCGGCAGCCGGAGCTACGGGCGTGACAGCTGGCGCCCTCTACCTGAAGCCGGGTACGCGGGAATGGTTTATGGAGTGGATTGCCAGGAACCACCCGGAACTGGCAGGCCGCTATCGCCGGCTCTACGGCACTGGCTCCTATGCCTCCAAGGAATACCGCACGTGGCTCGCTGCCAAAGTCCGCTATTTCAAGGACCGGCATGGCTTCTCACGTTCCCACGGTTTCAGCCACCGCGACCTGGAGGACGATCCCCGCGGCGAGGAAGCCCAGTATCCGGAAGGAATCCTGCCGGTCTCCGGGAGAGCAGGCGCGGACTTTCGGAACGCCGACGATGTAACAGCGCTCCGTCAACCTACCCTGTTCTGATGTGAGGATTTCAACGCGCGTGAGTGCCTGGCTGCTGTGCACCGAGTGAGTGCAGGAGAGCTTCGACAATGGGGAAATCGGCCGGGATCCAGGGCAGGTCCAGCACTTCCCGGTGGTCCGTCAGTGCTACCCACCGTAATTCGTCGTGGTCCTCAAGGGGTTGCGGCTCCCCTTGGATAATTTCGGCCAGCCAGACCCGCATGGTGGCCCTGTCGTTCAGCCGCCATCCGGTGGCCGTCGCCGCCGGCAGCTCGGGCCCCAGCCGGACACCCACGCCCAGTTCCTCGCTCAGTTCCCGGTGCAATGCGGCCTCGCATTCCTCACCGGCATCCACTTTTCCGCCGGGAAATTCCCAAAGTCCGGCGAACTGCTCGGGAGCAGTCCGCCTGGCCACCAGCATGCGCGCAGGGTTCGCCAACGAGTCCACTATTGCTCCGCCAACTACCTGTATCAGTCCACTCACCGCCCCAGTCTATGAGGGAGAATGGTCTGTGGACCTTCCACCCAGCATCCCCTCTTGAAAAGCAGGCACATGAGCAGCGTCGTCCAAACCCCCACCGCGTCCAAGGCGAAGACTTCGCATGTTGGCGCGGCGATTTTCGCGCTGGCCATGGGCGGCGTCGGGATCGGCGTCACGGAGTTCACCATGATGGGACTGTTGAAAGAGGTGGAACAGGGGCTCAACATCAGCACGCCAGAGGCCGGGCATCTCATCTCCGCGTATGCCCTTGGAGTAGTGGTGGGGGCGCCGTTGCTCGCCGCGGTGGGAGCGAAACTGCCGCGCAAGCACCTCGCACTCGGATTGATGCTTTTCTTCACCCTGGCAAACCTGACGTCGTACCTTGCCCCGGACTACGGCAGCATGCTCGTATCCCGCTTCGCGGCCGGACTGCCGCACGGAGCATTCTTCGGGGTCGCGGCCGTGATCGCCGCCTCGCTGGTTTCTCCGAGCCGGCGCGGCTGGGCCATTTCCATGGTCATGGCAGGCCTGTCCATTTCCAACGTCATCGGGGTACCCGCGGCCACCTGGGTGGGCCAGACCTTCGGCTGGCGTCTGCTGTTCCTCCTGGTCGGGGGCATTGGCCTGCTGACCCTGGTCCTGCTGTGGCGATACGTCCCGTACCAGGCACCTCATCCTGACGCGAGCATCCGCCGCGAGCTCGGTGCACTCAAGCGGCTCCAGGTGTGGCTGGCCATCCTGATTGGCATCGTGGGCTTTGGCGGCTTCTTCGCCACCTACACCTACATTGCCCACACCATGACCCTGGTGGCCGGGATCCCAGCATCGCTGCTGCCCATTGTGGTGGCACTGTACGGGTTGGGCATGGTGGCCGGCACCGTCGTCGGCGGCAGGCTTGCCGACAAATCCGTGATGGGGACGCTGTACTGGGTCCTGCCTGGTATCGCCGCCGCCCTGGTGGTCTACGCAGTTGCTGTCCACTGGCCATGGTCGGCCCTGGTGATGGTCTTCGTGGTGGGGGCGTCCGGCTCCATGCTGGTCCCCGCCCTCCAGACGCGCCTGTTGGATGCCTCGCCGGACGCCCCTTCCCTCGCTTCGTCGCTCAACCACGCGGCCCTCAACGTTGCCAATGCCTTGGGCGCATTCCTGGGCGGCGTGGTGATCGCCTGGGGCTGGGGCTTCGTGGCGCCCGCACTCGTAGGCGCCGTGTTGGCTGTTTTGGGCCTTGGCATCGCTATCGCCAGCGGCCTCCTGGAACGCAAAAAGCCGCTGACCGCCTGATCCTGGGGAACCTGCGGCCAGCGGCTTCACCGATTCATCCGGTTTGCTGCGGGCGGAACGTCAGGCCTGCGCGTCCTGAGGCCCGAACTCAGCCGTGACCTGGCCGGCGCCTGGGATCTGACCGGTGACTGGGACCGCGTCCGTGCGCTTCGCATCTTCGCGGTGCAGATCCGGTTCGAGGTAGATCACCCGGGCGATAGGTACGGCCGTGCGGATCCTGGACTCAGCCCCATCAATGGCAGCGGCGATGTCCCGGCCGGTCTCCGCGGCACCCACCGAAATCTTGGCGGCCACCAGCAGCTCCTCCGGCCCGAGGTGCAGGGTCTTCAGGTGGATGATGCGGTTGTGTCCCCCGGCCTCGATGGCCGCGCTGATCCGGGCCACGTCATCCCGCGTGGCGGACTCCCCCAACAGCAGGGACTTGGTCTCGACAGCCAGCACCACCGCGATGGCCACAAGCAGAAGACCGATCATGCCGGTACCGGCCGCGTCCCAGAGGCCGTTGCCGGTAATGAGCGTCAGGCCCACACCGACCAGCGCGAATACAAGGCCAAGCAGGGCACCGAGATCCTCCAGCAGGATGACCGGCAGCTCCGGCTGTTTGGCGGTGCGCACGAAACTCACCCAGCCCTGATTGCCACGGATGCGGTTGGACTCCATGATGGCGGTCCGGAACGAGAAGGACTCAGCCACCATGGCGCCGATCAGTACGGCCAGCGGAACCCACCAGAAGTCCCCTTCAATGGCGTGCGGGTGCTGCAGCTTCTCCCAGGCTTCGAAGAGTGCGAAGAGTCCGCCCACGCTGAAGAGGACGATCGAGACGATGAAGGCGTAGATGTAGCGTTCGCGGCCATACCCAAAGGGATGCTCCGCGCTGGCTGCCTTGCTGGCGCGCTTGCCGCCGATCAGGAGCAGCAGCTGGTTGCCGGAGTCGGCAACGGAGTGGATGGCTTCGGCCAGCATGGATGAGGATGCGGTCAGGAAAAAAGCGATGAATTTGAGGACGGCGATGGTCAGGTTTGCGGCAAGGGCCGCGACGATCGCCTTGGTACCGCCATTTGCAGCCACGGAGGCTTCACCTCTTCACAGGTACGGGAACGAGCAGTGGTAAGTCGCGGCGCCGCGACTCGGCTCCGCCCACGAACACCGTACCTTTTCGGGTGTCAGCCATGCACCTCTGACATGCAGTAAGCCTGCTGACAATGATGCGGGCGTATGTTAGCTTGAACACTAATCGGGACATTTAAATCCCGACGAATATGAAGGAGGAGACATGGGTTTTCTTGCTTGGATTATTCTCGGCCTCATCGTAGGGGCCATCGTCAAGGCCGTTATGCCCGGCAGGGTTGGCGGCGGCTGGGTGACGAGTCTCGTGCTCGGCGTAGTCGGCGCGATTGTAGGCGGCTGGATTGGCAGCCTCCTGTTCGGCAAGGGTGACCTTGCCTTCTTTGATCTGGGTACCTGGATCCTCGCTATCGTAGGCGGCCTGGTAGTTGCCGGCGTCTACGGCGCCATCACAGGACGCAGCAAGACCACGCGCGCACCCTGAGTACTCTTACCTCATCTGATTCACACAGCAAGGGCCCCGGAGAACTTCCGGGGCCCTGCCTTTTAAGTCGCGTTCTGGAGAGTCATGCCTTCTGCGACCGGGCACTGGCGTAGAGGCACACCGTTGCCGCCGTGCCGAGGTTCAGGCTTTCCGCGGCCCCGTACACGGGCACAGCCACCCGGTGGTCGGCCAAGGCCAGTTCATCTGCCGAGAGCCCCTGTGCTTCGTTTCCAAAGAACCACGCTGTGGGACCTTCCAGGGCGAACAGCGATTCGACGCCAGGGCCTGCGATCCGGCGGGCGGCGTTTTCGTCCTGGAGCGTATCCAGGTTGACGTCACCGTCGCCGTCGGCGGCCAGGATGCCAATCCCCCGCGCACGGCAGGCGGCTGCCACTTCCGCAATATCGGCGCCCAGGACCACTGGCAGATGAAACAGGGAACCGGCGGTGGAACGGACCGCCTTGGGGTTATAGATGTCAACGCTGGATTCGGTCAGGATGACGGCGTCCGCCCCGGCCGCGTCAGCTGCCCGGAGCACGGTGCCGGCGTTGCCGGGGTCCCGGACCTGACACAGCACGGCAAGCAACCGCGGGCCGGCGTCGAGGACCTGCTCAAGGCTCACGTCCAGGAACCCGCAGACGGCGAGAATGCCCTGCGGGGTTACCGTGTCCGCCATCGCGGCCAGCACTTCATCGGTGGTGAGGAATGCGGCTGTGCCCTCCGCGAGTGTCTCCAGGTCCGGGTGCCGGTCGAGGCAGGCCTCGCTCGCGTAGACCTCATAGACGACGCCGGGCTCCCCCGCAGCAATCCTTTTCTGGTGCAGGGTCAGGGCCTCCCGGACAGCCTGCGGACCCTCCGCCAGGAACTCGCTGCGCTTTAAACGGGCCGGACGCCCGGCAAGTTGTGCCACCTTCCTCACCCGATCAGCTCGGGGATTGGAGAGTGGAAAGTCTTGCGGGCGCCCGGTTTCGTTCATGTAAGAACCTTAGTGGCTTCAGCCACCAGTCCTCGAACTGGCGTGGGTGCTACTTGGCAGCCACGCCAGCGGCAGGCTTTGCGGCCTTGGCCTTGGGTGCCTTGGCAGCCTTGGGGGCTGCAGCCTCGACGGCCGGAGCGGACGTGTCAGCAGGCAGGGAATCCTTGGCGATCTTCACCAGTGCGGCGAATGCGTTCGCATCCGAAACGGCCAGCTCGGCAAGCATACGGCGGTCAACCTCGACCTCAGCGGCCTTCAGGCCCTGGATCAGGCGGTTGTAGGTCAGGCCGTTGGCGCGGGATGCAGCGTTGATGCGCTGGATCCACAGGCG
>DIZT01000090.1:8134-15838 GCA_002427975.1 Micrococcaceae bacterium UBA6021 | reverse complement strand
GCACCACAGTCCTCCGCACCACAAGCGGCCGCAGCCCGGCCGAGTATTGACGCCTTCGAAAGGGACCCTCATGGTCAACACAGCCGAATCGAGTTCTGCTACTGCCTTCACTTCCGCTCCGTTGACCGGCAAGGCAGCCGAAGACGCGCGGGAGTCAGCCGCCCGGGAGTCAGTCGCTCCGCTGACGGGCGCGCGCACCAAGGCCCGCATCGCCCTCATCGGCACGGGCGGACGCTCCGAGATGTACATCCGCGCCATCTTCGGCAAGCACGCGGACACTGCGGAACTGGTGGCCTTCTCGGACGTCAACCCCGGCCGCGTCGAGTTCTACCAGAAGCTGATCCAGGAACTCGGTGCGCCCGCTCCCGTCGCCTCCTTCGCCCCCGCCGACCTCACCGCCTTCATCCAGGCCAACAACATCGACCGCGTTGTGGTGACCACGCCGGACTACACCCACGCCGACTACATCGTGGAGGCACTCAAGGCGGGGGCCGACGTCGTCGTCGAAAAGCCGCTCACCATCGACGCCGAAGGGTGCCGCCGCATCACCAAGGCCGTGGGAGAGACCGGCCGCAACGTTGTGGTCACCTTCAACTACCGCTACTCCCCGCGCAACAGCGCCCTGAAGGAGATCATCCAGAGCGGCGTGATCGGGAAGGTCACCTCCATAGACTTCAGCTGGGTCCTGGACACCGTCCACGGCGCCGACTACTTCCGCCGCTGGCACCGCGAAAAGAAGAACTCCGGCGGCCTGCTGATCCACAAGGCATCCCACCATTTCGACCTGGTCAATTGGTGGCTGAATGACGTCCCGGAGCGTGTTTTCGCCTCTGGCGGGCTGAAGTTCTACGGCGACAAGAACGCCGCCGAGCGCGGCCTGGGTCCCCGTCCGGAGCGTGGAACGCCCGACGCCGGAAGCCCCGGCATCGGGGACAAAACAGCCGAAAAGGATCCGTTTGCGCTGGACTTGCGTGAGGATGAGCGGCTGAAGGCCCTCTTCCTGGACAACGAGCACTACGACGGCTACCGCCGCGATCAGGACGTCTTTACCGGCGGCATCACCATTGAGGACAACCTGGCTCTCGTGGTGGAGTATCAGGGCGGCCCTCGCCTGAGCTACTCCCTGAACGCCCACAGCCCTTGGGAGGGCTACCGAGTGGCCGTCAACGGGACCGAAGGCCGGGCCGAACTCGAAGTGGTGGAACGCGCCGCCGTCCTCAACAGCACGGACCAGAAGACCGTGATGGACCCGAGCGCCACGCCCGTCGAGGAAGAGGACGCCATCCGCCGCAACGGCGAGCGCCTGGTGGTCCAGCGCCACTGGGAACAGGCCTACGAGGTGCCCATTATCAACGGCGAAGGAGGCCATGGCGGTGGTGACGAGCTGCTCCTCTCAGACCTCTTCAACGGCCCCGGCGAGGACCCGCTGGGCCGCCCGTCCGGCTACCTCGACGGGATCCGCTCCGTCTCCGTGGGCATTGCCGGCAACCGCTCGTTGGAGTCCTCCCTCCCTGTCCGCATCGAAGACCTGGACCTCGGCGTCGACCTCCGCCGCGGCGCCTAGCCCGCACCCCTGGTCGTGGCACTGGAGCCACGGCCCTCTGAACCTCAAAGGAACCCAAACATGAGCAGGATCTTTGTCACCGGCGGCTCCGGCCGTCTGGGCCGCAGCGTTGTGGCCGGGCTCGCCGGAGCGGGCCACGACGTCATTTCGGTGGATCGTGACGCCATCCCGGCGGATCAGCTGCCGGCCGGCGTCGTGCAGGAGACCGGCGACCTGCTGGTCCCGGGCGAGGCTTTACGTCTCCTCCGGGAAACCAGGCCCGACGCCGTCATCCACCTCGCCGCGATCGCCGTTCCGTTCAGCGCGCCGGAAGACGTCATCTTCGCCACCAATACGCGCCTTGCCTACGCCGTCATCAGCGCGGCCACCGAACTGGGGATCGGCAAGATTGTCACGGCCAGCAGCCCCACGGTGCTGGGCTACGGGTCGCCGGCGGGCTGGTTGCCGGACAGCTTCCCGCTGGATGAGCGCACCACGCCCAAGCCCTGGAACGCCTATGCGTTGTCCAAGCTGATCGCCGAACAGACAGCGCAGATGTGCGCCGCGGCGCAGGGCGAGAAGATCCGGTACGCCGCATTCCGGCCGTGCTACGTCATCTCGCCGGAGGAATGGGACGGCGCGCCCACGCAGCAGGGCCATACCCTCGCCGAACGCCTGGCCGACCCTGCACTGTCCGCGCCGGCGCTGTTCAACTACGTGGATGCCCGCGACGTTGCGGACTTCCTGGACGTGCTCCTGGAGAAGATGGACTCCATCCCCAACGGCGAAACTTTCTTTGTGGGGGCCGCGGACGCCCTGGCCACGGCACCGCTGGCTGAGCTGATGCCACGCTTCCTGCCGGGAAGTGAAGCCCTGGCCGCCGGCCTGACCGGGACCAGTCCCGCCTTCTCCATCGCCAAGGCCAAAGAACTGCTGGGCTGGGAACCCAAGCGCAGCTGGCGGACCGAACTGAACACAGCAACCAACCTCAACGACGAGACGTCCGCCTTGCTGGTCACAGCTGGAGCCGGAGACAAGGAGACACCATGAAATTCGACGGCGTTTTGTTTTTCCCCGTCACCCCGTTCACGCCCGAAGGCGGCGTTGATGTGGAGCTCCTCAAAGAGCACATTGGCTCACGGCTTCCGTTCGGACCCGGCGGAGTGTTTCCTGCCTGCGGCACCGGCGAGTTTCACGCGCTGAGCATCGACGAGGTGCGCACCGTGGTGACCGCCGCCGCCGAGGTTGTGGCCGGCAAGGTACCGGTGGTTGCCGGAGCCGGCGGCCCGCTGGGCCACGCCCTTGCGTGCGCCCGGATCGCTGAGGAGGCCGGCGCCGACGCCCTCCTTGTCCTGCCGCCGTACCTGGTCACCGGACCCACCGACGGCCTGGTGGCGTACATCGAGGCGGTGGCCGACGCCAGCAGCCTCCCGGTGATCGTCTACCACCGCGGCAACGCCAAGTTCACCGCCGCCTCGATGGTCCGCCTCGCCGCCAACCCCAAGGTGGTCGGCTTCAAGGACGGGCTGGGCGATGTGGGCCTGGCCCAGGAGATTGTGTCTGCTGTCCGCGCCACGGGCCGCGAGGACTTCGCCTTCTTCAACGGGCTCCTGACGGCCGAACTGACCCAGGGCGCCTACCGCGGCCTGGGCATCCCGCTCTACTCCTCGGCGGCGTTCGCCATGGCACCGGAGATCGCCAAGGCGTACTACGACGCCTACGTGTCCGGCGACGAGGACCGCCGCAATGCCCTGCTGGAAGGTTTCTACGCTCCGCTTGTGCGGCTCCGTGACCAGACACCCGGCTTTGGCGTCTCGTTGATTAAGGCAGGCCTGCGGCTCGGCGGGATGGCTGTTGGCGGCGTCCGGCCGCCGCTGGTGGACCCCACCGAGGACCAGTTGGTCCAGCTGAAGTCCATCCTGGCCAAGGGCTACGAGCTGGCCGGCCGCTGATGAGCGCGCCGGCCGTCGAATCCGTCAGGGCCGCACCGCTCATTGCGGGTCTGACGACGCGGCTCCTGACGGTCCCGCTGCTACGCAGTTGGGGAGTGGAGGCACCGGAGAACCACGTGATCGTTACCGAGATCCAAACGGACGATGGCGGCGCGGGCCACGGTTTTTCGTGGACACCCACCATCGGCCCGCAGGCCGTCAGGGCACTCCTCGACCACGACATCGCGCCCTTCATTACCGGCCTTCCCGCCAACCCTGAAACGGTATGGGATGCGCTATGGAAGCGGCTGCATGAGGCCGGCGGCGGGGGACTGACCACCATCGCCATGGCCGGCGTGGACCTGGCACTCTGGGACCTGCAGGCACGCCGCGCGCAGACGTCGGTCACCGGGCTGCTGGGGCAGCGGCAGGAGTCCGCGGAGGTGTATGGCTCCGGGGTGAACCTGCATTACACGCTGGAGGAGCTGGTGGCGCAGACCGAACGCTGGGTTGCAGCGGGTCACCGGGCGGTCAAGATCAAGGTGGGCAAACCGGACATCCGCGAGGACGCCGAGCGCGTGGCGGCCGTCCGGTCCGTCCTCGGCCCGGACCGCAAGCTCATGATCGACGCCAACCAGCGGTGGGACCTGCCTGCCACTTTCAAGGCCTTGGACGTACTCGCGGAATACGGCCTGGAATGTCTGGAGGAGCCCATCCGCGCGGACGACCTGTGGGCATACCGCAGGCTGCGGAAGCATTCACCCGTACCCATCGCCCTGGGTGAAAACCTGCATACCATCTACCGGTTCCGCGATTTTATTGAGGCGGAGGCGGTGGACATCATCCAGCCGAACATTATCCGGGTTGGCGGCATCACGCCGTTCCGGCGGATCGTGGAGCTGGCCCGGACCAACAGCATCCGTGTGATGCCCCACCTGCTGCCGGAGCTGTCCGGGCAGCTGGCACTCACTCTGGCCGAGCCCACACTGGTGGAGGACGTGGAGGACGCGTCCTTCGAACAGCTGGGCATCCTGGCCGGGCCCTCACCGGTCCGCTTCAGCGATGGCCGCCTGACCCTCACGGACCAGCCGGGACTGGGCTTCCGCTTCAAGGAATCGCCCGGGGCCTGACGCAACGCAACGCCAACCGACGCATGCAAATTTTTCTGACCGCAGACACGACGAACAGGATCCCCGAGTGACTACTGCAACCCTTTCACTTTCAGAGCTCACGGCCGCTGCAACGCAGGCCGCCGCCATCTCGGCCGCCGCATCGGACGCCGACCGCGCCGGCTGGCTTAGGGCCGTCGCGGACGCCTTGGACGCCAACGTGGCCGAATTGGTGGAGATCGCCGATTCGGAAACCAGCCTCGGCTCCGTCCGCCTGACCGGAGAGGTGGCCCGCACGTCCGGCCAGCTCCGGCTTTTCGCCCGCGTAATCACCGAAGGCTCCTACCTCGAGGCAGTCATCGACCACGCGGACGCATCCGCCACCCCGCCCAAGCCGGACCTGCGCCGCATCCTGCGTCCCATCGGCCCGGTTGCTGTCTTCTGCGCGTCCAACTTCCCGTTCGCGTTTTCCGTGGCCGGGGGAGACACCGCCTCCGCACTGGCCGTCGGCTCCTCCGTGATCGTCAAGGCCCACTCTGGACACCTGAAATTGTCCGAACGGACGGCCTCGGTCGTCACGGAAGCACTGCGGTCAGCCGGAGCCCCGGAAGGACTGTTCGCCGTGGTGAACGGACGCGAGGTGGGCGCCGCGCTGGTGCAGGATCCGGCCATCAAGGCTGTGGGGTTCACCGGGTCCATCCCGGGCGGCCGCGCACTGTTCGACCTCGCCGTCTCCCGGCCCGACCCCATCCCGTTCTACGGCGAGCTTGGCAGCCTGAACCCCGTGGTCATCACCGCCGCCGCCTTGACCGAACGTTCCGGCCAACTCGCGGCCGGCCTGGCGGGCTCCTTCACCATGGGTGCCGGCCAGTTCTGTACCAAGCCCGGCCTGGTGTTCATCCCTGCGGGTACCGGATTCGCCGCCGAACTGGCTGAGGCCAGCAAGGACAAGCCGACGGCGCCCATGCTCACCACCCGGATCTCCGACGCCTACCCGGATGGCCTGCGCAGCGTGGCTTCGCTGCCCGACGTGACCATTGTCAGCGGCTCCGCGGACCAGGATGCCACCCGCGACGGCGCCGCACCCGTGGTGTTCTCCACCTCCGCCGCTAACGTCCTGGCTCGCCCGGACGAGCTGCTGGAGGAGTGCTTCGGGCCCACCACCCTGCTGATTGAATACTCGGACCACGAGGAACTGTCCGCAGTCCTGGCCAAGGTTCCGGGCAGCCTCACAGCCACCGTGCACGCCCAGCCTGGCGAGGACATCGCGGAACTCGTGGAGCAGCTGTCCGGCCTGGCCGGCCGGGTCCTTTTCGACGGCTGGCCCACCGGCGTCGCCGTGAACTGGGCGCAGCAGCACGGCGGCCCCTACCCGGCCACCACCTCGTTGTTCTCTTCTGTGGGCGCGACGGCGGTCCGCCGGTTCCAGCGCCCCGTCGCCTACCAGGATGCGCCGGAATCGGTCCTGCATCCGGCCCTGCGCGAAAGCAACCCGCTGGGCATCCCGCGCCGCGTGGACGGTGAGCTCCGCCTCCGCTAACAACGCTCTCCCAGATGATGTCGCCTTAGTCAGAACCTTCTCGCAGATGATGTGGCTTTAATCGAAACGCTCCTTCAGTTGTTGCCAGCAGTTCGGCAACAACTGAAGGAGCGTTTCTCGTTTTGGGTCAGGGCCTGACTGAGCGTTTGGTGATTTGGCGCCGGAACTGACGGAGCGTTTTCCCTAGACCTGGAGGGTGACCGGCCGCCGCAGGCCGTTGACACTGGTGGTGGGCCAGCGCTCGTCCACCGTGAGGACTGTGAGCCCGGACTCGGTGATCTGAACCGTGTCCTCGATCTTCACTCCCGGACCCGATGGGTTCCATGTGAACGGCTGGCTGAGTACCACGGTATCGGTGGCGTCGGCAGTGACTCGGGGGTCACGGCCGGCATAGCCCGCGGGACCGCCCTGGTGATGCTGCTCCCACTGCTCCCCGCCGAAGCCGTGCCGGACGTAGGCCGCCTTGATCTCTCCGAAGATGCTGTCCAGCCGGGCTCCCGGAACCGTTGCCGTGAAGATGTCCGCCTCAACGGCAGCGATCCGGGCCTCGGCGTCGAGCTCTTCGGAAGTGCCGGCGTCGAACCTTACCCACCGGGTGATGTTGGCGATCAGGCCGTCCCGGCGGGCACACACCACAGCCATGGCGCGGCGGCCGAGGGGCGCATGCGTGGCAAGCGGGTGGCGGAATCCGCTGCGCGAGCTGCCATTGCACAGGAGTACCAGGGGCTCAGCGCCCGCGGCAACCACGCGGCCGGCCAAGGCGGATGCGAGCTCGAACTCGGTGGTATCTGGGCCCGCCGCGGAGAGCACGTCGGTCATGATGCCTGCCAGTTCCGCGCTGAGATGGGCGTAGCGTGCGCTCTCGGCAGGGAGCAGCTGTTGCCGCGCCGCCCTGAGCTCGGTGGCCACTGCAGCCTCCGCGAGCGGAGTGCAGCCCAGTGGGGTGCCAGCCGATCCCGCAGTTCTGGTGGAACGTCCGACGGCGGCAGCGGCCTCGCGCAGGTTTCTGTACCACGGGATGGAATGAAGGGTGACGCCGGGTGGGAGCTCCTCGGCTGCGATGCGGCCGGCCTCGTTGTTGAAGGTCACCAGGTGGTCGCCGTCGCGGTCCACCAGCACGGCGGCGATGGGGTCGCCCGCCAGGCTGATGTGGACGCGGCTGCCGTCCAAGTACCAGGTCAGGGCTGTGTGGGTGGTCAGGAGCAGTGAATCCTGCTCCCTGGCGTCGAGGATGTCCAGGACGCGGCGCCGCTTGATAGCGCGGTCGGCTGCCGACGCCGGTGCTGTCCGTCCGCTCATGGTTGCTCCCAGCAGCGCCGGGAGCGGCGAGGCCGCGGTGGTGGTTGTCTGGCTCATGACTGGTCCCCCTGTGTGTTGATCAAGGTCTTTATGTCTTCCGTGCCCAAAATTCCGTCCGCGACGAATATGGTGATGCTGCGGCGCACCGGCATTCCGGGCTGAGCAATCACGGGCGCATCCCACGCCAGGGACTGGCCGACTCCCGGGTAGCCGTCCACCCTGACGAACCACGGGTCCGTGGAGCCCTCCGCAGCGACGAACACGAGCGTGGCGGCGCCGCCC
>DIZT01000090.1:0-8030 GCA_002427975.1 Micrococcaceae bacterium UBA6021 | reverse complement strand
CGCCCACTGCAGTGCTGCCGTCGGGCGCTCCTGAACCAAAGCTGCCCGACCACGCGAGCCACGGCGTGACACTTCCGTGCACGTCGGCCTCACCAGCAAGTGGCACGCCGGCGGTGCCGGGCGCCCATACTGTGGCGCCCAAACATTCCGGGAGGCGCCAGAAGAATCCGCCATAACCACCCTGGTGGCGGCCGTTGGAACCGGGGCTGCCCAGGCTCACGGGATGATCGCCGGCGGGGGAGAGCGCGAAGTCGAGCGTCAGGCGCCAGGCAGTGGAACCGGCCGGAGCCCAGGTCCAGCTGCGCTCCTCGGACAGGACGGGCGCGCCGTCGGGGCCGTTCCAGGAAAGGGTCTCAGCCAGTTCGCCGACGTGCCGGGAACCGCCGTCGTGCGCGGAACCGCCGTTGCGTCCGGGCTGCTGACCCGTGCGGACGATGCTGCCGTGGTCGGGCCGCCAGACGTAT
The DNA here is from genome assembly GCA_002427975.1 of Micrococcaceae bacterium UBA6021. Taxonomy (GTDB): domain Bacteria; phylum Actinomycetota; class Actinomycetes; order Actinomycetales; family Micrococcaceae; genus Arthrobacter. Next base: position 7,566 of record DIZT01000090.1, on the reverse strand, counting down.
TCGCCGGCCGCCCGGGTGTACGTGCGGCCGCCCCAGAAGTTGACGCCGTCCACGTCCTGAAGGGCAACCCCCACGCCCAGATGCCAGACGTGGTCCAGCGGCTGGTGGTCGGTAACAACCGTCCCGGCGAGCGTGCGGACGGGGTGGAGGTAGGGGCGGGGTGAGGAGACGGCGCGGATGTGGCTGCCGTCTTGGTAGTCCGCCACGGTGTGTCCGGCAATGTCGAAAGTCCGTTCCGGCGGAAGTCGGCGGGCCCACGGCACCCCGAGCTCGGAAAAAGTGGCCTGAGCCTTGGCCGCCCGTTGTATTAGTTCGGGGATGCCTTTGACGACGGGGTGGGCGTCGTCACCGTCACCCTCCCAGCTGATGTGTTCGGCACCGATTTCGTGCGGGTCCGGGGCGGTTCGGATGGCTTCCAAAACTGATGTGAATGCACCGGTGTCCGCAAAACCGGACAGTAAAGGGGCGCCCGTATGCCGGGCCGCAAGCAGGTTCTCCAGCAGGTCAGTCCGCCCGAACGTCTCCCGGCGCTCGCCGGCGGCGGTTGTGGTGACCACCTCGTCCTCGGTGTAGAAGAAGGTGATCTCACCCAGTGTGCCGTGGACCGTCACCGAAGGATTCTGCTGCTCCGGCGAGCAAAGCGTGAGGCCACACACCAGCGTTTGCCCGGCGGCGGTGCGGACCCGGATCACAGACGTGTCATCGCTCTGGGTGGTGTGGGCACGGTAGAGGTCCGTGTCTACGGACGCGACATCGGCAAGCGTTTTGGCGCCGGCCATATGCAGCCCTGTCGCAACCGCGTGCGCCAGGGCGTTCGTGGCCACACCGTCCACAACATCCGTGCCGTCCAGGCTGCGCTTGCCCGCCCAGCGGGACCGTTTGAAGTACCCCTTGGACCGCAGCCACAGGCCCTGGGCGCTCAGGCCCAGGACATCGCCGATTTCGCCGGATGCGATGGACTCACGGATCGCGGGCAGGGCGAGGGATCCCAGGCTTTGGAAACCCACTTGAACCAGCTTCCCCGAGGCTTGGGCTGCAGCCGCCACCTCCTGGAACTGCGCCAGGGAGGCCACGGGGGGCTTTTCCACATACACGTCAGAGCCTGCTGCAAGCGCGGCCAATGCCAGGGGCGCGTGTGTCTGGATGGGCGTGGCCAGGATGACGACGTCGGGGGCCGTCCCCGAGGCAAGGAGCTCATCGAGGGTGGCGAAGACAGCGACGGAGCTGCCCAGGCTGCTGTCCTGCGGCGGATGTGGATCGGCCACGGCCACGAGCTCGACGGCGCCGGAGGCCTCCAGCCGGGCCAGATTACGAAGGTGCTGTTCGCCGAAGCCGTGTACACCCACCAGGGCTATCCGCGGCCGGGCAGCCGGAGCCGGCGCCGCGCCCGATCCCACGTTTAAGCGCGGTTCTGTGGTGTCTGCTGCTGTGAAGGCGGATTGCTGGGTCATCGATGGTCCTCGGTGCCTATGTTGTTGGAACGGTTGACTGGATCTGGCCGGGGCGACTACCGGCGCCCAAGGTTCCGGATAAGTAACTGATGGCTTCATTCTGCATCTCTGCAGTGAAGACGTGCCCGCCCGGCCAGAAACTCCCCTTGTAGGCGTCCGGGTGGAGCGACTCCAGAACCTTGTGGGCTTCGCGCATGCCCTCCTCGGGGAACAGCGGGTCCGCCACGGCATACTGCACCAGGAATCCGCCCGCCCCGGACCTCGCTGTGAGCTCCGGCCAGTCGCCCAGCTTCCAGAGCCCGGGGGTCTGCAGCAGCCACGAATGCGCATCCAAATACGAGGGCAGGAGGGATTCAAACGTGGTCATCATGCAGGTCACCACGTAGTTCCGGATCCTCGGACTCATTGCCGCCAGGGTGAGTGACCTGCCGCCTCCGCCGGAGAAGCCGATGCAGCCCAGCCGCTCGGGGTCCACTTCGGGCAGCGATGCAAGGATCTCCAGCGCAGCGAGATCGTCATGGGCCACCATCCCGGCAAGGCTGGTTCCCAGCAGGCCAGCCGTCTTGGCTACGGTGTCCTCGTGGAAGCCCGCCGCGGCGTTGTACAGTTCCGACTCGGAGGGTACGACGCCGTCCTCCCGCCACTGGGACTCCCTCGCCTCAAGCGCGGAGCCAGTCCGCCATGGCGGCTCGGAGAGGTCAAAGCGCCGGCTTCCCCATGCGAACGCGTCGTGGGCCAGCACTGCGAAGCCCGCCTTGGCCATCTCTGTGGCGAGGGCCCGGCCGTCATAATGGCCGGCTCTGGCCTCAGCCGCGGAAAGGTGTGCCTCGGGAAGCACAACCAGACGGTCCGCTCCGCCGAACTTGTTTCCGCCGTGGCAGTGCAGGGCGAGGACACCCGGCAGGGGGCCGGAACTTTCCGCCGGGCGCACCAGCCAGCCCGTGGTCGGGGGCCCGAAGTCCAACTGCCAGCTGAGCTGGGAGGTGGTGACGCCGTCGTACGTCTCCTCCCAATGGACAGCCACGTCGGTGACCTCAGGGACGCCGGGGACCCCCAGAGCGTCCGCCAACTCCTGGCTGGCAGCAGTCGCCGCGAGGTACCGCGGGTGGGCCCAGACGTAGGCGGGCCAGTCCTCATACCCGGCGATGGCGCTGGGCCTGGTTGGGTTCACTTGCTTGCCTCCTTTTCGACGTGCTGCAATGTGCCGCCTGGCTGCGGCGCGTCGGGCGATGGCTACTTCCCGCCCGCTCCTTGCCCGCACGTTTCATGTGGGCGCAGCAGAAGCAAGAAAGCGTTTTCTCAGGTTAGTAAAGGGCAGTTCAGGAGTCAAGAAGGGCCAGAGGATCCGTCACCGAACAGGAGAGTCTGTCCCTGGTTCTTGCGAGGTTATGTTGCGACGGTTCGTTCGGCGCCGGACACCCGACGCAGACACGCAAAAGCCGGGGCGCGTGCTCGACACGCGCCCCGGCTCATGGTTATTTGATGCCGGTGGTGGCGATGCCTTTGACCAGGAATTTCTGGCCGATCAGGAAGGCGATGAAGACGGGCAGCAGTGAGACGACGGACATGGCGAACATTGCACCCCAGTCGGTGCTGGACTGGGCGTCGACGAAGCTCCGTAGGGCGACGGGGACGGTGAATACGTTCGGGGACGTGAGGTAGATGAGCTGGCTGAAGAAGTCGCTCCAGGTCCAGATGAACGTGAAGATGGTGGTGGTGGCCAGGGCCGGGGTCATTAGCGGGAGGATGATGCGCAGGAAGATCCGTGGGTGGCCGGCACCGTCGATCCTCGCCGCTTCATCGAGCTCCTTCGGGATGCCGCGGATGAACTGGACCATGAGGAAGGTGAAGAACGCGTCGGTGGCCAGGAACTTGGGCACGATCAGCGGGGCGAAGGTGTTCACCCAGCCGATCTGCGAGAACAGGATGTACTGCGGCACGATCACGACATGGATGGGAAGCATGATCGTGACGAGCATGGCGGCGAACATCCACTTCTTGCCCCGGAAGTCCAGTCTCGCAAAAGCGTAGGCGGCCATTGAGCAGGAGACGAGGTTGCCGATGATGGCGCCCAGGACCACGATGGCGGAGTTGAGCAGGTAGGTGGAGAACGGCGAGGTCAGGGCGTTCCAGCCGGTGGCGTAGTTCTCCAGGTGGGCCTCGGTCAGCCACAGGCCGGGAGCGCGGAACACATCCTCGCTGGGGCGGAACGACGACACGACCATCCACAACAGCGGGTAGATCATGATGATCGCGGCGGAGATCAGGATTGCGTGCTTCAGGACGCTCTTGGCCTGCAGCCGCGGGCGCCGGGTGAAGCCGGCGCCGGGCGCTGGGGTGCCGGCTTCCCGCGGTGCCCGTGAGGAGCCGGGGGCAGATGGTTTGGCGTCGGTGGTGACGCGCGGGGCTGATTCAGTCGTCATAGAACACCCAGAATTTCGATGCGTAGAAGTTGACGGCGGTGAAGGCCCCGACGATGACCAGCAGGACCCAGGCCATCGCCGAGGCGTAGCCCATGTCGAACTGCCCGAAACCGCGCTGGTAGAGGTAAAGCGTGAAGAACATCGTCGAATCGGACGGGCCGCCGGTGCCGCCGGAGACGATGAAGGCCTGCGTGAAGGACTGGAACGCGCCGATGATCTGCAGGACGAGGTTGAAGAAGATGATCGGGCTCAGCAGGGGCAACGTGATTTTCAGGAAACGCGTGGTCCGCCCGGCGCCATCGACGGCAGCAGCTTCGTAGTACATGGCGGGGATCTGCCGCAGCCCGGCCAGGAAGATGATCATGGGCGACCCGAAGGTCCATACGTGCAGCAGGATGATGCTGCCCAGGGCGGTGCTGGGGTCCGAGATCCAGCCCGGGCCGGTGATCCCGACCATGGCCAAAAGCTGGTTGACCAGCCCGGAGGTACCGAACATCTGCTTCCACAGGATCGCGACCGCCACGGACGAGCCCAGCAGGGAAGGAAGGTAGAAGACCGAGCGATAAAACGGGAGGCCCTTGATGCCTTTGTCCAGGGCCATCGCCACGGCAAGGGCGAGGCCAAGCTGCAGCGGAACGCCGACGATCACGTAGGTCAGCGTCACGCGCAGGGAGTTCCAGAACCGATCGTCCTGCATCATGCGCGTGAAGTTCTCCCCGCCGATCCAGTTCGGCTCCTGGATCAGGTTGTAGTCCGTGAACGAGAGGTACAGGGAGATCAGCATCGGCCCGATCGTGATGGCGACCAGGCCCACGATCCACGGTGCGAGGAACACGAACGCTGCCCGGTTGTCCTTGAAGGTGCGCTTGACTTTGCCCTGTGCCTTGTTTCCTCCGGACTTTTTGAGGCTGCCCAGTTCAGCGAGGGCACTCATTTCTTCGCGTTCTTAATCAGGCCGTCCACTTCACCCTTGAACGCCGCGCCGGCGGCCTCAGGAGTTGAGCGGCCGAAGAGGATATCGGTGGTGTAACGGGCGAGCACCGTGGACACGGTGCTCGTACCGGGCGGGGGAACGGCCGGCGGGTCGCCGAGCTCGGGCTTGATGGTATTCAGGAAGTTCAGGGCGCTCTTGTCATCAGCGGTCAGGAGCGGCTTGATGGCATCCTGGATAGCCGGGGAGGACGAGAAGCCGCGCTCGGTGGTGATGACCTTGGCCGCGTCGGTGCTGTTGACGAGGTAGTCGATGAACGTTGCCGCCTCGGCCGTGTGCTTGGAGCGGGACGAAGCAGACCAGTACATCGAGGGCTTGTAGAAGAGTCCGTCGTCCTTGGCCTTGCCGTCCTGGCTCGGGACGCGCAACAGCTTGATCTCACTGCCCGTCGCCTTCGTCAGCGGCGCGAGCTGGTTGGTCCACCACAGCGACAGACCCGTCTTGTTCGTTGCCGCCAGCGTCTGCTCCACGGCAGCTGCGGCGTCCTCCTGGGCAACGCTTGCCGGGGCTGCCGCCTTGGAATCCATCAGCTTCTTCTGCAACGCCAGGAAGGATGAAACTCCGTCGGCAGTGAACCCCGTCTGGCCATCCTGGGTGTAAAGATGCTCACCGCGCTGGCGCAGCCAGATGTTCAGGGTTGAATCGTTAAAGGAGTATGAAGACCCGTAGTTGACGGTCCCGCCCTTGGAAGCACCCGCGGCCACGGCCGCGGCCGTAGTAACGTAATCGTCCCACGTCCACTTCGTGTCATCCGGGATAGGAACGCCGGCAGCCTCAAAGACCTTGACGTTAGCGAACACTGCCAGGGCGTTCTGGCCTGTGCTGATGCCGTTGAGCTTGCCGCTGTACTGCCCGGCCGCGAGCGTGTTCTGATCGAAAGCCGAGACGTTCAGCTGGCTCTGCTTCGACAGGTCCAGGAGTGCTCCGCGGCCCCCATACTCGGCGATGTAGGCCAAATCCATCTGGATCACGTCCGGGGCGTCGTTCGCGGCGGTCTGGGTCGCCAGCTTGTCCCAGTAACCGGACCACACGCCAGGCTCGGCCTGGATCTTGATATCAGGATGGGCGCTCTGGAAAGCATCAATCACCTGCTGAGTCTGCTTGTTGCGCACATCGTTACCCCACCAGGCAACCCGCAGCGTGACGGAGCCATCGGCGTTCTTGGCGCCGCCACCGTTAGTACCGCACGCGGCGAGGGCTCCCACAGCGGCAGTTCCGGCAAAGAGCGCGAGTGCCGATCGACGGGTCAGAGTTGTCATCATTTTCTCTCCTTCGAGTTCATGAGTTGTTTCAAACCCGGTTGTTATCGAGTCGAGGGGAACGTGTGTTTCACACCACGTTCTGCTTATCCAAGGAAAGCGCATTCCAAAGAGTTTGGCAAGGGCTTTCCCAGAACGCTTTTATTGTTTCCAGTGCAGGCTGGTCGCGCCGTCAGGGCGTGAAAACGGAAAACTCCCGACCGGCGTCCAAGCTGTGTAGGTTTCGGTTCCGCGGCCAGCTGGTGACCCGCGACCGCGTAGACCGGGCCCTTGCGGGGTCCGCGATGGTCTGGGTCTTGGTGCGCGCCACGGCGGCCGCGGCCTGGAGTTGGAGGTACTCCACGGTCCGTGCAGGCGGTGGGCCGATGCCAGAAAGGTTGAGGGCGAGCAGTATGCAGTCACAGGTGGTGTCAATGCCCAAGTGGTGCTGTCAAACCCGGCGCTGGTGGCTGCGAGTGGTGTCAGAATTCCGGACGACTCCACGTGGTGCGGCCGCCGAGTACGGCAGACAGCGCTGCCGACGTCGAGCAGTATTGCAAGTCATCCATGTTTGGGCTGAACCAAGAACGGCGCCGGATGCAAACCGCATCCGGCGCCGTTCTAGCTGTGGAGTTCCCCGCCGGACGTCCTCAGGCTTGCCCTTTCAGGATTGGCCGAATGGCGTGAAGGTCCAGGTTCCTGAGTGGATCCGGAAATCACGCGTTGCATCCCCGTCTGCCGTGCCGCTGCTTCCGCCCTGGCCGACGTTCGCCGCACGTTCCAAGCCGGAACCGCCGTTGGCCTGCTCCGTCGCCGGGCCCTGGATTGCGTAGGCCCCTTCCGGAAGCCGGACCGTGGCGGTCACGCCAGCGGGAACCGTGCACTCCAGCTGGATTCCCCCGGGAGTCCGCCGCCAGCTGACGGCGGCGTAGCCGTTGGACAGCGGGACACTTCCTGTGGCATGTACCAGCCGGCATACCGGGGGTTCGATCAGCAGCTCACGGCCTCCCGGGACGGTGGTCCGCACCCCAAGCAAGTACTCCAGGATCTCCTTCAGCACGGACGCAGACCACGCGTGGGACTGGCTATAATCGGTGCCCTCCACCATTTCCCAGGCTTCCCACGTGAAGCTGGCGCCGGATTCCAGTAGCCGTGCCCACCCGGGCTGGCCCGGGTTGGTGAGCAGATCAAGGACTGAGTCCGTCAAACCGGCGGCCAGCAGCGCCCGCACCAGGCGGTGGACGGTCATGGGACCCTGCCGCATTCCCAGTTCTGCGATCCTCTCCGCATCGGCCGACACATTAGCCGGATCGGTGATTCCGAGGGACAGCGGGAAAGACGTGGCGTGCTGGGAGGCATGCCTGCTCGGGGTGCCGTCGGCGTGCAGGCCGTCCACCATCACCCCCTCAATCCTCAGACGGGTACGGATGCTTTCCGCGAGGGCACTGGCGTGGCCGGCATAC
>DIZT01000094.1:8014-11298 GCA_002427975.1 Micrococcaceae bacterium UBA6021 | reverse complement strand
GACCGGTGAAGCAGCCAGCAGCGGATGAACTCCATCGCAGTCGACGTTAGAAACGATCGAGGACAAGGCGGCGGCGAAGCGGTTAACGTCGCGCTCGACTACGCCGATGTGGACGGTGTGTTGATCATCGCCCGCGAGGCGTCCTCGAAGTACTCGAGGAAGGCGTCGCGGACTCCCCTCGCGACGTCCAGCGACTCGACGGCCGCGGTCATCCGCGCCAGCCACGCATCGCGTTCCCGCGGCCCGATGGCGAAGGGAGCGTGGCGCATTCGCAGCCGGGGATGCCCGCGGAGCTCGTCGTAGGTGGTGGGCCCGCCCCAGTACTGCTCCAGGAACATCCGGAACCGGCGCTTGGCCGGCTCAAGGTCCTCCTCCGGGTACATCGGGCGCAACAGCGGGTCCGTGGCAACGCCGTCGTAAAACACATCGATCAGCTTGACGAACGTCTCGTGTCCGCCCACGGCATCGTAGAAGTTGTCCGTATAGCCGGGCTGGCTGAAAGGATCATTCTGCATGAGCTGGCGTGGCTGCTGCGGCTCGGCGGGTGTTGTCATGTCTCTATTCTCCGGCCTTTTGCTCTGTCTTTTTCGCCTCGGTGGCCGGCGCGCTCAGGGCAGTGTCCGGCCCGGCCTCCGGCGAGTCCTGCACCGGCACGTAGTTGCCCTGCGAGCGGTTTCCTACCCGCAGGATCTCGCCGTTGCGCAGGTACCAGATGGCGCCGTCCTCGGAGCGGACCCGGGTGATGCGCAGACCCATGGACTCGACTACGCCCACAACCTCGCTGGTTTCAATGACATCGCCGATGCCGTACTGGTCCTCAATCGTGATGAAGATGCCGGCGAGGAAGTCGCGGATCAGCTGCTGGGCGCCAAAACCGATGGCGATACCCAGGATTCCCACGCTGGTCAGCAGCGGGGCGATGTTGATGTCCAGGTTCTGCAGCACATACATGGTGGTGATCACGGCCACCAGAACTCCCACGATGCTGTTGAGCAGGGAACCGATGGTTTCCGCCCGCTGCACGCGGCGTTCATGGTCCAGTGCCCGCAGCGCCGGGGCCACCCACTTGAAATGCGGTTTCTTGAAGAAATTGCTGCCCGCAGCCACGCGCCTGCTGATCCGGGAAATTACGAAGGTGGCCACCAGCCATATCGCGATTCCGACACCGAGGCTGATCACAATGCCCGTAATACTGACGCCGCTCGGCGGCGAGGAGAGGGGCGGGGGTGTAATCGACATCGTGCTGAACATAAAGGGCAAAACTCCTTGGGGGTTACCGGCGGCGGCAGGGGGATAACGTCGGCCCATGCACAGGTTCGCCCGCGGCATAAGGCTCTGTTCTCCTTCAACCCTAGCGCCGCAGCCTCTCCTCACGCGCATCCTCATCCCGGGCTTCTGAGTCCCGCCACCCCGAACCAGGTCGCAGTAAGTGTCGTTTTGGGCCGGGCAAACGACACTTACTGCGACCTGGTTGGGCTGTCAGGCCACCAGAGTCACGGGCGAATGAAGCACGGGGAAATTAACGCTCCGGGCAATGAAACAGACCGCGTTGGCCTCCCGGTGAAGCTGTTCCGCCAGCTCCACATGGGCCGCGTCGGCCACCGTCACCCCTGGGTTCAACGTGACGGACTCAAACTGGCCGCTGCCGTCCCGGTTCAGGTGCATCACGCCGGTGGCGTCGTCCTGGTAGGCGGTCACCACCACGCCGTGCTTTACGGCCACGTGGAGGAAGGACAGCATGTGGCACTGCGCCAGCGCCGCCAGGAGCAGTTGCTCCGGATTGTAACGGTCACGGTCCCCATGGAACGTCGGATCCGCTGAACCCGGCAGCACCGGCAGCCCGGGGATCCGGATGTCGTGGTCCCGCGAGTAGCCACGGTACGACGACGTCCCGTCCCCCAGGTTGCCGGTCCACCGCACCGTCAGCGAGTAGTGGTGCTCGCCCAGGCCCATGGCGCCGGCCTAGGCTTCACCCGGGAGGACGTCGGCCGCGCGTGCCCGGAGGGCCCTGGCCACGCCGTCGCGGTTTTCCAGCATCATGCGGCGCAGGGCGGCACTGTCGGCCGGAAGTCCAGCCAGGAAACGGTCCGTCCGGTCCACCGTTGCCTGCGTGGTCAGCAGCGCCGGGTAGAGCCCGACGACGACCTGCTGGGCGAGTGCGTGCGTCCGGTTTGCGACGATCGCGGGAACAGCCCCGAAGTACTTTTCCGTGTACGGTTCCAGCAGTGAACGGTCCAGGACCCGCATAAAGCCGGTGACCGCGGAACCCTGCAGCGCATTGGAGAGTTCTCCCGTGACCACGATCGAGTCCCACGCGGCGGCCTTGGCTTCGGCGGTGGGGATGGCCGCCGTGGCCAGGGCTGCGGCGTTCTGTCCGCTGGCGGTGTTGTCCCGTTCCAGTTCGGCGTTAATGTCTTGGGTGCCCAGCCGGCCGCCGGCCACCAGCGACACGAGCAGCTCCCAGCGCAGGTCCTGGTCCACGGCCAGCCCGTCCAGGGTGGCCGTGCCGTCCAGGAGCCCGGCAACGGTGTCCAGCTGCCCGGTGCTGCGGGCCAGCAGGGCAAACGACTTCACAAACTGCAGCTGTGTGTCAGACCCGCCGGGCACCGCACCGGCCAGGTCCCAGAGGGTGTCCACGGCGGCCACGGCGGTGGCCTCGCGGTGCTCCTCTGCAACGTAGAAGTTCAGGGCGGTGGCCAGCTGGCGCAGCTGGACCAGGATCACTGAGGAATCCGATTCCGCGGCCACGTTGGCCAGGATCAGCGCCACGTACCGGCGCGCCGGGGACTGGCCGTCGCGGGCAGCGTCCCAGGCGGAGTTCCACACCAGGGTGCGGGGCAGGCTCGCGCTGAAGTCTTTCAGGTGTGCCGTTGCCGTGGCGAGGGACTTCTCGTCCAGCCGGACCTTGGCGTAGGCGAGGTCGTCGTCGTTGACCAGGATCAGGTCCGGCTGCGCCAGGCCTGCCAGTGCGGGCACCTCTGTGCGCTCGCCGTCGACGTCGAGCTCCTCGCGGTGCACCCGCTCCAGCTTGCCTGCGCTGTTCAGGTTGTAGAACCCGACGGCGAGCCGGTGCGGACGGATGGTGGGCCACTCTTCAACGGCCGACTGCACGATGGTGAATGACGTCAGGTTCCCGTCCCCGTCCACGGCGAGCTCCGGCGTGAGCGTGTTGACGCCGGCCGTTTCCAGCCAGAGCCGGCCCCACTGGTCCAGGTCGCGGCCGCTGGCCTTCTCCAGCTCCACCATCAGGTCGCTGAGCTCGGTGTTCTGCCAGGCGTGCTTGG
>DIZT01000094.1:5534-8004 GCA_002427975.1 Micrococcaceae bacterium UBA6021 | reverse complement strand
GACGAGCTGCTTGAGCACCGAGCCGCCCTTGGCGTACGTGATGCCGTCGAAGTTGACCTCCACGTCCTGCAGGTCGTTGATTTCGGCGAAGATCGGGTGGGTCGTGGGCAGCTGGTCCTGGCGGTAGGCCCAGGACTTCTCCACCGATGCGAAGGTGGTCCACGCGCTCGTGAAGGAGGTGTTTTCCACGGCCGCGAGGTGGGACATGTATTCGGCGAAGGATTCGTTGAGCCAGAGGTCGTTCCACCAGCGCATGGTCACCAGGTCACCGAACCACATGTGGGCGAGTTCGTGCAGCACGGTGATGGCCCGGCGCTCGATCTGCGCGCCGGTGACTTTGCTGCGGAAGACGTAGCCTTCGAGGATGGTCACCGCGCCGGCGTTTTCCATGGCGCCGGCGTTGAACTCGGGCACAAACAGCTGGTCGTACTTCTCGAACGGGTACGGGAAGCCGAACTGCGCCTCGAAGAATTCGAAGCCCTGGCGGGTCAGCTCAAAGATGTTGTCCGCGTCGAGGTACTGCATGAGCGACTTCCGGGCAAAAACACCCAGCGGGATCACCCGCCCCTCGGAACTTGCCACTTCGCTGCGCACCGACTGGTACGGGCCGGCAATCAGGGCCGTGACGTAGGAGGAGAGCCGCGGCGTGGCGGCGAACGTCCAGACCGAGCGGGCGCCGCCGTCGTCTCCGGGCGTCGCCTCCACCGGTGCAGGGGTGGGGGAGTTGGAGATGACATCCCAGTGCGACGGTGCCGTGACCGTGAACCTGAAAGTTCCCTTGAGGTCGGGCTGCTCAAAGACCGCGAACATCCGGCGCGAATCGGGTACCTCGAACTGGGTGTACAGGTAGACCTCGTTGTCCACCGGATCCACAAAGCGGTGCAGTCCTTCGCCGGTGTTCATGTACGGCGCGTCAGCCACTACCGTGAGCTCGTTGAATTCCGCCAGGCCGGGCAGCTGGATCCGGATTCCGTCGGAAACGGACTGCGGGTCCAGGGCGCGCCCGTTGAGCGTGACGCTGTGCACCGTGTGCGTGACGGCATCGATGAACGAGGCGGACCCCGGGACTGCCGTGAACTTCACCGTGGTGGTGGTCCCGAAGACTTTCCCGCCCTTGGTCAGGTCCAGGATGACATCGTAGGAGTCAACGTTGATGAGTTCGGCACGCTCGCGGGCTTCGGCGCGCGTCAGGTTCATACCTGGCAAGTGGGACCTCCAGAAGGGGTTGCGGTTGCCGGCGGGCGGTGGCCTGCACCGGCACAGTGAAGTCATTCTGTCACGGCCTCCGGCGGGAGTAGCGTTAATGCATGGGAAAGTTCCGGGATTCGGTGGATACCAGGGCGCTGCGCTTCGCAGTGGGCTTTCCCGTGGTGCTGGCAGCTGCTTTTGTGTTCTGCGCCTTTTTGCTACGGCCCGATCTCCCGGACCCCGTGGCGATCAGCTGGACGGCCGACGGCGGCGCCTCCTTTGCCCCGTTCGGCGCCTATGCGGCCGGCGGCGCGCTGCTCATCATCGCCGCAGGGTGGCTGGTGCTGTCCCAGGCGGTCCCTTTGTCCCGGCCGGCCGTGATGCGCCGGATCATGATGGGCACGGGGCTGTTCCTGAGCCTGTTCATCACCAGCGTCCTGGCCGCCGGGCTGGTGGGCCAGGCCGGCCTCGCCGATGCCCGGGAGTCCCGGGTGGACCTCACGGTCCTGGCCCTCGGCAGCGGGGCGGCGCTGTCGCTGGGCGTCACCATGGGGTTCGTTTTCAAAGCCGACAGGCAGTGGTCGCCGGAGGATGACCGGGCACTGGAGGTGGCTCTCGTCCGTGAGCTGGATCCGGAGCTTGCCGGAGACACGCTCCGGCTGTGGGTGCACGCCCGGAGCTCGGTCTTTGTGATGATCGCGGTGGCCTGCCTGTTCCCGGCGGCGCTGATCGCCGTGGCACAACCATGGCTCGGGGCGCTGGTGGCGGCCCTCGCTGTTGTGGCCGCTGCTTTCCTCTCTGCCCGCATCAAGGCGGACCGCGGCGGGCTGCGCGTCCTGGTGGCCGGCGTGCTGCCGGTCATGGACGTACCGGCGGCAGCCATCTCCACCGCAAGCGCCGCGGACGTCCGCGCGGCAGACTACGGCGGGTGGGGCTACCGGAACCACAGCGGCACCGCCGCGATGCTGGTCAGCAGCGGCCCCGCCGTCGTCGTGCATAAAACAGATGGGCACAACATTGCCGTCAGCGGCGGCAGCCCGGCGTCCGCGGCCCGGCTGGCGGAAGTCCTGACCCGGGTGGCTGCTAGGGCGCACGGCGGTGCCCCCGGCGGACGTGGCCCGGAGGCCTAGTATTCTTGTCCGTGTTGATCTGACCCTGGCCTGAACCAGCCCTGCTGGCCACCGGCGCCGAAACGAACGGATACTGCTGTGACTTCTTCCCCTGCCTTCCCGCGGGTACACATCGCCACCGACCACGCAGGCATGGAACTCAGCGCCCACCT
>DIZT01000094.1:0-5442 GCA_002427975.1 Micrococcaceae bacterium UBA6021 | reverse complement strand
GGCGGCTCGGGCAACGGCGAGCAGATCGCCGCCAACAAGGTCAAGGGAGTCCGCGCAGCCCTCGCCTGGAACCGCTCCACTGCCACGCTCGCACGTGAACACAACGACGCCAACGTGGTGGCCGTGGGCGGCCGCCAGCACACGGTCGGGGAAGCGACTGAACTGATTGAGGCGTTCCTGGCCGAGCCGTTCAGCAACGACGAGCGGCACGTCCGCCGCATCGGCAAAATTGCGGCCTACGAAACCACCGGCGAGGTCATCGAATAGTGCCCGAAGGGCATTCAGTCCGCCGCCTGGCCCAACAGTTCGGGGACGTCTTTTCCGGCGAGCCACTGTCCGTCAGCAGCCCGCAGGGCAGGTTCGCCGCCGGTGCGGCCCTGCTGGACGGCCAGGTCCTGACGGATTCGCGCGCCCACGGCAAGCACCTCTTCCTGCACTTTGACCACGCCGTGGTGCTGCACGTCCACCTGGGGCTCTACGGTGCCTGGGATTTCGGCGGCGACGCCACGTTCCGCGGGGCCTCCAGCATCGGCGCCCCGCGGAAGATCGGGGAGCGCGAGGTTTTCGACGACCGCGGAATTGTCGACGACGCCGGGCCGGCTGAGTACGCAGGCCCTCCCGAGCCCCGGGGCGCCGTGCGCGTCCGGCTGGTCAGCCGGCATGGCTGGGCGGACCTGCGCGGTGCCACCACCTGCGCGGCCATCACCGAGGCGGAAGCGCGGGCCGTCCTGGCCCGGCTCGGGCCGGATCCGCTGCACCACCTTCCCACGGACAGGGCCCGCTTTGTGGCGGGGCTGCAGGCCCGTAAGTCGCCCGTCGCGGCGCTGCTGATGGACCAGAAGGTGATTGCCGGCGTCGGGAACGTCTACCGGGCCGAAGTGCTGTTCCGCCAGCGCCTGGATCCGTGGCTTCCGGGCACTGCCCTATCCAGCAGCGCCGCCGGACTTTTGTGGGACGATACGGCCGCAGTAATGGCCGACGGCGTCCGCGACGGACGGATCATCACTACACCGCAGGTGTATTGGGAGCCGGATTACTGGGAGCCAGGGGCGGTCCTGCCCCCGGGCGGCGACGCCCACTTTGTGTACAAGCGTGAGGGGCAGCCCTGCCGGGTCTGTGCCGTGCCGGTGGCCATCACCGAAATGGTCGGCCGCAAGCTCTACTGGTGCCCCGGCTGTCAGCAGTAGCAACAAAGTCAGCCAAATAAAAAAGCAGGGCCCCTCAGCGAGGGGCCCTGCTTTTGTGGAGGGGACGACGGGAATCGAACCCGCGTAATCAGTTTGGAAGACTGAGGCTTTACCATTAAGCTACGTCCCCGGAAGAATACAGCTTAGCTGGTGTATCCGCTGTTCTGTGTTTCTTCGGGCTGGCTGATGAAGCCGGATACAACTAAACCTAATTCATGCCCCACGTGTCAAATGTGCAAAGACCGCCCGGATGACCGTAGACTTGCCTGTGCACTTACGGGGTGTAGCTCAGCTTGGCTAGAGCGCCTGCTTTGGGAGCAGGAAGTCGCAGGTTCAAATCCTGTCACCCCGACTCTGCGGCCCGGACCGTGCATACGGCCTGGGCAGAAAATGCGTTTGCAGAAACCCATCCCACAAACCCAGGAGTACTTAGACCGTGAAGAGCGCTGTCGAGAACCTCACCCCCACGCGGGTCAAGCTCAATGTTGAGGTCCCCTTTGAGGAATTGAAGCCCAGCATCGACGAGGCATACAAGACTGTTGCTTCGCAGATCCAGGTCCCTGGCTTCCGTAAGGGCAAGGTCCCTTCCAAGCTGATCGACCAGCGCGTCGGCCGCGGCTACGTCCTGGAGACGGCCATCAACGAAGGCCTCAACGGCTGGTACCAGGCAGCAGTCCAGGAATCCGGTATCCGTCCGCTGAGCCGTCCCGAGGTGGAGATCACCGAAGTTCCGGACCCCACCTCCACCGACGGGGAACTGAAGTTCCACGCCGAGGTTGACATCCGTCCGGAGATTGAACTGCCCGACTACGCCGGCATCAAGGTCGAGGTCGCCGCAGCAGAATCCTCCGACGAAGACGTTGACAAGGCCCTGGATGAACTGCGTGGCCGCTTCGGCACGCTCAAGTCCGTGGACCGCCCGGCCGCCGATGGCGACTTCCTGACCATCGACATCACCGCCACCATTGACGGCGAAGACGTTGATTCCGCGTCCGGCTTGTCCTACCAGGTGGGCACGGAAACCATGCTCGAGGGCCTGGACGAGGCCGTGACCGGCCTCAGCGTTGACGAAGACGCCCTCTTCGAAACCACCCTGGTGGGCGGCGACCACGCCGGCGAGTCCGCCCAGGTGAAGGTTGTTGTCAAGGCAGTCAAGGAGCGCGAGCTTCCCGAGGCCAACGACGACTTCGCCCAGCTGGCCTCCGAGTTCGACACCCTTGCCGAACTCCGCGAGGACCTGGCCAAGCAGGCTGCCGGTTCCAAGGTCGTTGAGCAGGGCGTAGAGGCCCGCGACAAGGTCCTGGACAAGCTCGTTGAGCTCGTTGAGGTTCCGGTTCCGGACTCCGTGGTTGAAGAGCAGCTCGAAGCCCACTTCAAGGAGGGCAACGGCCACGGTGAAGGCGAACACGACACCGAGGAGCACCGCGAAGAGGTCAAGGCCAACACCGCCCGCGCCTTCCAGAATGAAGTCATCCTCGACGCCATTGCCGAAAAGGAAGAAGTCAATGTCAGCCAGGCTGAGCTGATCGACTACATCGTCAGCGCTGCCAGCCAGTACGGCATGGATCCGAACCAGTTCGCCCAGATCATCGATCAGAGCGGCCAGGTTCCCATGATGGTTTCCGAGGTCCGCCGCCGGAAGGCACTGGCCGTTGTCCTGGGCCAGGCCACCGTGACCGACACCGCCGGCAAGGCTGTAGACCTCAGCGACTTCGTCCGCCCCGGCGGCGAAGAAGAGGCTCCGGCCGTTGAGGCCGAGGCCAGCCCGAGTGACGACCCGGCAGCCGTGAAGTTCTAGCACGCCCCTGGCAGTGCGACTAAAGGCAGCCCCCGGACCTACTGGTCCGGGGGCTGCCTTGGTTAATGGGCAGTCGCAGGGGTCGTGCGCCGTCAGCGAACAGCGCGATTCCGGCGAACAAATCGGTGATCAAACCGGTTAGTGTCCAAGTAGTGAAGTTCAGTGATGTCACCGTCACCAGCGAGAGGTAAGTACACATGTCACAGCACGCAGAGGCCCCCCGGATGGCGACTGTCGATCCGGCCAGCCAGGACAACTACATCTACAACCGCCTCCTGAAAGAGCGGATCATCTGGCTGGGCTCCGAGGTGCGTGACGACAACGCCAACGCCATCTGCTCGCAGTTGCTGCTCCTGTCCGCCGAGAACCCGGAAAAGGACATCTACCTCTACATCAACTCTCCCGGCGGCTCCGTGACCGCGGGCATGGCCATCTATGACACCATGCAGTTCATCACGAACGACGTCGTCACAGTCGCCACCGGCCTGGCAGCCTCCATGGGCCAGTTCCTGCTCTCCTCCGGCACCAAGGGCAAGCGCTACGCCACTCCTAACGCCCGCGTCCTGATGCACCAGCCCTCCGGCGGCATCGGCGGCACAGCCTCGGACATCAAGATCCAGGCCGAGCTCATCCTCCACATGAAGAAGGTCATGGCTGAACTGACTGCGGAGCAGACCGGCCAGGCGGTGGAAACCATCCTCAAGGACAACGACCGCGACAAGTGGTTCACTGCCACGGAGGCCCTCGAATACGGCTTCTTCGACAAGATCGCGGCCCACGCCGGTTCCGTCTCCGGCGGTGGCGGAACCGCTAGCGGTACCTCCGGCGAGTCGGCGTCCGAGAAGTAACCCGGCACTTTCGAACACTCAGATCAGGAGCAACAAAAATGAACTACAACTTCGGATCGACTGCCGGTAACCTTCCGACCAGCCGCTACGTACTTCCCCAGTTCGAAGAGCGCACGCCTTATGGATTCAAGCGCCAGGACCCGTACACCAAGCTGTTCGAGGACCGCATCATCTTCCTCGGCGTCCAGATCGACGACGCCTCCGCTGACGACGTCATGGCCCAGCTGCTGGTGCTCGAGTCCACCGACCCGGACCGTGACATCACGCTGTACATCAACTCCCCGGGCGGCTCCTTCACCGCCATGACCGCGATCTACGACACCATGACGTACATCCGCCCGGAGATCCAGACCGTCTGCCTCGGCCAGGCCGCTAGTGCTGCCGCCGTGATCCTCGCGGCCGGCACACCGGGCAAGCGGCTGGCCCTGCCCAACGCCCGTGTCCTGATCCACCAGCCGGCACTCTCCGGCGGCCAGGGCGGCCAGGCATCGGACCTTGAGATCCAGGCCGCTGAAGTCATGCGGATGCGCGCCTGGCTTGAGGACACGCTGGCCCACCACTCGGGCCGCACCTCGGAGCAGGTCAATAACGACATCGAGCGTGACAAGATCCTGACCGCGGCGGAGGCCTTGGATTACGGCCTCATTGACCAGGTCCTTGATTCCCGCAAGATGAAGCCGCAGGCAATTACCAGGTAGTAAGGCTCTTCGAAGGCCGGTGCGGTCCAGTTTGTTTTTGGGCCGCACCGGCCTTCTCTTTCCACCCTTGAGGCCGAATGTGACCTAGAGTGGAAGTTGTCACGGCCGGCCCTCCCAGGCAGGTCCGGATTTTCCAGCAACGGTGCACAGCTGCCCGGCAGCAAGATACTAAGGGGTTCATATATGGCTCGGATTGGCGAGAGCACGGATCTGTTGAAGTGTTCTTTCTGCGGAAAGAGCCAGAAGCAGGTACGCAAGCTTATTGCCGGGCCAGGTGTCTACATCTGCGACGAATGCATTGAACTCTGCAACGAGATCATTGAGGAAGAGCTCGCCGAAGTCGCCGATCTGGGCAGCTTCGAACTGCCCAAGCCCCGCGAGATCTTCGACTTCCTGCAGGAATACGTCATAGGCCAGGAGCCTGCCAAGCGTTCCCTCGCCGTCGCCGTTTACAACCACTACAAGCGGATCCAGGCGGGCCACGCCCCGAAGAGCGGCAGCCTCGCCGAGGGCGGTCACCACGACGACGTCGAAATCGCCAAGTCCAACATCCTCCTGATCGGCCCCACCGGCTGCGGCAAAACCTACCTCGCCCAGACGCTGGCACGCCGGCTGAACGTTCCGTTCGCCGTTGCTGATGCCACCGCACTGACCGAGGCCGGCTATGTGGGTGAGGACGTTGAGAATATCCTCCTCAAGCTCATCCAGTCGGCGGATTACGACGTCAAGAAGGCCGAACAGGGCATCATCTACATTGACGAAATCGACAAGATTTCGCGCAAGAGCGAGAACCCCTCCATCACCCGGGATGTCTCCGGTGAGGGCGTGCAGCAGGCCCTCCTGAAGATCCTCGAAGGAACGGTGGCCTCCGTGCCGCCCCAGGGCGGACGCAAGCACCCCCACCAGGAATT
>DIZT01000242.1:14515-14654 GCA_002427975.1 Micrococcaceae bacterium UBA6021 | reverse complement strand
CTGGGGGAGTCCTACCCGGTGTTCCTGGTCAACTCCGTCAACCCCGCCCGCATCCAGGGCCAGAAGACCGGCGCGTTTGAGATTGTCGACGCGCTCGGCGACGCTCCGGACATCCACGTCCTGCCCGTCGGCAACGCCG
>DIZT01000242.1:297-14492 GCA_002427975.1 Micrococcaceae bacterium UBA6021 | reverse complement strand
AACGCCGGCAACATCACCGCGTACTGGAAGGGCTACAAGGAGTACTCGGCGCCGTTCGAATCCGAAACAGCCGGAACTTTGCCTGCCGTGTCCACCAAAACCCCGCAGATGTGGGGCTTCCAGGCCGCCGGCGCGGCACCGTTCGTGGCGGGGCACCCCATCCTGGAGCCGGACACCATCGCCACTGCCATCCGGATCGGCAACCCGGCCTCCTGGGACGGTGCCATCGCTGCCCGCGACGAGTCCGGCGGATTCATCGACGCCGTGACTGACGAGCAGATCCTGGATGCCCACCGTTGGCTGTCCGCCCGCGAAGGCGTTTTTGTGGAGCCCGGCTCCGCCGCCGGTGTGGCCGGCCTGCTCAAAAAGCACGCCGCCGGTGAAGTTCCCACCGGCAAGACGATCGTTATCACCGTCACCGGCCACGGCCTCAAGGACCCCCAGTGGGCCCTGCGGACCGAGGATGGCAGCGAAGTGCAGCCCGTCAAGGTCTCCAATGACGTTGTGACCGTTGCAGCTGAGCTGGGACTGGAAGAAAAATAGCCGTGGAAACCACCTCGCCCACCGCCGTTGACCTGCCCGTCGTCGAGATAGGACAGCGCGTCACCGTCAGGGTCCCGGCCACCAGTGCCAACCTCGGACCGGGTTACGACAGCCTGGGCCTGGCCCTGGCACTGCACGACACCCTGACGGTGGAGAGCCTCGAAACCGACGAACTCGTGTTCGAGCTCAGCGGCGAAGGTGCGGACACGCTGCCCCGGGATGCCAGCCACCTGGTGGTCCGGGCGATGGAGGCTGCCTTTTCCAAGCTCGGCTACCGGCACGGCGGTCTCAGGATTACGGCGACGAACGTCAACCCCCATGGCCGCGGCCTGGGTTCATCGGCATCGGCCGTGGTGGCGGCCGTCTCAGCCGCGAACGCGATGGTGCCCGAGGTGGCACAGCGCGGGCGGGACTGGATCCTGCAGCTGACCAGCGAGATGGAAGGCCACCCGGACAACGTCGCGCCCGCGATTTTCGGCGGACTGGCGCTGTCGTGGCAGGACAGTGACCGGTACAGCAGCACGTGCGCCACAGTGGCCGGTTCCGTGATTCCCATCGTGGCCGTCCCCGATTTTGAACTGTCCACCGAGGCCGCGCGCGCGCTGCTGCCGGCGTCAGTGGGTCATCATGCCGCGGCCATGAACTCCGGCCGGGCCGCGCTGCTCATCCACGCCTTGACCCAGAAGCCTGAGTTCCTGCACGCCGGGACAGAGGACTACCTCCACCAGAGCTACCGGGCCGAGGCCATGCGCCCCAGTGCTGCGCTGATCAGGGCGCTGCGCAACGCGGGCCACGCGGCAGTTGTTTCGGGCGCCGGACCCACCGTCCTGGTCCTCGCCAACGGCGAAGCGGAAGCCGCCGAGGTGCTCACGTTGATCGAGACATTCACGGCGGCCAACACGCCGGGCATCGGCTGGCGCGTGCTGAAGCTGGCAGTGGACGTCGAAGGTGCTAAGGTGGAACTTGCACCGGCGGTAATTCCGCCTATCTGATCTGCAACTGCATTCAGTTGTTAATTGGTCTCCTACTGCGCAATATTTTCCGGTGCCGCCTGCTTGGTCTGTCGCAGGAATCTGCAGTCTTGAATTGTCTGCCCCTGAATCGTCAGCCCGGCGCCCCGCCATTAATCGGTGCGTGAGGTGAATCAGTATCCCGGCCCTGCTGGCCGAAATCCAACCGGCAAGACCGAAAAAGTCGGCTGCAGATCTGAACTGCAGCCCAGATCAAATCATCGCGTCCAGCTCCCAGTCTGGACGCCGTCGAGGGGGAAGGATCCTTCGTGACCGAAACCACTGAGCTGTCTTCAGCTGTGGAACTATCAACTTCTGCTGCCGGATCGTCAACGGCCGCACCCACCAAGAGCAGTGGCCTCGCCGGCCTCAAGCTCGCCCAGCTGCAGGCACTTGCCAGCCAGCTGGGGATTTCCGGTGGATCCCGCATGCGTAAGGGGGACTTGGTTACCGCCATTTCCGCCCACCGCGCCGGCACGTCAGCCAGCAAGGCCCCGGCCAAGGCTGCCGCAAAGGCGACCGAAAACCACGTCGCTCCTGCAGCCGCACCGGTGGCCGCTGCCGCTGAGACGGCAGAGGCCCCCGCAGCCGACGTAACCCGTGCCCGGGGGCGTGGACGCAGCCGTCGCGCCGTGAGCGACGGAGTAGTTGCCGCTCCGGCCGCGGCAGTAGCCGCCGAAGCTCCGGCCGCTGCTCCTGCTGAGGCTCCTGCGTTGGCGCCCGCTGAGTCCGGTGTGGCTACCGAAGGCGCCGGCGAACGCCGCCAGCCGCGTACCCGCAACCGCCGCCGCGGCGATGCTGCAGCCACGGCCCCGCAGGCAGAAGCCGTTGAGGCCCCTGCCGAGCAGCCCGCCGCTGAACAGCGTCAGGCAGACCGCACTGAAACCCAGCGCACTGAAACCCAGGGTGCGGAATCAGGCGACGGCCAGCGTGCTGACCGCCGTGAGAGCGGCCGCACCCGTGGTGCCCGCGACACCACCGCCCGTGAGACCACCACCCGCGAGACCACTGATGGTGGCCGCGACAACGCAGGCAGTCGCGAGGCCGGCCAGCGTGAAGGAAACCGCCGGGATGATAGCCGCGATAACACCCGCGACAACGATGATTCTGACGGCGGCAGCCGCCGGAACCGCCGCAACCGTCGGGACCGGAACGACCGCAATGACCGCTCCGGCGGCCAGGACAGCCGGGACAACTCCCGCAACGACCGTTTCCGCGACCGCAACGACCGCCGTCGGGGCCGTGCCCAGGGACCGGACGTCGACGACGTCGAGGTCACCGAGGACGACGTCCTGCTTCCCGTCGCGGGCATCCTGGACGTGCTGGAGAACTATGCGTTCATCCGCACCTCCGGCTACCTGCCGGGCCCGAACGACGTTTACGTCTCCCTGGCCCAGGTCAAGAAGTACAACCTGCGCAAGGGCGACGCCGTGGTTGGTGCCATCCGTGCACCGCGTGACGGCGAAGACCGCAGCCAGCAGTCCGCCCGCCAGAAGTTCAACGCCCTGGTCCGCGTCACGTCCGTCAACGGTAAGACGCCGGAAGAACTCAAGGACCGCGTCGAATTCGCCAAGCTGGTACCGCTGTACCCGTCCGAGCGCCTGCGCCTCGAGACGGACCCCAAGAAAATCGGCCCCCGCGTCATTGACCTGGTTGCTCCGATCGGCAAGGGCCAGCGTGGCCTGATCGTCTCCCCGCCGAAGGCCGGCAAGACGCTCATCCTGCAGTCCATCGCCAACGCGATCACCACCAACAATCCTGAGGTCCACCTCATGATGGTGCTTGTTGACGAACGCCCCGAAGAAGTCACGGACATGCAGCGCACCGTCAAGGGTGAGGTCATTGCCTCCACCTTCGACCGTCCCGCCGATGACCACACCACCGTGGCCGAGCTCTCCATCGAACGCGCCAAGCGCCTCGTGGAAATGGGCATGGACGTGGTGGTCCTCCTGGACTCCATGACCCGCTTGGGCCGTGCCTACAACCTGGCAGCACCGGCCTCCGGCCGCATCCTGTCCGGTGGTGTCGACTCCGCAGCCCTGTACCCGCCTAAGCGCTTCTTCGGTGCAGCCCGCAACATCGAAAACGGCGGCTCGCTCACCATCCTGGCAACCGCGCTCGTCGAGACCGGTTCCAAGATGGACGAGGTCATCTTCGAAGAGTTCAAGGGCACCGGCAACATGGAGCTCCGCCTGTCCCGCCAGCTGGCTGACAAGCGCATCTTCCCGGCCGTGGACGTCAACGCGTCCGGTACCCGCCGTGAAGAGAACCTGCTTTCCCCCGAGGAAGTCAAGATCATGTGGAAGCTGCGCCGAGTCCTCTCCGGACTCGAAACGCAACAGAGCCTTGAGCTGCTGACCAACAAGATCCGGGAGACCCAGAGCAACGTCGAGTTCCTCATGCAGGTCCAGAAGACGACGCTTGGTGCAAAGTCGGATAACGACAAGTAGCTGTGTTTGGGGTGGGGCCGTCGCATATTTTTGCCGGCCCCGCCCCTTCGCGTTGCTGCTGACATACTGCGTACGTCAGCAGCAACGCTCCGACAGGCCCGCAAGGGAGATGACGAGGGACCCGACCTGAGCTTGCGAAGGTTGGGAGTCATCGACCGCACTCCCTGGCCGGCAAAAATATACGACGGCGACCGCCCGTCACCTCCCGCTGTCTGCGTTACTAGACTTATACGCAGAGCGTTGAAAGGTAATGACAAATGTTTGAGTCCGTACAGGGCCTGCTTGATGAGCATGATGCCATCCAGGCGCAGCTTGGTGATCCTGCTGTTTATGCTGACCAGCGGCTGGCTCGGAAGCTGGGGCGGCGGTCTGCCCAGCTGAACGGCATTGTTGAGGCCTATCACAAGTGGGAAGCCCTCCGGGATGATCTTGCTGCTGCGACGGAGATGGCTTCGGAGGATCCGGAGTTCGCAGCCGAGGTGCCTGAGCTGGAAGTTGCGATGGAGGCTGCTTCGGCCAACCTGCGGCGGCTGCTCATTCCGCGGGACCCTGACGACGCCCGCAACGTGATCCTTGAGGTCAAGGGTGGCGAAGGCGGCGACGAAGCCGCCCTGTTCGCCGGCGACCTCCTGCGGATGTACACCCGGTACGCGGAATCCCGCGGCTGGAAGACCGAACTTATTTCTGCCACCGAATCCGACCTGGGCGGCTACAAGGACGTCCAGATGGCCGTCAAGGGAAACTCGAACGATCCTGCCGAGGGCGTCTACGCGCGGCTCAAGTTCGAAGGCGGTGTCCACCGCGTGCAGCGTGTGCCCGTCACCGAATCGCAGGGCCGCATCCACACTTCCGCTGCCGGCGTCCTGGTCCTGCCGGAAGTTGACGAGCCCGAAGAGCTTGAAATCAACCAGAACGACCTCAAGATCGACGTCTACCGGTCCTCGGGTCCCGGTGGCCAGTCCGTGAACACCACGGACTCGGCTGTCCGCCTCACGCACCTTCCCACCGGCATCGTGGTGGCCATGCAGAACGAAAAATCCCAGCTGCAGAACCGCGAAGCAGGGATGCGCGTGCTCCGCGCCCGCATCCTGGCCCACCAGCAGGAAATCATCGACGCCGAGAACTCGGCCCAGCGCAAGTCGCAGATCCGCACCATGGACCGTTCGGAGCGCATCCGCACGTACAACTACCCGGAAAACCGGATCGCGGACCACCGCACCGGCTACAAGGCGTACAACCTGGACCAGGTCATGAACGGCGATCTGGAGCCGGTCATCCAGTCAGCCATCGAGATGGACGAACAGGCACGCCTGGACGCCATCGGCGAATAGCCCCCTGCGCCGATGACAGACGGGTCGGAGCAGTCCCTTGCGGCTGCCGTCAGCGAGGCCACGGCGATCCTCCGGGACGCAGGGGTTCCCAGCCCCCGCGTCGATGCGGAACTCCTGGCGGACCACCTGCTCGGTGTGGGGCTCGGCAGGCTCCGGGCCATGATGCTGGGGGACACCCCGGCGCCGGCGGGCTATGGCGAACTTGTCGCCGAACGGGCCCAACGGATCCCGCTCCAGCACATCACCGGAGTGGCGCACTTCAGGTACCTGGAGCTCGCCGTCGGTCCGGGGGTCTTCATCCCACGCCCGGAGACCGAGTCAGTCGTCCAGCTCGTCATCGACCACGTCAAGGGCATGTCCCATCCGCGGATTGTGGACCTGGGTACGGGGTCGGGCGCGATCGCCGGGTCCATCGCCCACGAGGTGCCCGGTGCTGAAGTCCACGCGGTGGAGTTCAGTCCGTTCGCCCATGCGTGGGCAGCCAGGAACCTGGCGCCGCTGGGAGTCAAACTGGTGCTGGGGGACCTGCGCAACGCGCTGCCGGAACTCAACGGAACTTTCGACGTCGTGATTTCCAACCCGCCCTACATTCCCGCCGAAGCCATCCCGAACGAACCCGAAGTTGCCCTGCACGATCCTCCCGAAGCCCTGTACGGCGGGGGAGCGGACGGCATGGAACTCCCGACGGCGGCGGCCGCCTCGGCTGCCCGGCTGCTGGTTCCCGGCGGCTACTTCGTGATGGAACATGCTGAGGTCCAGTCCGGCTGGATCGCCGCCATGATGAACCGGACGGGAGTCTGGACGGGGATCACCACACATCTGGATCTCAACGGCAAGGAGCGCGCTACAAGCGCCGTGCTTGCCGGCCCGCACCACGAGTGATGAAAGAATAGGCCAGTGACCACAACCTATAACTGCACGTCAGAGGATCAGCGCGCCCTGGGCCTGGAGCATGCCCAGCGTGCCATCAGCGAAAAGAAGTGCGTGGTGTTCCCCACGGACACGGTCTACGGGATTGCCGCCGATGCTTTCTCGCCGCAGGCCGTCACCATGCTGTTGGTCTCCAAAGGGCGCAGCCGCGCCATGCCGCCGCCGGTGCTCATTCCCCGGATCAATGCCCTGGACGGCCTGGCCACGGATGTTTCCGCCGATGCCCGCAAGCTCGCTGAGGCATTTTGGCCGGGCGGACTGACCCTGATCCTGCACGCCCAGCCGTCACTTGACTGGGACCTGGGCGAGACCCAGGGAACCGTGGCCCTTCGCATGCCCGCCGACGAGGTGGCCCAGGAACTCCTGACGCTGACCGGGCCGCTGGCAGTCTCCTCCGCCAACCGGACCGGCCAGCCGCCGGCACAGACCGCGGCCGAGGCACGCGCCCAGCTCGCCGAGTCGGTGGAGGTCTACCTCGAAGGCGGTTTCCGGCCCGTGGAGGGAACGGACGCCGTGCCCTCCACGATCGTGGACGCCACCGGGCCGCTCCTGCGGGTAGTGCGCAACGGCGCAGTGTCCCTGGAACGGTTGCGGGAGCATGTTCCGGGCGTCCTGGGCCTGGGCGAAATTCCGATGGCTGAGGACGGGGAGAGCCCTGAAGAGCACGCGGATCACGCACAGGAGGAGTCTCCCGAACCAGCCCCTGAACAGCCGGCCGCGCCGGTCCGGGAGACGGACGGATGAGCCTGGCACGCCAGCACATCCCCGTCCTTGGCGTGGACGCCACGCCGCTCAAGGTGGACGAGCTGCTGGAGGTGCTGGCGGGGTTTGTCGCCGACGGGGCCAAGCGGACCGTCGTCGGACATAACCTGCACAGCGTCACGCTGGCACATTCGGACGCCGGCTTCCGCTCACTTTATGAAGACAGCGACGTGGTGCTCCTGGACGGGGCGCCGGTGCTGTGGCTGTGGAGCCGGACGGGCAACGCCGTGGGGCCGGTCATGGAGTACCGGCTGGGTTCCACGGACTGGTTGCCGTCCCTGGGCGAGGTTGCCGGCCTCGAACGTATTGCGGTGCTGGGCGCCGGCGCCGCGGCGAACGCCCTGGCCGTCGAAAAACTCAGGAGCATTGTTCCCGGAGCCACGGTGGCGGGGCTGCCCGGCGAAGGCTGGAACGACGACGTCGAAACGGCCGCGGTGGGCTGGCTCGCGGAGCAGCAACCCCAGCTCGTCCTGCTCGGGTTGGGCATGCCGCTGCAGGAATCAGTGCTGCAGCGACGGCTCGGCTCGCTGCCGCCAGCCATCTACTGCACAGTGGGCGGTGCCATCGAGCAAATGGCCGGAATCCAGAAGCTTGCACCCCGCTGGCTGGGGAGGCTCGGGCTGGAATGGGCGTGGCGACTGCTGCTGCATCCGCGCCGCGTGGCGTACCGGGTGTTTGGCGAGCCGTGGGTGCTGCTCTGGCTGCTGGCCCGCCGCCGCCTCCGGCGCGCGCCCTAGAACTTCTGGTCCTCCAGCGGCGCGAAGCCCTTGGCCCGCATTCCCTTCGTGAAGGACCCTGCCCAGGCGAGCAGTCCCGGCAGGTCACGGCGCTGCGCAAAATAGCCTAGGTAACCGCCGACGTCGGCCACCAGCGACTTAACCCGGAAATAGCGCCGGATCAGGTACCCGCGGTTGCGGTAGTAGTAGTAGCGTTTGAACGCCGAATCCGGCACGATCACATGCCAGCGTGCACCAAAGACATGCTTCGTCTCGGAAAATGCATGCGGGTGGGTGATGGCGGTGGTGGTCACCGTGCCGAACCGGATGCCCGCTTTGCGGAGGCGGATGGTGAAGTCCACCTCGTCGCCGCGGATAAAGAGGCGCATGTCCGGCAGGCCCACCTTGAAAAACACGTCGGACCGGATCAAGGCACCGTTGAAGAAGTGTCCGTCGTTGGGCAGGAAGCCGACTTTTTCCAGTTCGGCCCGATCGTGGGTGACCTTCCCGTCCAGCCGGAAGAAGAAGGACAGCCGGTCGGGATGGCCCGGGGCAACCACCAACGGGACAACGGCTTCAAGGTCGCGGGCCTCCGCCTCACGCAGCAGAGTGGCCAGGCATTCGGGATCTGCCGGCTCGGCGTCGTCGTCCATCATCCAGATCCATCGGGCGCCGCTGGCCACCGCCTTCAGCGCGGCAAGGGCAAAGCCACCGGCCCCGCCGAGATTCGCTTCGGAACGGACGTAATCGACATTCGCATGCCGCGCGGCAACGTCGCGGGCCGGCTCCGTGCCGCTGTCGACAAGGCAGATGGTTTCCACGGCCGCGGACTG
This sequence comes from Micrococcaceae bacterium UBA6021, assembly GCA_002427975.1. GTDB lineage: Bacteria > Actinomycetota > Actinomycetes > Actinomycetales > Micrococcaceae > Arthrobacter. Next base: position 5,917 of record DIZT01000242.1, on the reverse strand, counting down.
CGCATTTATGGCGTCCAGCAGGACGGACAGCTCTTTATGACGGTTGAATGTCACGGCGGCAACTGCAACCCGGACGGTCATGGGGATTCCTTTCAGCATGGCCTTCAGGGGATTCCCCGCTCGCAATGCGCCAGTGTGGCGCGAAGCCATGGAGCCGTTGGCGCTAGTATCTTGACTAGAGTCCACTGTAATACAGCCCTGTTAGGCACCAAGCACTGCCTGCTGCGCGCCCGGCGACGGAGAAGTTTCATTTATCGAAAGTCAGATTCCCGGCAAGTGAGCCCATCGATCGAGGACCACCTGTTCGGGCTGTTATCCATGCCTGTGCCCGCCCGCCGGGTTGCGCCGCACACCGACGAAACGGCCGCCATCGCATGATTATGTACCTGCTCATGGGCCTGACGGCTGCCGTCGTGTCCTACTCGGCCACCTGGGGTGCCCGGGTCATCGGCAACCGGCTCGAACTCCACGCGCCCATCCGCAGCCGCGACATGCATTCGACGCCGGTGTCCAGGCTGGGTGGTGTAGCCATCTTCCTCGGCGTGCTGGTGGCCCTCATCGTGGCCAGCCAGTCCTTCTTCGTGAAGGACATCTACCGAAACAACTTCTCGCCGTGGGGCGTCCTTGCCGGCGCGACGCTGATCGTGGTGGTGGGGATAGCGGATGACCTGCTGGACATCCGCTGGTGGGTGAAGCTCATCGGGCAAAGCGCGGCAGCCCTGGTGGTGGCCCTCTGGGGCGTCCGGATGACCGTCATTCCCTTTGTCCCGGAACCGATCTTTGTCCACAGCGAACCGCTGAGCATAGTGCTGACGGCCGGGCTCATCGTTACCACTATGAACGCCTTCAATTTCATTGACGGCCTGGACGGCCTGGCCGCCGGCGTGGCCATCATTGGCGGCAGCGCGTTTTTCTTCACCGCCTATTGGGTGCACCGGAACGCCGTCCTGTTGGACTATTCGGACCTGGCCACGCTCCTCACCGCCGTGGTGGTGGGCAGCTGCATCGGTTTCCTGCCGCACAACTGGTTCCCCTCCAAAATCTTCATGGGCGATTCCGGGGCCATGCTGCTCGGGTTGCTGATGGCCTCCGCCGGCATCGTGTCCACCGGTCAGATCACCTCCGGGCTGTACGACCGCGCCAACGGTATCTCCACCGTCATTCCGATCCTCCTGCCGTTCGCCGTGCTCTTCCTCCCGCTGCTCGACCTCGGCCTGGCAGTGGTGCGCAGGACGGCCCGCGGCCGTTCGCCCTGGTCCGCTGACCGCGGCCACCTCCACCACAAACTGCTCGATATCGGCTACTCGCACCGGACGGCCGTGATCCTCATGTACCTGTGGACCGTGGTCCTGTCGTTCGGGGGACTGGCTTTTGCGGTCTTTCCCTGGCATGTGGTGTTGGCCGTGGATATCTTCGCCACGCTGGTCATGGGCCTCGTCACGGCCTGGCCTTACCTGCGCCGCCACAGCGACCAGTCGCCCGCCTAACCGGAGTTCGGATTTATTTCTATCTCGTGTAGAATTCAGGGGCAGCCCAAGCTGCCCTCCACCCAGCCCCAGGGCGCCGACGATTGGGATCTCATGACCTCCAACGCCGAACCCGGACGTGCGTCCGGTAACGGACCCGTTGGTGTCTCTGGCCCCACCAGGTCACTGTGGCTCCGCCTCCTGCTGGTCAGTTCAGCTGCCGGTGCCGGTGCGCTTGTCCTGACCGGAATTGCGGCCGTCATCCTGGATGGCGCCGCAGGTATCCTGTCGAGCACCTTTGGCGGCCTGCTGGTGATGCTGTTCTTCGCCATCAGCCTGCTCGTGGGCCACTTCATGGGACGCAGCAACCCATCCGGCGCAATCGGTATGTTCGTGGCCACCTACTTCATCAAAGTAGTGGGCTTCGCTGTTGTCCTTTTTGTGATCGGTGCACCTGCCTGGCTCCTCAGCCGATGGTTTGTCATCGGTGCTGTGGCCACGGTGGTCCTGTGGCAGGCCGCAGAGATTTACGCGTTCAGCAAGGCGCGGCTGCAGATCTACAACGACCCCGAGCCTGAGGAGCCGAGCGATGCGTGACCGCAAGCGAGCAGCAATCGATGGCTCTTCGACACCCGCAAAATCGGGTTCCGCACCGGGAGTCCCGGCAGAAAATACCGACGGCGGATACAACGCCGGGATGGCCGTCTTCAGCTACATAATTGGCGGAATCATCGTCTGGAGTTTGATAGGGTGGGGTCTGGATAATCTGTGGGGAACCCGCTGGATCGTGCTCGCAGGCGCTCTGCTTGGAGCTCTCGGAGGATTTTATCTTTCCCACATGCATGGCCTTACCAGTTCCAGAAACATGGACGGTAAGAGCGGCGCAGACAGCGGCCCGTCCGCGGACGGAAACACAAATGACCAATAATTTCACACGGGGAACAGCGGAGCGCAAATCCGCAGGCCCCCGGCCAACGCCCAATGATGGACACTGCAGAGAGGAATCGCGTTGATCGCGCTTGCGCTCCCGGCCCAAGATTCAGGAGAGTTCAATCCTCCTGGAATTGAACAATTGCACCTGCCGGCAATCCTGCCGTGGGGGGCGGCGGACGGATTCTCCAAGCAGATGCTGCTGGTAATCCTGTCGGTCGTCATTATCGCCACATTCTTTCTGCTAGCTGCACGGAAGCAGCAGCTTGTCCCCGGCAAGCTCCAGTTCGCTGGTGAAATGGCTTATGGCTTTGTCCGAAACGGCATTGCCAAAGACATTATCGGCGGCAAAGACTTCATGAAGTACGTCCCGCTGTTGTTCAGCCTCTTCTTCTTTATCCTGGTGAACAACATCTACGGCGCCATCCCGGTGATCCAGCTCCCGAGCTTCTCGCATGTCGGCGGCGCCTATGTGCTCGCAGGAATTGTTTACATCACCTGGATTGCCATCGGCATCCGGAAGAGCGGCCTTAAGTACTTCAAGCTGGCCACTGTCCCCTCCGGCGTCCCGATATACATCCTCCCGATCGTGATCCCCATCGAGATCATCTCGAACTTCATGGTCCGGCCTGTCACGCACAGCCTGCGTCTCTTCGCCACCATGCTGGCAGGACACCTGATCGTGATGATCGCCGGCTCTGGCATCGAGTTCCTGATCATGCAGGAAAACGTCCTGCTCAAGGGAGCCTCCGTGCTGGTGCTGGCAGGCTCGGTCGCCATGTACATGCTTGAGGCCCTGATCATGGCCCTGCAGGCCTATGTGTTCACGCTGCTTACCGCCATCTACATTGAAGGCGCGCTGCACGCGGACAGCCACTAAGGCAACCACAAACTTCCCCTTACGGGGATGAAGCAACCCAAACAACCTGCCACACAGATGGCATCTTGAAAGGAAGAAAAATGGAAGGCTCCATCAACGGCTCCCTCAACCTCATCGGCTACGGCCTCTCCGCAATCGGCGGTGGTATCGGTGTGGGTCTCGTGTTCGCCGCTTACATCAACGGTGTGGCACGTCAGCCGGAAGCCCAGCGCGTCCTGCAGCCGATCGCATTCCTCGGCCTCGCGCTGACTGAAGCCCTCGCCATCCTCGGCCTGGTCTTCGCTTTCGTTCTCAAGTAAACCTTCAGAACCTAGCGAACATCCAGAACCGAGTAGAAAAGGACGGGTGAATTATGAACCAGGTGATCATCTCAGCCGCCACTGCGGGCGAGACTAACCCACTGGTGCCCAACGTCTGGGAAATGGGCGTTGTCCTCGTCGGCTTTGCTGTCCTCATGTTCATCGTGGTCAAGTTCGTTGTCCCGATGTTCGAAAAGACGTTTGCAGAGCGCGCAGAGGCAATCGAAGGCGGCATTGCCAAGGCTGAAAAGGCCCAGGCAGAAGCATCAGCCGCCCTCGAAGAGTACAAGCAGCAGCTCACGGACGCCCGCGCAGAAGCCAACCGCATCCGCGAGGAAGCCCGTGCAGAAGGCGCGCTGATCCTTGCTGATCTGAAGGAAAAGGCCGCTGCTGAGTCTGCCCGTATCACTGCCCAGGCACACGTGCAGATCGAATCGGAGCGCCAGGCCGCAGTTGTGTCCCTGCGCTCCGAGGTAGGCACGCTGGCAGCCACGCTGGCAGGCCGCATCGTTGGCGAAGCCCTCAACGATGACGAGCGTTCGGCCCGTGTGGTTGACCGCTTCCTGGCAGATCTGGAGAACCAGAACGCAGGTGCAGCTAAGTAATGTCAGGTGTATCGAGCGAATCGCTGACCACCGCGCTGACCAAACTGGAAGCCAAGCTTCCGATGGCCTCGTTGGAGTTGGCAAAGGAACTCTTCGGAATCCTGGGAACGGTGGACAGCTCTGCCGGCTTGCGCCGCGCCCTGACTGACCCGTCCCGCACCGGCGACGAGAAGTCGGCGCTGGTCAAGCAGCTTGTTGGCGGAAAAGTCTCCGCTGATGCTGCGGACATCGCGGGCGGACTGGCCAGTTCACGCTGGGCATCAGCCCGAGATATCGGCGATGCACTCGAGACGCTTGCCGCAACGGTGGTTATTGCCGTTGCTGAAAACAAGTCGGCCGTTTCTGCCTCCGGAATCTCTGGGCTGGAAGAACTGGAGAACGATCTGTTCTCCTTCAACCAGACCGTTGCCTCCAACCATGAGGTACAACGTGCTCTGTCGGAGCCGCAGGCCAGTGCCGCCGCGAAGATCGGTTTGGCGCAGAAGCTGCATCCCGGTTCCAGCGAGGAAGCAAAAGTCCTCATTGGGCAGGCAGTATCGCAGCCCCGCGGCATCAAGCCGACCAAGCTCGTAGCCCGGTTCGCCGAGCTGGCAGCCAAGCGCCAGCAGCGCTGGATTGCAACGGTCAGCGTCACCCGTCCCTTGACGGAGACGCAGTTCGCGCGCCTCCAGGCAGGGCTTAACGCCCTGTACGGTCGCGAGCTCAAGGTCAACATCACTGTTGATCCTGGACTGATCGGCGGAATCCGTGTCCAGGTGGGTGACGAAGTGCTAGACGCTTCGGTTGTCAGCCGGCTGGGCCAGCTTCACCGCCAACTGGCCGGTTAGCCGGACAAGCACAACTTAACGAAACGAAACCCCGGTCATTGTGAGCAACGATGATCACGAAAACAGGAGAGCAGGGACTGCAGATGGCCGAATTGACCATCAACGCCGACGACGTCCGTAATGCGTTGAACGAGTTCGCGGCGTCCTACGAACCCGGAAACGCCGAGCGCGTAGAGGTTGGCCGTGTAACAACCGCAGGTGACGGCATCGCCCGTGTTGAGGGCCTTCCCTCGGTCATGGCGAACGAGCTGCTTCGCTTTGAAGACGGCACCCTGGGCCTGGCCCAGAACCTTGACGTTCGCGAGATCGGTGTCATCGTCCTCGGTGACTTCACCGGAATCGAAGAAGGCCAGGAAGTCCACCGTACGGGTCAGGTTTTGTCCGTACCGGTAGGCGACGCCTTCCTCGGCCGCGTGGTTGACCCCTTGGGCCAGCCCATCGACGACCTCGGCGAAATCAAGGCCGAAACCACCCGTGCACTGGAACTCCAGGCGCCCGGCGTGACCCAGCGCAAGTCGGTCCACGAACCGATGCAGACCGGTCTGAAGGCTATCGACGCCATGATTCCGATCGGCCGCGGCCAGCGCCAGCTGATCATCGGTGACCGCCAGAC
>DIZT01000242.1:0-222 GCA_002427975.1 Micrococcaceae bacterium UBA6021 | reverse complement strand
TCAACCAGAAGGCCAACTGGGCTTCCGGCGATGTGACCAAGCAGGTGCGTTGCATCTACGTGGCAATCGGTCAGAAGGCATCTACCATCGCGGCTGTCCGTCAGACCCTTGAGGACAACGGCGCACTGGAATACACCACCATTGTGGCTTCCCCCGCGTCTGACCCCGCAGGCTTCAAGTACCTGGCTCCCTACGCCGGTTCGGCCATCGGCCAGCACTGGA
>DIZT01000253.1 GCA_002427975.1 Micrococcaceae bacterium UBA6021 | reverse complement strand
CAGGGCACTGGCGTGTTCGCCGTCCTGCGGCCGAACGAGTTCGAGCCGCACTTCCTGAAGATCAGCAGGGCCGGGACCTTCAAGAAAAAGAATCCCACCCTTCCTGCGGAAGCCATTCTGGCGGAATGGGTGGACGGCGCGGACATTCTCTACGTTGGCAAAGCCGGGCCCGGAAGCAAGGGCAACCGCGGCCTCCGGAATCAGATCAAGGAGTTCCTGGACTTCGGGCGGGGCCTGCCGCCGGGCCATTGGGACGGCCGGCTCATCTGGCAGTTGACCCACACGGACGAACTCATCATCGCGTGGAAAGAGGTGCCGGCCGATGAGGTAAATGACGCCGAAGCAAAATACCACGCGGCTTTCGTCGCGGACCACGGCCGGCTGCCGTTCGCGAACCTGGTTCAGGCGCGCGCCAAGAACTAGCTAGCCCCGCCGCGGCAAATAAGTGTTGACCGGCCTTCCTGTGCTGCCATAAACGAGGTGCAGCTGGATGTGTCCCTTGCGTTCGAGTTCGCTGAGGTAGCGCTGGGCGGTGGGCCTGCTGATGCCGATGCTGTCCGAAATGTCGCTGGCGCTCAGGGGCCCGGCGTCGTTGGTGATCGCGTCCAGTACTTTCTGCATCGTTGGCGGCAGCCGCCGTGAGGGCGGCTGCGGACGGCGCGGGCTCCGCAGGCCAAAAAGCTGGTCGACGGCGGCCTGGTCGGCCACCGTCCGGGACTCCGATTCCTGCTTCAAGACCCTGTAGGCGTCCAGTTGGGCCTGCAGTTGCTCGAAGCCGAAGGGCTTGACCAGGTAGTACACCGCCCCGCCACGTTTTGCCGCCCGGACAGTTTCGATGTCCCGGGCCGCCGTGATCATGATGGCGTCCACTTCCTCCCCCTGGTCATGCAGGGACCGCAGGAGGCTGATCCCGTCCTCATCCGGGAGGTACACGTCAAGGAGCAGCAGGTCCGGCTTCAGCCTGGCGATCGCTTCCCTCGCCTCGGCGCCGGTGTGGGCTTCGCCCACGCACTCGTAGCCTTCAATCCTTGCCACGCGGGCAGCGTGAATGCGTGCGACGCGGTAGTCATCATCGACCACCAAGGTGCGGATCATACGTTTTTCATTTCTGCAGGGAAGGGGTTGGGCAGTGGTTCGTCAACCTCGGGTGCCGGGATCCAAACCTCGAACCGGCCGCCCGGGCCAGGGAACACATCCATTGTCCCCCCTGACCGGTGAACGATCCGCGCCACGAGCGCCAGGCCGATCCCGCGCCGCATACCCGGCTGGCTGTCTTTGGTGGTGAAGCCGTCGGTGGTGACCTCGTGGACTTTCGACGCCGGGACGCCAGGCCCGCTGTCGGTCACCGAGATGAAGATTCCGGACGAGTCCTCCAGATGGATGGTCACTTGGCGAGGGGCCGGCGCTGCGGCGACGGCGTCGACGGCGTTGTCCAGGAGGTTGCCGATGATGGTCACCAGGGCCTGGGTCTCCAGGAAGGGCTGCCGGAGTTGTGAGTCATCGGTGACCGTTACGAGTACGTCCTGCTCGGCTGCCACCGTGATCTTTGCGAACAGCAGCGCGGCCAGCTCCGGCGGTTCGAGCCGGGCGCGCAGCCCCTCACCCAGGGAACGGGACGTGTCCGAGATGGTTGAGACGAAACTTCGGGCCTTGTCCAGCTCGCCCATCTCCAGCAGTCCGTCCACCACATGAAGCCGGTTGGCGTACTCGTGCTCCTGCGCCCGAAGGGCCTCCATCAATCCCCGCACGGACCGCAGATCCCGGACCAGGTCCTCCACCTCCGTGCGGTCGCGGAGGGTCACTACCGCGCCGATGCTTCGGCCGGCCAGGTTGACGGGCATCCGGTTCACTACCAGCAGCGCGTCGTCGGTAATGACCACCTGGTCGGCGCCGGCTACCTTTCCGCTGAGGAGATCCCGCAGCCGTCCAGCGGGAACCAGGCCCTCAAGGCGTTCGCCCAGGATGCTTCCGTCCAGATGCAGCAGCCGCCGGGCTTCGGCGTTGATCACGGTGACGCAGCCGTCGTCGTCAACGCCTATCATTGCCTCCCTGATGCCATGCAGAAGGGCCTCGCGTTCCTGCAGCAGGGAAGCGATTTCCGCTGGCTCAAGATCGAAGGTGACCCTTTTGATGCGGCGCGCGAGCAACATTGAACCGGCACCGCTGATCAGCAGAACCACGGCCGAATATGCCGCGATCAGCCAGATCTGCTGGGTCACTTCGTCGTTTTCCACTGTCTCGAGAATGCCCACTGACACTTGCCCGATGATGCTGCCGTCCGCGGCGCGGATGGGTGCTTTGGCGTTGGCCGAGGCGCCCAGGCTCCCGCTGTCAGTGCCGACGTGGCTCTGGCCGTCCAGGACGGCCACAGGCTCCTCCAGGGTTTTTCCGATCAGATCCGGGTTTGGATGCGAATACCTGACCCCGTTCCGGTCAGAGACCACCACATAGTCGGGCTGGGCTTGGGCCTGGACCCGGGTGGCCAGACCCTGGAGAACATGCTGGGGGTCACCGGATTGCACCGCTGCCACAACCTCGGGCATCTGGGCCACGGTGGTGGCGATTCCCAAGGCCCGCAATTGATACTCGCGGCTCAGGGATTCGTTGCTGATCCGGCTGTAGAGGAAGCCGCCGAGCGTCACGGTAAGCACCAGGATGCACAGGACCCACACCAGGATGCTCGTTGCGAGCGGCTTCGCTTTCAGCCGCGGTCCACGGAATTTCACAGGGCTTCCACCACAGGGCTGGAGCGGCGGGTGATCAGAATGCACAAAACGTTAATGGTCCCTGTTAACACTCGCAAGCCGCGAAACTCTGTGGTCATTCTCATCCCCTTCCTGTGCTCCTTTTAAAGATTACGTGATGCAGTTCACGGCCACATCGAAAGGACCGCCACACAATGCGTCTACGTCATCGCCCGAGATCGCCCGGGCGAGCCCGTCGATGATGTGCTGGGGATCCTTTGCTGCCAGGGCCGAGCGGATCTCCGGCATCTGCGCAGTGGTGCTCGCGATGCCCAAGGCGCGCAACTGGTACTGCCACTCCAGGGTCTGATTGCTGATCATCGTGAACAGAAACCCGCCCAGGACCATCGTGAGCAACAGCAGCGAGAGCGAGCCCAGAAGGATCTGGGTGGTCAGGGTCGATGAATGGACACCGCCCCGGAAGCGCTGTGCCACTGACAAATGCCTCACCGGGTTCGTCACCACGGCCGGGCATTTACCCTGTGGCAGAAAACGCACAAAACGTGCACTTTTGCTGTTAAGGCGCACATCTTACTGAAGTCTTCTGGCACGAACGGTCACTTTCTAAGCTTGACATAGTTCCGGTGATCCACATCACGCAGGAAGGTAACTCCCCGGGAAGGGATCCAAGTGACAACGTAGTCAGACCGACAAGGAATCAGCCGCACGGCCGGCGTTCCGGCCTACCGGCCATTCAGGTCCACGGCCCCGACCCTGGACCGGTAACGAGGGGGCCCGAAGTTGGCAGCGTGCCCGAACCTTCCCAACCAAAACCGCAGTCTCCCAATACCGCTGAACCGGAAAAGAACCATCGAACCGTCTCGATTCCACGACACCCCAACGTCGTGTCTCGTCATCAGCGCTCACATGAACGGAAAGACAGAGAGGTCTTAGCAACATGGATGCTAACCATCCCCACCGGCCGCCCGCGGCCCCCGAGAGAGTCGAAGGCGCAGGTATCGACATCGTCGGGTTGACCAAGCGTTACCTCACGCCCAAAGGCGAGACATTCACGGCCATCACTGACGTTACGCTCAGGGTCGAACC
>DIZT01000071.1 GCA_002427975.1 Micrococcaceae bacterium UBA6021 | reverse complement strand
TTGTTCTTGTTCCCGCATTTGGGGGACTGGACACACGACGGGCAGCCCGACTCGCACTCACACGCCTTGATGGCGTCGCGCGTCGCGGAGAGCCACACCTTTGCCTTGTCGAAGCCGCGTTCGGCGAATCCGGCACCGCCGGGGTGCCCGTCATACACAAAGATGGTGGGCACGCCCGTGTCGGCATGGATGGCTGTGGACACTCCGCCGATGTCCCAGCGGTCGCTGGAGGCCACCAGCGGCAGCAGTCCGATCGCTGCGTGCTCGGCGGCATGAAGTGCCCCCGGGAACTGGGCCTCGATCAGCCCCGCACCTGTCAACGAGCGGTTCTCCACCACAAACCAGACGGCCTTGGTGAACAGGTCCCGGGCTCCCAGTTCCAGAGGTTCCTCACCGAGGATTTCGTTCGAAATTAAGGCCTTGCGCTGAAAGGAAACCACCTGCGTTGTCACCTTCACATCACCGAAGTGCACGGCAACATCGCCCCACTGCTCAGTCCGGAGTGTTTCGAGCACCTCAATCTGGGTCACGTCGCGGGCCGTTGTGTAGTAGTCCGGGTTGGCCCGCCGGACCACCACGCAGTGCTCGTCCTCGTTCAGGTCCTCCACCACATAGCTGTCCCCCTGATGCACGTAGATGGCCCCCGTGTGCGCCTGGTAATGCGTCTGCGGCGAGTCCATGGTCCCGAGCAGGGAGCCGGTGTCGGCGTCGACGATACTCACCGGTCCGCCGCCGTCCGCCCGGAGGTTCACCATGGCGGCAGCGCTCTGGGAGTGGGTCCAGAACCAGCCCGCCGGCCGGCGCCGCAGGTAGCCCTGCGCCACCAGCTGCCCCAGCAGCTTCTCGGACGTGCCGCCGAAGAGGCCGAGCTCAGCCACGCCCAGCGGGAGCTCTGCAGCGGCGGCACAAAGGTGCGGCCCCAACACATACGGATTGGAAGGATCAAATACCGTCGCCTCGACAGACACGTCGAAGATCGCCTCGGGATGGTTCACCAGGTAGGTATCCAGCGGATCGTCGCTGGCCACAAACGCTGCGATGGCGTCCTGTCCCGCGCGCCCTGCCCGGCCAATCTGCTGGAACAGCGACGCCCTGGTGCCTGGCCAACCCGCCACCAGGACGGCATCCAGCCCGGAAATGTCGATTCCCAGCTCAAGGGCGGACGTGCTGGAGACACCCAGCAGTTCGCCGGACCTCAGGGCCTTTTCCAAGGCCCGCCGCTCTTCCGGAAGGTAGCCGGACCGGTAGGCGGCCACGCGTTGCGGAAGGCTGGGATCCACTTCGGCCAGGAGACGCTTGGTGATGGACGAGATCGTCTCCGCACCGCGGCGGGACTTGATGAAAGCGATGGTCCGGATCCGGGACGAGACCAGGTTAGCCAGCAGGTCAGCCGTTTCAGCAACGGCGGTGCGGCGCTCCCTGGCCCCGTTCTCGCCCTTCAGCTCGGTCAGCGCAGGCTCCCAGAATGCAACGGTGGTGGAACCGTGCGGGGAGCAGTCCTCGGCGACGGCCTGGACCGGCGCCCCGATCAGGCGGCCGAACGAGGTGCCCGGCTCCGACGCCGTCGCGGATGCCGCGATGAACACCGGCCCGGGGTGGGACGTCCCGGCACCGTAGTACGCGCAGATGCGGCGCAACCGGCGCATCAGGTTGGCCACATGAGAGCCGAACACTCCGCGGTAGCTGTGGGCTTCATCGACAATCACATACCGCAGCCGCCGGAAGAAACTGGCCCACCAGGCGTGATTGGGAAGGATACCGAAGTGGAGCATATCCGGATTCGCGAGGATGAAATTGGCGTGGTCCCGGATCCAGCGGCGGGACGCGGGGTCGGTGTCGCCGTCGTACGTCTCGGCACGCACGGTGGGCAGCTTCAAAGAACGGATGGCTGCGAGCTGGTCTGCAGCCAGCGCCTTCGTGGGCGAGAGATAAAGCGTCACGGCGCCGTCGTCGTGAATCTTTCCGGGTTCGGACAGGACGCGCAGCTCGGAGCGGTGGATGGCGTCCAGTGCCGGCAGCTGGTAGGCAAGGGATTTACCCGAGGCGGTGCCGGTGGCGATGACCACGTGCTCGCCGCTGTGGGCCAGGTTGGCGGCCTGGATCTGGTGCCGGTACGGCTCGTGGATGCCCAGGGAGCCGTAAGCGGCCACAAGATCGGGATGTGCCCAGTCCGGCCACGGTTCGTGGATCGCGTGGCGGGCGGGAATGGTGCGGACATGACGCAGCTGTTCCGGGTCCGGGCCTCGGCCCAGCAACGGAATCAGGGAGTCATGGGGGTTCACCCCAACATTCTTTCACCCGGGGAAAAATCACCCCACGGAAAGGTCTGCGCCCTCGTCGGAAACGGACAGCATCAGCACGCGGCAAACAGTGGACCAGCCTAGGTGGGAATACAGCTGCTGGCCGTCGAGGGAGGCCAGCAGCAGGCCGTTCTCAACATCCGGTCCGATGGCCTGCGCCGCCAGGGCCTTCATGATGAAGCTGCCCAGGCCGCGGCGCTGGTACGCCGGCCCGGTGACTATTTTGTCGAATACAGCTGTCTCGCCCACCACAAAAACCCTGCCGCTTGCCGCCACCGTGTCACCCGAGCGGACCACCGCGTGGTGGACACCGTCGAGTTCGGAAGTGACCAGGTTCAGGTCGTCGTCGGAGAGCCACGGATCTTCCGTATCCTGGGTGGCCATGTCCACAATCATCATGGCCTGCGATGCGGACGTGACATTCAGTTCGTGCTGTTGGGCCAGGTCCTTGAAGCGGGCGACGTCGTTGCTGAGGATGGTCAGGATTCTGGCCGGAGACTCGGCGGTCTTCGCAGCCAGGGCCGCGAACTCGTCATCGGAGGGGTCGTGGGCGAAGTATTCCCATTCCCCGGTGGTGTCGGCCCGCAGTGCAGCGGGGAAGCGGCCCTCACTTGATGTCTGGTAACCGCGGCAGCCGGCCCAGCCGGCTACCCAGACTTCAAGAAGGTGTGTGATGTCTCCAAGCAAGGCGTCCGGACTCATGTCATGAGGGTATTCCAGCCCCGGCGCAAGCAACAGGGGGTTGGGTGCCCCGATATGACTTGCTTATGCGATCGTGACCCTGAACAGGCGCGATGCTGCTGTCGCGGCAAGGCAAACACCACCACTAAGGCCGGCGGGCCCGGCACGCCCCAAACAAGTACCCTTAAATACGTGGCTTTGAACCGAATTGTGCTCTTTTACGGCTTTACCCCCATCGCAGATCCGGACGCGGTGCGGCTCTGGCAGCGTGCCCTGTGCGAGAAGCTCGGACTGACCGGGCGCATCCTCATCTCCAAGGACGGCATCAACGCCACGGTGGGCGGCGAGATCGTCGCGGTCAAGCAATACGTCAAGACCACCCGCGAATACAAGGGCTTCCACGGCATCGACGTGAAATGGTCCGACGGCGGCGCGGAGGACTTCCCGCGGCTGAGCGTTAAGGTCCGGGACGAGATCGTCTCCTTCGGCGCCCCCGGCGAGCTCACGGTGGACGAGCGCGGCGTGGTGGGCGGCGGCACCCATCTCAAGCCCGAAGAGCTGCACGAACTGGTGGCGGCCCGGAAACAGGCCGGCGAGGACGTGGTGTTCTTTGACGGCCGCAACGCCTTCGAAGCCCAAATCGGCAAGTTCAAGGACGCGATCGTCCCCGACGTGGCCACCACACACGACTTCGTCAAGGAGCTGGACTCCGGAAAGTACGATGCCCTCAAGGACACGCCGGTGGTCACGTACTGCACCGGCGGCATCCGCTGCGAAGTGCTCTCCAGCCTGATGGTGAACCGCGGCTTCAAGCAGGTTTACCAGCTCGACGGCGGCATCGTCCGCTACGGCGAAACGTTCAAGGACCAGGGCCTCTGGGAAGGCTCGCTCTACGTCTTCGATAAGCGTATGCACCTGGAGTTCAGCCAGGACGCGAAAACCATCGGTGAGTGCGTCCGCTGCGCCGCGCCCACCAGCAAATTTGAGAACTGCTCCAACCCCAGCTGCCGCACGCTAACCCTGTACTGCGCCGAGTGCGCCGCCAGCCCGGAGACACTGCGCTGCCCCGAAGGCTGCGCGGCCTGAGCGATAGGGAAGGTTCAGCTCCTTGACAGCCGGTACGCGAAATTGGCGGCGGACTGCGCGTCCACCTCGAAACGCAGCACCGTTTCCGAGGCCAGGTAGATCACGCTTTCGCGCCGGGTCCCGCAGAGCAGGCTGAGGTCCACCATGGTGAATTCATCATTGCGGACTTTGAAGTCGACCCGCCGTTGGCTCCGGCACACCAGCACCAGCACGTAGGTTCCGGAGGACAGCGGCGCCGTGGCGCCGGTCCGGACTTCCTCCGCCCGCAACAGGCCGAAGTCCCTGTGCACCACCTGCAGGCCGGGCCCCACCTGGGACTCCGTCAGCCAGGCCTGCATGCCTGCCTCGCTGACGGGATCGTTCTGCCATGAATCAGCGGGCGGCCCGGGTTCGGTCACGGCAGGCGCAACGGGGGCGCCCTCCGCTGGCCGCCACCCTTCGTCGTAGCTGTACTCACACCCGGCGAGCGCCGCTCCGGCCACCAGGGCGCCCGCAGTCCAGCGTGCGACGGCGGTCTGGGTCCGGGTGCGCAAAGAGACCGGCCGCGACGGGTAACGGCCCGGCCGAAGTACCGCCGTGCGGGGCGGAGGCGCCCCCTGCGTTGCGGGCATACTTTGACTTTATGCCCGGTTCGGGCGGCAATCCAGAGCCTGGCCCGGGTCTGAAAAACTAGGGGGTTTCGCTACCTGCTGCAGTGGCGGCAGGGCTGGCAGACGGTGCAGCAGTGGCCTTCTCGAGGCGTCGGCCGATGCTAGCCTGCCGTCACCAACTGGTAGGCGTAGATCAGCGGCGCGTCCACGCTGGAGGCGCTTAGCTGCAGTGGTCCGGATTCGGTGAGTGTGATTTTGCGGGACTCAGCGGTGCCGTAACAGGCCGCCCCGAGGTCCGCGATCTCCTTGTTTCCGGACCGCACGGCGAGGAATGCCTTGCCGCCCCCATCGCAGACCAGCGTCAGCGTGTACTTCCCGGCCGGTACGTACTCCGTATGGTCCACCGGCCGGGCATTGAGAATCTTGCCGGCATCCTCGGCCAGGATGCCGCTGGCCGACGGCAGGGCCGTGGCCTTCCAGGCCGGCACATCAGTGTTCTCCACAGACAGTTTCTGCGCGCAGCCGGACACGCCCAGCAGGACAGCGGCTGCAACCACGGCGGAAAGGGCGCGCGGCATGGAGGAAGGAAAAAGAGCCATGCGTCCAACTTACCCGGCGCCCGCCGCGCTCCGTGATCCAACCCCCCTTGACCTTGACGCTACGTCAACATCTATCGTTGAAATATCAGCCGCGGGAAGGAGGAGCGCATGGACTGGTCCATCCAGGACATAGCCCGGATCGCAGGCACCACCAGCAGGACGCTGCGTCACTACGACGACATCGGCCTGCTCAAACCGAGCCGAATCGGCCACAACGGCTACCGCTATTACAACCAGGCCGCCCTGGTGCAGCTCCAGCGCATCCTTCTCCTGCGCGGGCTGGGGCTGGGCCTGCCGGTGATCAGCCAGGTGCTCGACGACGAAACGGACGCGGCCAAAGCACTCACCGGGCATCTCGAATGGCTCAAGCAGGAACAGCACAGGCTGGCGCGGCAGATCGCGTCGGTCACCCAAACCATCGAAGCAGTGAAAGGAGGTGGCGAAATCATGGCAGAAGACATGTTCAACGGTTTCGACCACACGCAGTACAAGGACGAAGTGGAGGAACGCTGGGGCAAGGACGCCTACGCGAAGGGGGACTCATGGTGGCGCAACATGAGCGCCGAGGAAAAGGCCGCGTGGAAGCAGCGCTCGCAGCAGCTCGGCGCGGACTGGATCGCCGCCGCCACGGCCGGCATCGCACCGGACAGCGCGGAGGCCCAGACCCTCGCCAAGCGGCACGTCGAGTGGCTGACCGGCATCCCCGGCACGCCGGCGTCGGACGCCCGCGGCAAAGATGACGCCGGCAAACGTGACGTCAAGGGCTACGTCACCGGCCTTGGCGAGATGTACGTTGCAGACCCCCGCTTCGCCAAGAACTACGGGGGTGCCGACGGTGCCGGGTTCGTCCGGGATGCCCTGAAGATCTACGCAGCGGAGAACCTGTAGCCCGTCAGCCGGAAGTCGGCCCGCCAATAGACTTGGGCAGTGACTGATTCCACACTCTTCCTGGCCGGCAACACCCCCGATGCTCCGCGCAGCGACCTCCCCGGACTGCTGACTGCGCTCGCCGCAGACCTGCGCCGGGTGGGGTACACGCTCGACGGCGTGGCCGCGCTCCTGGGCGAGTCGGCCTACCGTTCGCTGAACCGGGACCAGCTCATCCCGGCGCTGCTCGCCACCGAAAACGCCACGAACGGTGACCCTGCCAACGGTGACACGACGACGGCGGCGCTGGCCGCCGTCGTACGTCTCTGGCTCCTGGCGGAACCGCAAAAGCGGGACACGCTCGACGCCGCCCTGCCGGGGATCCGGGCCAACGGCCTGGTGGAGTTGGGGCTGGTTGAGCCCGTGCCCGGCGCTGATGAGTCGGGGCAGGACCTGCTGCAGGCAAAGGCCGATCTGCGGCCGTACGGCTGGGATTCCAATGAGGACGGCAGCGGCGGCGCCGAACTCTGGGTGGCCAGCGACCTCGCCGCGCACCAGCAGGCCGGGGTCCTGCGGCATGACCATGTGCTCGGGATCGGGCAGGCGTCCACCACCCTGGTGCAGACCACCGTCCGGCGGCATGTGGCCAGAGCGCTGGACCTAGGGACGGGCTGCGGCATCCAGTCCTTCCACCTCCTGCACCATGCCGAGCACGTCACGGCCACGGACATCTCCGCGCGGGCGCTGGCTTTCACCCGGTTCAACCTCCTTCTGAATGCCCGGGCGTTGCACCTGGACCCGGAGCGTCTGGAGGACCGGGTGAGCCTGCGGCTGGGGTCGCTCCTGGAACCGGTGGCCGGAGAGGAATTCGAGCTGGTGGTGTCCAACCCGCCGTTCGTCATCACGCCGCGGACGTTGGGCGAGCACGCGTCCGGGCAGTTCACGTACCGCGACGGCGGCCTGCCCGGCGATGAGATTGTGTCCTCGCTCGTGGCAGCCCTGCCCGGTGTCCTGGCCCCCGGCGGCACCGCGCAGCTGCTGGGCAACTGGGAGATTCCCGCCGGGACCGAGTGGCACGAACGGCCCCGGAGCTGGACCGGTCCGGACGCGGACGCCTGGTTCATCCAGCGCGAGCAGGTGGGCCCGGAGCAGTACGCCGAAACATGGCTGCAGGACGCGTCCGAATCCCGCGACCGGAAGCATTACCGGGACGCCTACGCCGCCTACCTCGCGGACTTCGCCTCACGGAAGGTGGCGGGGATCGGCTTCGGGATGATCTGGCTGCGCCGGCCGCCGGTGGCTGGATCTGGCGCGGGACCCGGCGCGGCCTCCATCAGCCGTTTCGAGGAAATCACGTACCCCATTGAGCAGCCCATCGGGCCTCACCTGGGCGCCGCCGTCGAACGTTCCGACTGGCTGGCCGCCAACAGCCTGGCGGACGCGCACCTGCTCGTGGCCGAGGACGTCACCGAGGAACGCCACCAGCGCCCCGGCGCCGAGCACCCCGGCGTGATCCTGCTGCGCCAGGGTGCGGGCCTGCGCCGGACCAACCTGCTCAGCACCGAACTGGCCGGATTCGTCTCGGCCTGTGACGGCGACCTGTCCGTCGGGCAGATCATCGGCGCCCTGGCGGCGCTGCTGGGCGGGAGCCTCGCCGGGGAGGACGGATTCGACGGCGACGCGTTCCGGAGCGGGCTTCTCGGCGACGTCGCAAACCTGGTCCGCGACGGTTTTCTGGTGCCTGCTGAACCGGCCGGGTAACGGTTTCGGCGGCTCCGGACCGCCTCGAATCGGGGTCCTGGCCGGCACCGGAAAATCCGCGGGTTTTCCACATGAATGCGCACGATTCTCCAAAATATGGTGAACTAGGCCAATATGGGCTCATCTGCCCGAGCAACCTTTTTCTGTAGGAGCACCGTGCCAAGCAAGGCCAAAACAGGCAAGAAACTCGTGATTGTGGAGTCTCCGGCCAAGAGCAAGACCATCGCCAAGTACCTCGGCGAGGGCTTCATCGTAGAGGCCTCCGTCGGTCACATCCGCGACCTGCCGCAGCCGTCTGAGCTCCCCGCAGAACTGAAGAAAACCTCGGTGGGCAAGTTCGCCGTCGACATCGAAAACGACTTCAAGCCCTATTACGTGGTGTCCGCGGACAAGCGGAAAAAGGTCACCGAGCTGAAGGCCGCGCTCAAGGATGCCGACGCTCTTTATCTCGCAACCGATGGGGACCGCGAGGGCGAGGCCATCGCGTGGCACCTGTTGGAAGTGCTCAAGCCCAAGGTTCCTGTGTACCGGATGACGTTCGGCGAAATCACCAAGGAAGCCATCCACCGCGCCATGGACAACCTGCGCGATGTTGATACGGCCCTGGTGGACGCCCAGGAAACCCGCCGCGTCCTGGACCGCCTCTACGGTTATGAGATTTCTCCCGTGCTGTGGCGCAAGGTGGCACGCGGCCTGTCCGCCGGCCGCGTGCAGTCCGTGGTTACCCGCATGGTGGTGGACCGCGAACGCGAACGCATGGCCTTCAAAGCCGCCTCCTACTGGGACCTCACCGGCCAGTTCGGCGCCGGTTCCGGCTCGTTCAAAGCGAAGCTCGCTTCCGTTGACGGCGCCAAGGTCGCCTCGGGCCGGGACTTTAACGACGACGGCGTCCTCACCTCGCGCAACGCGGCGCACCTCAACGAGGAACTCGCCACGTCGCTGGCCGCAGGACTCCAGGATGCGGACTTCCGCGTCCGGTCCGTGGACACCAAGCCGTACACCCGCCGTCCCGCAGCGCCGTTCACCACCTCCACGCTGCAGCAGGAGGCCGGCCGCAAGCTGCGCTTCACCTCCAAGAGCACCATGCAGGTGGCCCAGCGGCTGTACGAAAACGGCTACATCACCTATATGCGTACGGACTCTTCGGCGTTGAGCGACGAAGCCGTCACGGCCGCCCGCCGCCAGGCCTCCGAGCTGTACGGCCCGGAATACATCCCGGCGTCACCCCGCGTGTACACCAGCAAGGCGGCGAACGCGCAGGAAGCCCACGAGGCCATCCGCCCCGCCGGTGACTCGTTCCGCACCCCGGCACAGGTGGCCAAGCAGCTTTCCGGCGACGAATTCCGCCTATACGAGCTGATCTGGAAGCGCACCGTCGCGTCGCAGATGGGTGACGCCAAGGGTTCGACGGCGACCATCCGCCTGGGTGCCGTGGCCACTGATGGCCGGGACGCTGAATTCTCGGCCTCCGGCACCGTCATCACCTTCCCCGGCTTCCTTGCCGCGTACGAAGAAGGCAAGGACGAAAGCCGCGGGGATGACGACTCCGATGAAGCCCGGCGGCTGCCGAACGTTGCCAAGGACGATGCCCTCACGGCGTCGGACCTTGTGGCTGTGGGCCACGAGACCTCGCCGCCGCCGCGCTTCACCGAAGCATCGCTGACCGCCGAGCTGGAAAAGAAGGGCATCGGCCGCCCGTCCACCTATGCCTCCACCATTTCCACCATCCAGGACCGCGGCTACGTCCGGAAACAGGGTTCGGCCCTGGTGCCCAGCTGGATCGCGTTCTCTGTGATCCGCCTGCTCGAGCAGCACTTCACGGACTACGTGGACTACGAGTTCACGGCGGACATGGAAGGCGACCTGGACAAGATCGCCAACGGCCAGGCCGTTGGGTCCGCCTGGCTCAAGCACTTCTACTACGGTGAAGACTCCGATCCGGGCCTGCTCAGCATCGTGAACAACCTGGGCGAGATCGATGCCCGCGAGATCAACTCCGTGCCCATCACCGACGGCATCACGCTCCGCGTGGGCAAGTTCGGGCCCTATCTGGAAAGCTCCATCCCTACGGTGGACCCCAAAACCGGCGAGCTCGTGGAGAACTCCCGCGCCAACGTCCCCGAGGATCTGGCGCCGGATGAACTGACGGCTGCGAAGGCCATCGAGCTGATGGAAACGGCTGCGCCGGAAGAACGGGTGCTGGGTGCCGATCCGCACACCAGCCACACCGTCGTTGCCAAGAACGGCCGCTATGGCGCCTACGTCACCGAAGTCATCCCGGAGATGACCGAGGAACAGCTGGCCAACCAGCCCGTTGAGTACTACAAGAATGGCAAGCCCAAGCCCCCGAAGAAGCCCGTCCCGGCCAAACCGCGCACCGGTTCGCTGTTCGCGTCGATGACTGTTGATTCCGTCACCCTGGACGAGGCGCTGCAGCTCATGAGCCTTCCCCGGGCCCTGGGTGAGGACGCCGAAGGCAACCTCATCACCGTGCAGAACGGCCGCTTCGGCCCGTACCTGAAGAAGGGCACGGACTCCCGTTCCATCGGCAGCGAAGACGAAATCTTCACCATCACGCTGGAGCAGGCGCTGGAGATCTACTCCCAGCCCAAGCAGCGCGGCGCCCGTGCCGCGGTGGCGCCGCTGGCCGAGTTCGGCCCGGACCCCGTATCCGAGAAGAACATCGTGGTGAAGGAAGGCCGCTTCGGCCCGTACATCACCGACGGCATCACCAACATCACCGTGCCGCGGTCTACATCCCTGGAGGAACTGACGCGCGAGCAGGCCGTGGAACTCCTCGCCGAGAAGCGGGCCAAGGGTCCGGTCAAGCGCACCACCGCCGCCCGCAAGGCCCCGGTAAAGAAGAAGGCTCCCGCGAAGAAGTAAGTTTGCGCCGTCGTCTCCAACGTGGTCGAGTAGATACATGACTGAACAGCCGGCCACAGCCGATACCACGCCGCTTAACGACCTCGAAGAGAAGCTCGCCCTCGGCGACCAGCCCGAGGGCAGTCCTGTGGACGTCATCCTGTCCTTCCTCAACAGCGAGGTCTACGTCATCAGCACCGACGGGATCGATGGGGAAGATTCCCAGGTGGAGCCCCTGGTTTTGGCGAACGCCGACGGCGATCCCGTCCTGGCGGTGTTCTCGCACCCCAGCCGGGTCGATGAGCAGTACCTCGAGGCGGCCCCCAACGTCCTCGGGACCCAGGGCGCAGCCATCATCGCCAACATCGGCGAGGAACTCGGCATGGTGATCAACCCCGGAGCCGCGTTCGGTTTCGAGATCAACCCGGAGGGCGTCGCGAACATCAAACGCGATTTCAAGCGTGCCGACGAACTTCCCGACGGCGCCCCCGAGGACCCCACCGCCAACTGACATGTTGCCGCGCCGGTTGTGAGTGACGGCCCCGGCGGGGGAATAATGGCAGGATGCGGCTAGGCGTCCTCGATATCGGGTCCAACACTGTCCACCTCCTCCTCGTGGATGCCCACCCTGGCGCGCGCCCTGTGCCTTTCGCATCGCATAAACGGCCGCTGTCCCTGGTCCAGTACCTCGACGGCGACGGCAATATCACGGAGGCCGGGCAGCACGAGCTGACCGAGTTCGTGCTGGAGGCCTGGGAGTTTGCGGCCCGGCACAAGGCCGATGACCTGCTGGCTTTCTGTACGTCGGCCATCCGCGAGGCCACCAACGGCCCCGCCGTGCTGGCCCGGGTCAAGCACGAGACCACTGTGACGCTCCAGGAATTGACCGGCAGCGAAGAGGCCTCCATGACCTTCTTCGCTGTCCGTCGCTGGTACGGCTGGGGAGCGGGGCCGGTGCTGAACCTCGACATCGGCGGCGGTTCTTTTGAAATGGCGTTCGGCCAGGACGAGCTGCCCGAGGTTGCCACGTCGGTGCCCCTGGGCGCGAGCCGCCTCACCCGGGACTGGCTGGCAGAGGACCCGCCGTCCGCCAAGAGCGTTAAGGAGCTGCGCCGCTACATCCGGGCCACACTCAGCCCCGCGGTAAAGCAGTTCGACGGCCTCGGCCGGGCCAACGTTGTGGCCGGAACGTCCAAGACCTTCCGGTCACTGGCCAGGATCGCCGGGGCAGCCCCAAGCGCCGCAGGCCCCTACGTTAAGCGCCAGCTGAACGGAACGGATCTGGGCGTGTGGGCGCAGCGCATTTCGGCCATGAAGGCCGAGGACCGGCTCTATCTGCCGGGTGTGTCGGAGGCCCGCGCGCATCAGCTCCTCGCCGGGGCGCTGGTGGCCGAGGCAGCCCTGGAAATGTTCAAGTTCAAGAAGATCAGGATCTGTCCCTGGGCGTTGCGTGAAGGGCTGATCCTGCGCCGGCTGGACCAACTGGTCTTCGCCGGTCCGCTGGGTCCGGCCCCCCACGTAATGGCGCCCGCCCCAACCCGGCAGGCCATCGAGGCGTCACCCGCCTGAACGCTGCGTTAACGCGAAAGCGCCGGCGTCCGCAGCAGGAAAATGGGGGGAAACCTGCTGCAGACCACCGGCGCCACGGGCAAACATCCCCATGCTTGCCGCATCACTCGCACCCTCAATGAGGTATTAACTACGTTAGGCGGCGAACTTGTGTGAAATCTGCAGCGAACATGGGAGTCCGCTGTGAATCGGTTTCGGCGAGTTCCCGCTTTTTCCGATTCATTCCATTTCTGCAGCCGGCCACCCGAACTGCAATGATGGAACCATGAGCAACCGAATCGCCTTCCTTGGCTGTGGGTCCATGAACGAAGCAATCCTTGCCGGCCTCCTGGCCGCCGGAACCAACCCCGCCGACGTCGTGGCCACCGTCAGGCGGGCTGAACGCGCGGCCCAGCTGGCTGAACGCCATCACGGCATCATGGCCATCGCCGGCGACGAGGAACCCGACAACAACAAGCTGGCCGCCACGGGCTCCGCTGTCGTGATTCTTGGCGTCAAGCCGGTGGGCATCACCGAGCTGGCGCGGGAGATCAGCGGCTCGCTGTCGCTGAAGACCATCGTGGTCAGCGTGGCCGCAGGCGTGTCCCTGGCACAGCTGGAAGCTGCCCTGCCGGCCGGGCAGCCGGTGATCCGCACTATGCCGAATACACCGGCAAGGCTGGGCCGCGGCGTCGTCTCCGTCTCTCCCGGTACCAACTGCACACCGGAACAGCTCCAGACGGCAAAGGACATCCTGCAGGCTGCGGGCACCGTCGTTGAGGTGCCGGAGGAGCAGGTGGATGCGTTGTCGGCCATCAGCGGCTCCGGTCCGGCGTACGCGTTCTACCTTGCGGAGGCCATGGCAGCGGCGGGCGTTGAGCTGGGCCTGGATCCCGAGTTATCGCTGCTCCTGGCCAGGGAAACGGTGGCGGGGGCGGGCTTTATGCTGGCCGAACCGGGCGCCGACCCGTCAGCCCTGCGCAAGGCAGTGACCAGCCCCAACGGCACCACCGAGCGCGCTATCGCCACTTTCGATGACCAAGGCATTCCGGCCATCATCGCCGCGGGTGCCCGTGCCGCCGCAGACCGCTCCGCCGAGATCACCAAACAGCTCAGCTAGCCCCACCCCGGAGTTTTTGTCCGGATAATGCGCCCAAGAGTACGTTTTCGAGGCATTATCTGGACAAAAACTCGGGAGTCCTACGGGCGGGCGGCGAACCGTTCCAGCAGGTCCACGTGGCCGGACACGATCAGCATGTCGCGGGCAGACACCTTGGTTTCGGGGCGGGCATAGGTGAAGTCCTCGCCCGGTGACTTCACGCCCACGATCGTCACGCCGTACTTGGAGCGCACCTGGGATTCATCCAGGGTGAAGCCCACCGTCTCGCGCGGCGGGTACATTTTCACGATGGCGAAGTCGTCGTCGAACTCGATGAAGTCCAGCATCCGGCCGGAGACCAGGTGCGCGGCGCGGACGCCGGCGTCGGCCTCGGGGTAGATCACGTGGTTCGCGCCGATCCGGGTGAGGATCTTGCCGTGCGAGGGGGTGATCGCCTTGACCCAGAGGTGCTCGATGCCCAGGTCCACCAGGTTCACCGTGATCAGCACCGACGACTCAATGGACGTTCCCACGCCCACCACGGCGGAGCTGAACTCCTGCGCGCCCAGCTGGCGCAGTGCGTCGATGTTGGTCGCATCGGCTTCCACCACGTGCGTCAGGAGCGGCGCCCACTTCTGGACCAGGGTCCGGTCGCGTTCGATCGCCAGCACCTCGCGGCCCTGTTTGACGAGCTGCTCGGCGGTGGACGAGCCGAAGCGGCCCAGCCCGATCACCAGCACCGGCGCGTTGTGGGCGGGGCGGTTGGGGACGCCTGAGGAATTAGCCAATGATGGGCCTCTCTTCCGGGTAGTGGAACAGCTGGCTGCGCTGGCGCAGGGCCAGTCCAGCGGCAAGGGTAACGGTGCCTACGCGGCCGGCAAACATCAGCGCAGTAAGGACATAAACGCCCGACGGCGGCAGCTCGGCGCTGAGGTTGGTGCTCAGCCCCACGGTGGCAAAGGCGGAGATGGTTTCGAACAGCACCCGGTCCAGGGACGCGCCGCTGATCTGCAGGAGCAGGAACGCCGAGACGGAGACCAGAGTGGCGCCGGCCACGATCACGGAGATGGCCACCCGCATGGTCCCCTGCGGGATGGTCCGGCCGTAAACCTTGACGTCCGCGTCGCCCCGGGCCTCCGCCACGATGGCCAGGAACATCACGGCGAGGGTGGTGACTTTGATGCCGCCCGCGGTGGACGCCGAGCCGCCACCGGCGAACATCAGCGCGTCCGTCAGCAGCATGGTAGTTGAATCCATGTGGTTCTGGTCCACCAGGTTGAACCCGCCGGACCTGGTCATGACGGACGCAAAAAGGGAATGGGTGATCTTGTCCCCGAAGTCCATGGGCCCGATGGTCCGGGCATTGTCCCACTCCATCAGCGCCCACAGTACTGTGCCCGCGGCCAGCAGGATGAAGGACACCTGGATGGTCAGTTTGGTGTGGAGGTTCCACTTTTTCCAGTTGAGCCCGTTTTGCTGCAGGACCATCACCACGGGAAAACCCAGGCTGCCGAGGAACACTCCGAGCATCAGCGGGATCAGGATCCAGAGGTCGGTTTCGTAGGGCACAATGCCGTCTGAATGCGGGGTGAAGCCGGCGTTGTTGAATGAGGAAATTGCGTAGAAGACTCCATGCCACACGGACTGCCAGAACGGTTCGCCGAGGGTCAGGAACCGGGGGACCAGGGCAAGCGCCAGGACGCCTTCGATGACCACGGAGGTGGTGATGACGATCCGCAGCAGCGTGCCCACCTCGCCGAGCCGGCCGGCGTTGTTCATGGCTTCCTGCGCGATGAGCTTGCCGCGGACGCCAAGCTTCTTGCTCACCATGAGGGCCAGGAGCGAGGCGAGCGTCAGGGTTCCCAAGCCGCCCACGAAGATGCCAATCAGGATGACCAGCTGGCCGAAGAAGGACCAGTACACCGCCGTCGAAACAACCGTCAGCCCCGTCACGCACACAGCGGACACCGCGGTAAAGAGGGCCTGGTGCACTGGAGTGGCCGTACCGGTGGCGGCGGAGATGGGCAATGACAGGAGGAAGGTGAAGACCAGGCAGACCGCCCCGAAGGCGCTCAGGGCAAGCCGGGCGGGCGACGTGTTGGCAATATCGTCAATGAAGTCGCGCACGCTGGTGAAGATCCAGAGACCTTCGCGCTCCGGTGCGGCGGGGTGCCAGCTGGCCGGGTTCCGGGGCCTCGACTGGCGTTGCGTCATGGTGGGCTTTTCCTCGGTTGAAACTGTTTCCTCCAGTAGTAAACCACTAATGCCCGCGTAATGGCCGGGCTGGGGTGGTGGCGTCCTCCGGTAGCCTGTCATTGATGACATTCCTGCCCGGTCTCAGCCAGCCCGCGCCCCCAACGATGGTGGTGTGGAATTCAGCCATGACCGCCTACAATTTTGGCCCGGGCCACCCCATGGCACCGGAGCGGCTGGACCTGACGGCGCGGTTGGCCCGGAGCCTGGGGCTCTTTGATCTGGAGCACGTGGCCGTGGAAGCTCCGGAGGTTGCCTCCGATGCCGAACTTGAAACAGTGCACTCGCCCGAATTCGTTGCGGCCGTCCGCCGGGTCAGCGACGACCCGACCTCGCCGGATGAGGCGCGCGGACTGGGCACCGACGACGATCCGGCTTTCGCCGGCATGCACGAGGCTGCGGCGAGGCTGGCGGGCGGATCGCTCCTCGCCGCGTCCGCCATCCTGGACGGATCCGCGCTCCACGCCGTGAACTTCGGCGGCGGCCTGCACCACGCGGCCCGAGACCGGGCCAGCGGCTTCTGCATCTACAACGACTCCGCGCTGGCCGTCCAGAGACTGCTCGACGGCGGCATCCGCCGGGTGGCGTATATCGACGTCGATGCGCACCACGGCGACGGGACGGAAAGCATCTTCTGGGACGACCCCCGGGTGCTGACCATTTCCCTGCATGAAAGCGGACTCACGCTTTTCCCCGGGACCGGCTTCGCGAACGAGATCGGAGGCCCGCAGGCCGAGGGCAGTGCCGTCAACGTTGCCCTGCCGTCGGGCACCGGCGACGCCGGCTGGCTGCGGGCTTTCCACGCTGTGGTGCCGCAGCTCGTGGGCGCGTTCCAGCCGGAAGTCATCGTCAGCCAGCATGGCTGCGATTCGCACCGCATTGACCCGCTGGCGCATCTGAACATCAGTGTGGACGGCCAGCGCGAGGCGGCCACCGCCGTCGGGAACCTTGCTGCCCGGCACTGTGAAGGCCGCTGGATCGCCACGGGCGGGGGCGGGTACAGCGTCACCGACGTCGTGCCGCGCTCCTGGAGCCACCTGATCGCCATCGCCGCCGGACGCCCCGTTCCGCTGCGGACAGCGGTCCCGGAGGACTGGCGCACGTACGTGGCGGACAAGTTCGGCGTGGACACCCCAGGACTGATGGGCGACGACGTGGAGCTCTGGTGGCGCTCCTGGGAAGTGGGCTTCGACCCCAACGACGCCGTGGACCGGACCGTCATGGCCACCCGCAAAGCCGTTTTCCCGCTCCATGGGCTCGATCCCTGGTTTGACTGATCTTCGTTCGACCCGTGCAGGGCCGGCTTCGGGCGAAATAGTTGATGCCTTGCGGCGTATATGTCGCTAGGGTGGGAGGCATGGTGACAGACGACGTATTTGCCGTCATTGCGGAAGCAACCCGGCGCGACATCCTGGTATCGCTTCGCGCAGGGGACAAAGCAGTGGGGGAGCTGGTGGAGGAACTGTCCGCCAGCCAGCCCACCATTTCCAAGCACCTGAAGGTCCTTCGCGAGGCTCAGCTGGTCAGCATGCGGGCGCAGGGCCAGAAACGCTATTACGCGCTTAATCCCAAGCCGCTGGAGGGGATCGTCAGCTGGCTGGAGACGTTCGACGTCGGCCCGGCGGCTGCCGCCGCAAAGTCACACCGCGCGGAGGCGGAAACCGGCACCGAACGTGCCGTCGCTACCCAGTTGCCGGACAACGAAGCCGTGGCCGCGGTGCTTGAACGCGAAAGCGCGAAACTAAGCCCCGCCGTCGTGATTCCGGGCGGTACAGCCGCCCCGCTCAGTGACGACACCGTCCCGCAGCAGATCGGCCGGACCGTGGGCCGCGCCGCCACCAAGGCCGCCGACCTGCTGGCCAACCTCCCGAACCTCCCGAAGTTCGGCCGCAAGAAGTAGCGGGGGCGACTTACTTGGTGAGCAGGCGCACGTGGTCCGGGGTCAGCTCCGAGATCTTGCTGACGCCCAGCAGTGCCATGGTGCGGGCCATGTCCTTCTCGAGGATCTGCAGGGTGCGGTCCACGCCCGCCCGGCCGCCGGCCATCAGGCCATAGAGGTAGGCGCGGCCAATCAGGGTGAAGTCCGCGCCGAGGGCCAGGGCTGCGATGATGTCCGCGCCGCCCATGATGCCCGTGTCCAGCATGATGGCGGCGTCCGAGTTGTCCTTGGTGAACGCTTCCTTGACGCCGGGCAGCAGGTGGAACGGGATGGGGGCGCGGTCCAGCTGGCGGCCGCCGTGGTTGGAGAGCACCACGCCGTCGGCGCCGTGGTCCACCACCTTGCGGGCGTCCTCAACGGTCTGGATGCCCTTGACCACGAGCTTGCCCTTCCAGGTTTCGCGCAGCCAGTCCAGGTCCTCGAACGTGAGGGTGGGGTCGAACATCGAGTTGATGAGGTCGGCCACGGTCCCGGTGTAGCGGGAGAGCGAGGCGAAGGTCAGGGGCTCGTGCGTGAGGAAGTTGAACCACCAGGCCGGGCGGTAGGACGCATCCAGGACGGTTTTGATGGTCAGTGCCGGCGGGATGGTCATGCCGTTGCGCACGTCGCGGAGGCGGGCGCCGGCGACGGCGGTGTCCACGGTGACCATGAGGGTGTCGTTACCTGCCTTGGCGGCACGCTCGATCAGTTCCAGCGAGCGGTCACGGTCCGTCCACAGGTACAGCTGGAACCAGTTGCGGCCGTTCGGGGCGGCTGCGGCCACATCCTCGATGGAGGCGGTGCCCATGGTGGAAAGGGTGTACGGGATGCCGGCAGCTTCGGCTGCCTGCGAGCCGGCGTATTCGCCCTCGGACTGCATCATCCGGGTGAAGCCGGTGGGGGCAATGCCCACGGGCAGGCGCGACGGCTTGCCCAGGATATCGGTGCTCAGGTCGATGCTGGAGACGTTGCGCAGGATGCCGGGCCGGAACTCGATGTCCAGGAAGGCCTCGCGGGCGCGGCGCAGGGTGATCTCGCCTTCGGCGGCGCCGTCCGTGTAGTCGAACGGGGCCTGCGGCGTGCGGCGCTTGGCCATGTCGCGCAAATCCCAGATGGTGCTGGCACGCCTCAGCCGGGCTTCCTTGCTGAACTCGGGCTTCTTGAACTGCATCAGGGGGGCCAGGTCCGAGTACTTCGGGATGCGCCGCTTGAGGGCGGCCGGCACCGCCGAAGCAGCGGGACGTGGCGCGGAGATGGCGGAAGCCGGGATGTCCGTGGCATCAGGGGCCGGAGTGGTCTCGGGATTGTTCGGCTGGATGGTGTGGGTCATGGCTTCCTCCGTAGTGGGCCGGACGTCGTGGTAAGGCTGTGGTCTAACCACACTCTAGGCCATGTGGTCCAACCACATCAACTACGATGGCATTATGCGTACGCACCAGCTTGTCCTGACGTGGATCGAAAAGCAGCTCTCGGATGGGCGGCTGAGCGTGGGCGGTCGCCTGCCCGCGGAACGGACGCTCGCCGAGCAGCTTGGCGTGTCTCGCACTTCGGTACGGGAGGCCATCCGGATCCTGGAAGCCATGGGGGTGGTCCGGGCCGGCGTGGGATCCGGTCCGGAGGCGGGCACAGTAGTGATTTCGGACCCGACGGCGGCGCTCGGCTCGGCGCTGCGCCTGCACGTCGCCACGCAGCACCTGCCCGTGTCCGACATCGTGGAGACGCGCATTCTGCTGGAGTCCTGGGCAGCTTCCCGGGCCAGGGCGGACGCTCCTGAGCTGGAACAGGCGGCCATGCTCCTGGACGAGATGGACGCCGTCGAACACGTTGCCCAGGCAGCGGATAACTTCCTGGCGTTGGATGTCCGGTTCCATCTGGCCGTGGCCGATGCCGCCGGCAACGCCGTTGTCAGCGCCATGATGGGCTCCCTGCGCGAATCCATCCAAGGGTATACCGCCCGGTTTACCGCCAACCTCCCCGACTGGGACGCCACGGCACAGCGCCTCCAGGCTGAGCACCGGGAGATTCTGGCCGCCATCAGGAACGACGACGGCGCACGCGCGGCCAGGCTGGTGGCTGCCCATATCGAGGGGTACTACCAAGAAGCCGGCGTGAATCCGGCGGGCGAGGGTCCGGCCAGGCCCCGGTAGTCGAGTTTTTGTCCAGATATCGTGAGTTGGAGGGCGTTTAAGTCGCATTATCTGGACAAAAACTCCGAGGGGTGTCAGCCGTGCGCGGCCGTACGCGGTGCCTTGGCGGGGCCGCTGCTGGCGCGGATTTCCAGGCGCGGCTGGTACCGGGTGACCGGGGCGTCGTGGTCTTCCTTGCGGATGAGCGCCCGCAGTTCACGCCAGGCGTGGCCGCCGAGTTCGGCAATGGGAACTGCCGCCGTGGTCAGCGTTGGCGTGGTGTAGCGGGCGAAGGGGATGTCGTCGAAGCCGGTGACGGAAATGTCGACCGGAACGTTGACGCCGTGTTCGTGCAGTCCACTCATCAGGCCCATGGCCACGAGGTCGTTGAAGGCCAGGATGCCCGTGGCGCCGCTGTCCAGGACCGCGTCCACTGCCCCGTGGCCGGTATCGAAGTCCGAGCCGCCGTCGAACATGGTGACATCCACGTCCGCGTGCCTGGCCTTGAAGGCCTCCAGACCCTCGAGCCGGAGGCCGTTGGAGGCACTGCCTGTCGGGCCGGCGAGGAACGCCAGGCGCGTATGGCCCAGGCCCACCAGGTGCTCGGCGAGGTCCTGGACCCCCTGCCCGTAGTCCACCACGAGGCTGGGAACCCCGGCAGCCGCCGTCGTCCGGTTGATCAGGACAAGCGGATGAAGGGAGGGTGCGATTTCCTCCAGCTCGGCATCGCTCATGCGCGGGGCGCAGAGCACCAGTCCGTCGCAGCGACGGCGGGCCTCGCCGGCCAGGATGGCTTCCTCGCTGGACACTTCGAAGGAATCGGCGATCAGGACGCGGTAGCCATCCTCGGCAGCAGCCCGGCTCAAGCCGCGCAGGATCGCCTGGAACGTGGGGTTGGCAAGATCCGGCACCACAATGCCGATGGTGTCCGTCTTCCCAA
Organism: Micrococcaceae bacterium UBA6021; assembly: GCA_002427975.1. GTDB lineage: Bacteria > Actinomycetota > Actinomycetes > Actinomycetales > Micrococcaceae > Arthrobacter. Next base: position 449 of record DIZT01000071.1, on the reverse strand, counting down.
GCGCGAGGCTGCGCCCCACGGGATTGGGTTGGTATTTAAGCTCGACGGCGGCCGCCCGCACCCGCGCCGCGATGTCCGGGTCCACGGTGAAGTTGTCGTTCATCACGCGCGAAACCGTGGCGTGCGATACGCCGGCCTTCACGGCAACGTCCGCAATGCCGATCCTGCCGGTCGCCGATTTCCTGGCCATGGCCCTGCCTTTCTTAAGTCCCGGGCCCCGTGAGTTCCGGCGCCCGTGGGACAGCATACAACGCTCGCAGAAACCGGTTTCCATCCGTTCCGGCCTGCCGGCTGGAGTCTGTGACGCCACCGAAGGGACCTTTTCGGTCAGAAAACGCTTTCTCTTAGGAAGAATAAAGGTTGACGGGACCGTGCGTCTATTGATAGAAATCATGTAGGGCAGTGAGAAAACGCTTTCTTATCCTGTCGAACAGCGACTTCCGCACCAC
>DIZT01000324.1:2579-4058 GCA_002427975.1 Micrococcaceae bacterium UBA6021 | reverse complement strand
TTGTGGAACAGCGCGTTAAGGCCTACTGAGCCGGGTCCTGACGGGACACGGGAGGGCGGCCTGTATGCGGGGCATCCGGGTCCTGTATCTAATGCTTCTAGATGTCCCTGCGGTGGCCCATGGCCAGAACCAGGACGATCAGCCGAGAGCACTATCGTGTCAGGCCCGGGCTGCGCCCGGGCCTGACACGTCAGCTTCAATCCTCCCCCGTTCGGGGCTCATTCAGCCGTCGGTTGGATTCCCCTCCCTCGTCCGGCCCGGACGCACCTTTCAGTAGAGGTCGAAGCGGTCGAGTTCCATGACCTTTGCCCAGGCCGTCACGAAGTCGTTGACGAACTTCTCCCTGGCGTCATCGCTCGCGTAGACCTCGGCCAGCGCACGGAGCTGGGAGTTGGAGCCGAAGACCAGGTCCACCGGCGTGGCGGTCCACTTCAGCTCGCCGGTGGTGACATCGCTGATCTCGTAGACGTCCTCGTCCCCCTCCGATGCTTTCCACCGGGTGCCGGGGGAGAGCAGGTTGACGAAGAAATCGTTGGTCAGGACCTGGGGCCTGTCGGTGAGGACGCCGTGGCCGGAACCGCCGACGTTAGTGCCGAGGGCACGCATGCCGCCGACGAGCGCTGTCATCTCCGGCGCCGAAAGGTCAAGCAGGTACGCTTTGTCGATCAGGAGAGTCTCCGGCTGGAGCTTCTCGCCGGGGCGCACATAGTTGCGGAAACCGTCCGCCCGCGGCTGCAGGTACTCGAACGACTCAACGTCGGTCTGGTCCTGGGCTGCGTCGGTGCGGCCGGGCCGGAATGGCACCGTGACGGCGAAGCCGGCATCCTGTGCGGCTTTCTCCACCGCCGCGCAGCCGCCGAGGACGATCAGGTCTGCCAGGGAGACCTTCTTGCCGTTGGTCTGGGCTGAGTTGAACTGCTGCTGTACCGTCTCAAGCGCCTGCAGGACAGTGGTCAGTTGCTCGGGCTGGTTGCCCTCCCAGCCGCGCTGCGGTTCCAGACGGATCCGTGCCCCGTTAGCGCCGCCGCGCCTGTCAGTCTTGCGGAAGGTGGAAGCAGCGGACCAGGCGGTGCCGGCGAGCTGCGAGACGGACAGGCCGGAGTCCAGGAGACGGGCCTTCAGTGACGCGGTGTCCTGCTCGTCGATCAGCTCGTGGTCTACTGCCGGGATGGGGTCCTGCCAGAGCTGGGCCTCCGGGACCCACGGCCCGAGCAGGTGGCGGCCGACGGGGCCCATGTCGCGGTGCAAAAGCTTGTACCAGGCCTTGGCGAACACCAGCGCGAACTCGTCCGGGTTTTCCAGGAAACGCCGCGAGATCTCCCCGTAGATGGGGTCGACGCGCAGCGAGAGGTCCGTGGTGAGCATCGTTGGCCGGTGCTTCTTCTCGGGATCATGGGCGTCCGGTATGATCTCCGGGCTGTCCTTGGCCACCCATTGCTTGGCGCCGGCAGGGCTCTCGACAAGCTCCCACTCGTGCGC
>DIZT01000324.1:0-2338 GCA_002427975.1 Micrococcaceae bacterium UBA6021 | reverse complement strand
AAGGTGTGGCCGCCGGCGATCAGCGCGACGGTCTCCTCGTCGTTCATCGCCATGCGCTTGAACGTCTCGCGGATGAAGGCCGCGGCTGCAGCCGGGTCCGGATTGCCCTTTGGCCCCTCAGGGTTGACATAGATAAGGCCCATCTCCGTGGAGCCGACGCCGTCCGCCATCCGGCCCTCACCGACATAGCGTTTGTCGCCGAGCCACGTGTCCTCGGGACCCCAGATAACATCTTCGGGCTCCCACACGTCCTCGCGGCCGAAGGCGAAGCCGAATGTCTTAAAGCCCATCGATTCAAGGGCCACGTTGCCGGCGAGGACCAGCAGGTCGGCCCACGAGAGCTTTTGGCCGTACTTCTGCTTTACCGGCCACAGGAGCCGCCGTGCCTTGTCCAGATTGGCGTTGTCCGGCCAGCTGTTGAGCGGTGCAAACCGCTGGCTGCCGTCCCCGGCACCGCCGCGGCCGTCGTGGACGCGGTAGGTACCGGAGGCGTGCCAGCTCATCCGGATCATCAGGCCGCCGTAGTGGCCGAAGTCGGCGGGCCACCAGTCCTGGGAGGTGGTCAGGACCTGAATGATGTCCTGCTTGAGCGCCTCGACGTCGAGCTTCTGGAACTCCGCGCTGTAGCTGAACGTGGGGCCGAGCGGGTTGCCCGCCGGGTTGTGTGTGTGGAGCACGGCGAGGTCAAGCTGGTTCGGCCACCAGTCCGCGACGGTCCGCGGACGGTGGGCTTTGGGCTGCGGTGAGTCGATGGCCGGGTTCTCACTCTCGCTGCCGTTCGGGGTGACGCTGCCGTGGGCCACCGGGCATCCGCCCTCAACCTGGCCGCCCTCAACCTGGCCGTCCGGACCGTGGGCGATTCCGGGGGTGGGGACCGGGGGGTTTTCCTGTGGATCGGTCATGTGCTTCCTTCCATATGGCCGAGGCCGTGGTCGGACTCGGGCAGCCGGTGCAACTCTCCTATTTGACCATGAGCAGGCGCGCGGGGGAGAGCCCCCTACGCCATGAGAGAACCGGCAGACTTTCTCAGGAATGCCCCGCCCACTGCCCAGCCTCCGGACGTAAACTGACATCCGCACCAACTTTTTGCGGGACAGAACCTTTGGAGCCACCTTGCTGTGGAAACTGCTTGTTGAATACTTGCGGCCGCACCGGCGGCTGCTGATCGCCGTCGTGATTTTCCAGCTGGCGCAGTCCATCGCGTCGCTGTACCTGCCCACCCTGAACGCGGACATCATCGATGAGGGCGTGGCCAAGGGGGACACCGGCGTCATCCTTAACCTGGGCGGCCTGATGCTGGGAATCACGCTGCTGCAGATCGTCTGCTCGGTGATCGCCGTGTACTTCGGGGCGAAAGCCGCGATGGGCGTGGGCCGGGACCTGCGCGGGGCGATCTTCACGCGGGTGGGGGAGTTCTCCGAGCAGGAAGTGACCCGGTTCGGCCCGGCCAGCCTGATCACCCGCTCCACCAACGATGTCCAGCAGGTCCAGCAGCTGGTGCTGATGTCCGCCACCCTGCTGGTCACCGCGCCCATGCTGAGTATCGGCGGCGTGATCATGGCCGTCCGGCAGGACGCGCAGCTGTCCTGGCTGATCGCCGTCGCCGTGCCCGTTTTGCTGATCGCCGTCGGCCTCATCATCGTCCGGATGGTGCCGCTGTTCCGGAAGATGCAGAAACGGATCGACACCGTGAACCGCGTGCTCCGCGAGCAGCTCACCGGCATTCGCGTGGTGCGCGCGTTCGTCCGCGAGGACATCGAGTCCGCCCGCTTCGGCCAGGCCAACGAGGACGTCACGGATGTTGCGCTGCGGGCCGGGCGCCTGATGGCGCTCGCATTCCCCGTGGTGATGCTGGTGCTGAACGTGTCCAGCGTGGCGGTAATCTGGTTCGGCTCGTTCCGGATCGAGGACGGCTCCATGCAGGTGGGCACTCTCATCGCCTTCCTGAGCTACCTGCTGCAGATCCTGATGTCCGTCATGATGGCCACTTTTATGGCGGTGATGATCCCGCGCGCTGCGGTCTCCGCGGACCGGATCAGCGAGGTGCTGCGGACCGAGTCGAGCGTCCGGCCGCCGAAGCACCCGGTCAGCAGCGCGGTTTCCTCCGACGGGCACCGCCGAGGTCAGTTGGAAATGCTCGACGTCGGGTTCGCCTACCCGGGTGCCGACCAGCCCGTTCTCTCCGGGCTCAGCTTCACCGCCAAGGCAGGGCAGACGACGGCGATCATCGGCAGCACCGGCGCGGGCAAGACCACGCTGGTGAACCTGATGATGCGGTTCTACGAGCTGGACGCGGGTCGGATAACGCTCGACGGCGTGGACATCACCTCAGTGCCCC
>DIZT01000191.1 GCA_002427975.1 Micrococcaceae bacterium UBA6021 | reverse complement strand
GCGAGGCCTGGTGCAGCCCGACCTCGACCACGATGGTGCTTGGCTACTGGGGGCAGTACCCGAGCGCCGCGGACATGGCCTACATCCCGGCGAGCTACGCGGACCCGCAGGTCGACTACGCGGCCCGCTACACCTTCGACTACCACTACAACGGCACCGGCAACTGGCCGTTCAACGCCGCGTACGCGGCGACCTTCGGCCTCGAGGCGCGGGTGCTCCAGCTCGGCTCGTTCAACGACGCCGAGCGCTACCTCGCCGCGGACCGGGTGATCATCACCTGGGCGATGGGGCTCACGCAGCAGAAGAAGGCCGTCGACACGCTCAAGGAGATCATCAACCTGCTGCTGCTGCGCGGTAACATCGGCAAACCCGGGGCGGGTCCGTCCCCGATCCGGGGGCACAGCAACGTCCAGGGCGACCGGACCATGGGGATCTGGGAAAAAATGCCACCGGCCTTCCTGGACGCGCTGGAGCGGGAATTCGGCTTTGACCCGCCGCGCGAGCCGGGCCTTGACGTCGTCGAGAGCATCCGCGCAATGCGTGACGGCAGGGTCAAGATCCTCTTTGCCCTGGGCGGGAATCTGGTCTCGGCGGTTTCCGACACCGCCGTGGCCGAGGCGGCAATCCGGAATACCCGGCTCTCGGTCCAGGTTTCCACGAAACTCAACCGCTCCCATGCCTTTGTGGGCGGGCAGGCGATGATCCTGCCGACCATGGGCCGGACCGAGATCGACCAACAGGCCAGCGGGCCGCAGTTCGTCACCGTGGAGGACACCGTATGCGCCGTCCATGCATCCGCAGGCCGGCTGGAGCCCATTTCGGATAAGGTCCTCTCCGAGGTGGCGATCATCAGCCGGCTCGCCCGGACCGTGCTGGGCGACAAGGGCCCGGTGGGCTGGGCCGGCTTTGAGGCCGACTACGACTCCATCCGCGAGCATATCGGGCACGTCTGCAAGGGGTGTGAGGATTACAACAGCAAGGTGCGCCAGTGGGGTGGCTTCGTGCTTCCGCATCCGCCCCGGGACAGCCGGACGTTCCCCACGGCCACGGGCAAGGCGATGCTGACCGTCAACGAGCTGGAAACCATTTCGGTCCCGCCGGGGCGGCTGCTGCTGCAGTCCATGCGCTCCCATGACCAGTTCAATACGACAATGTATTCCCTCAACGACCGCTACCGCGGGGTGAAAAAGGGCCGGCATGTGCTCTTCGTGAATCCTGAAGACCTCAACGAACTGGGTTTCGCAGACGGTGAGTATGTGGACATCCACAGCGAAGCCGCCGACGGTGTTGACCGCGTCCTGAAACAGTTCCGGATCATTGCCTACCCCACCGCCCTTGGATGTGTAGCGGCATATTACCCGGAGGCAAACATCCTGGTCCCGCTGGATTCAACAGCGGAAGGAAGCAACACGCCGGCGTCGAAGTCCGTCATCGTCAGGCTGGAGCGCACGGGCGCTCCGGTCTTTGCCGGCGCCCGCTAAGGCGTAGAGCGGTGGTCACCCCTTCACGGTTCCAGGAAGACTGGACGGTCCCTTTTCGTTTACCCACCTCAATAATCACACCGGTGTGGTACAGGTACTACTCAACCGGCTTCCGCACCGTGAGAAGCTCGGTAACCCTGCTCTTGAGGTCTTCCATCTCGTGGTATTGGCGGTGCTCATCGAAGCTGTTGATGTCGTCCAGGATGTCTTCCATGGCGATGAAACCATGGTTGGCGGCTTCGACCAGGTCGGACTGCTCATCCTCGGAGAGAGACCTGGTGCGCGGATCGTTTTCCTCCGGGAAGACAGGGTCCGGCGCGTTCACAGCGGCCTGAAGGTCGATGTCGATCATCTTGGTCTGACGTCTACCCGTGCCGTGAATGGGGCCGATCCCTTCGGCCCAGCCGTCGTCCTGGTAGTCGAGGTCCTCGACCAGTTCACGGATGTTCGGCCCGTCTTGGACCATCTCCTCGTATACCCAGCCGTCATCCTCCAGCACGAGCTGAAGCAGGGCGCCGTCCTTGTCGGCGATCGAAATGGGCTCATACGCTCTTCGAGCTCTACGAGAACGAAGTCCAGTACACGCACGACCTCTACGACGGTGTCGGCCTGGCCGAAGACGTCAAGAAGTTCCTCCACTACAACGCCAACAAGGCGCTCAACAATCTGGGCTACGAGGGCATGTTCGCCCAGAACACCACCGACGTGAGCCCGGCCATCCTGTCGGCTCTTTCGCCGAACGCGGACGAGAACCACGACTTTTTTTCCGGCAGCGGGTCGAGCTACAAAATCGCGCCCGCAGTCGAGACCCTCGACGGGGACTGGGACTTTTGAGCGACTAAATACGGTACCGGGTAGGGTATTTCGGCATAAATTCGGAGTGTGAATTGACAAGTTAGTTGGCATCTTGGACAAGTTAGTTGGCACAAGGACAAAGAACTTGGCATCCGGACAGGTTAGTTGGCATCAAATGGCTTGTGGTTGGTTGCGCTGAAAGCAGTTCGGCTAGTGTCCTGCGCCGTTAGTTCGTT
>DIZT01000272.1:2012-8997 GCA_002427975.1 Micrococcaceae bacterium UBA6021 | reverse complement strand
GATCGAGCCTCCCCACCGCTACCAAGCAGGACCCCGAAGGCCCACGCCTCCGGGGTCCTTTTTCGTTGGGCGTCGACGGGTGAGCTCTCTTCGCCAAATGTCGGTCTGAGCAGCGGGATCTCACTCCTCACCGCAAGGCGGGCGTCAGTCCGGGCTCCGGCAACCTACCCAACGGCCGGCGACGGCGGCACAATGGGCCCCATGGGCCAGCTCATCTACACAGGCATCGCGTCCCTGGACGGGTATGTGGCGGACCGGGACGGCAACTTCAGCTGGAGCGAGCCGGACCGGGAGGTTCACACCTTCGTCAACGACCTCGAACGCGACGTGCGCACCTATCTCTACGGCCGCCGCATGTATCAGGTCATGTCGGCCTGGGAAACGCTCGGCACCACCAGCGAGCTGGACTACATCCAGGACTACGCGCGGATCTGGCAAGGGGCAGACAAGGTTGTCTACTCCTCTACGCTCACCGTTGCGTCCACTGCCAAAACCAGGATCGAGCGGACTTTTGATCCCAACGCTGTCCGGGAACTGAAGGACGCCACCAGTACGAGTATCAGTATCAGTGGCCCCACCCTGGCCGCCGCTGCACTCCGGGCGGGACTGGTGGATGAATGCCGGCTGTTCCTGAACCCGGTGGCGGTGGGAGGCGGCCGCCGCTTCCTGCCGGACGGCCTGAACCTGCGGCTGGAACTCCTCGACGAGCGCACATTCGGAAACGGCGTGGTCTACCTCCGCTACCGCACCCGCGAATGAGGGGCAGAATGGGGGCATGACCCGCATCGCCATCATCGGCGGCCACGGCAAAGTGGCCCTCCACCTGTCCGCGCTCCTCACCACCGAAGGTCACAGCGTCACCTCGATCATCCGCAACCCGGACCATGCGGCCGACGTCGCTGCTACCGGCGCCACGCCGTCGGTCCTGGACATTGAAAATTCGACGACGGCGGCGATCGCCGACGCGCTCAGGGGCCATGACGCCGTGGTCTGGTCTGCCGGGGCCGGGGGTGGAAATCCGGAACGCACCTATGCGGTGGACCGTGACGCGGCCATCCGGTCGATGGATGCGGCGGCGGAGGCCGGCGTCGGGCGTTACGTGATGGTTTCTTACCTGGGCGCGGGACCGGACCATGGCGTCCCCGCGGAGAACAGCTTCTTCGCCTACGCGGAAGCCAAAGCGGCGGCGGATGAGTACCTGCGGGGCACCCCACTGGCCTGGACCATCCTGGGCCCGGGGGCGCTGACGGACCAGCCGGGGACGGGCATGATCGAAGTGGACCCCGGGCGGGACGGCCCTGGGCACACGTCCCGCAGCAATACGGCCAGTGTGGCCGCCGCGGTCCTTGACCTGCCCGAAACTGCCGGCCGGACCATCGAGTTCCGCGACGGTACGCTGCCCATCGCCGCAGCCCTGCAGACGGACTCCTAGCAGATGGATCAGCTGGCACTCATCGTCGGCCTGCTGCTGGCCACGGTCGTGGCGGTAGGACTGGGGGACCGGCTGCGGCTGCCGTATCCGGTCCTGATGCTGCTTCTGGCGGTGGGGCTGACCTTCATTCCGGGCTTCCCGGACCTGGACATCGCCCCCGAGCTGATCCTGCCCATCTTCTTGCCGCCGTTGCTGTTCGCCACAGCCCAGCGCAGCTCGTGGGCAGTCTTCCGGGTCCGCTGGCGGACGCTGATCATGCTGGCCGTCGCGCTGGTGGTCATCTCTACGGCAGTTGTGGCGGGCGCAGCCTGGCTGATGATTCCGGGGATCGGCGTTCCCGCCGCGATCGCCCTGGGTGCCATGGTGGCGCCGCCGGATCCCATCGCCGTGGAATCGGTTGCCGGCCGCGTGCACATGCCGCGCCGGCTCATCACGGTCCTGCAGAGCGAAGGCCTCTTCAATGACGCAGCCGCCATCGTCATTTTCCAGGCGGCAGTTGCCGCCGCTGTGGGCGGCACCAGGATCGGGCCCGACGTCGTCCTGAAGTTTGTGATCGGCGCTGCGGTGGCCGTGGTGGTGGGCATCGCCATGGGCTGGCTGACGGGCCTGATCACCCGGCTGGTCACCTCCATGGTGGCGCGAAGCGCCATTACGCTCGTGGTGCCGTTCGCCGCCTACATCCTGGCCGAAGAAGTGCACGCTTCAGGCGTGATCGCCGTCGTCGTCACCGCACTGGAAATGCAACGGCACTCCAGGCCCCAGTATGCCGAAGAGCGCGTCACGCGCACCGCCTTCTGGGACGTGGTGGAGCTGCTGGTGACAGGTCTGGCCTTTGGGCTGGTCGGGCTGGAAATCAGGCACGTGATCCACGATGAAGGCGCGGATATCCTCGGCATGCTCGGCGTCGCGGGGCTGGTCTGTGTACTCGTTTTCGTTGTCCGCTTCCTGTGGATGGCCGTCCTCGCCGTGGCAGCCCGGAAACGCAAGAACGTCCTCCAGCCCACCTCGGCCAAGGAAGTCCTGATCCTGACCTGGTGCGGCATGCGTGGACTGGCCACTTTGGCCCTTGCCCTGGCGCTGCCCCTCACCCTCGCGGACGGAACACCGTTCCCGGCCCGGGACTACCTGCTGGTGATCGCCTGCGCGGTGCTCGTGGCCACGCTGGTCCTGCCGGGGCTGACGCTGCCTTGGCTGATGCGGGTCCTCCATGCCTCCGGTGACGGCTCCGAGGAACGCGACTCCGCCCGGGTGCTGGCCAAACGGGCACAGGAGGCAGCTGTTGCCGCGCTCAAGCAGCACGATCTGATGAAAGACCTTCCGCCCGAGAAGGTGGCCTTGGTCAAGGCAAAGATGGGACGCCTGCACGCCGAGCTCCTGGACGGAAGCCTCCGGAACGAAAGCGTGGCGGAGCTCAGGTCCCGGGGCCGCGAACTGGCCATTGCGGTCCAGACCATCGCGCTGGATGCGGCACGGCAGGAAGTGGTGCTGGCCCGGAACGAACCTGACGTGGACCCCGAAGTGGCGGACAGGGTGCTGCGCCAGCTGGACCTGCGGACCATGATCATGCCGGAATAACACCGTTGGCATCGTGCCGGGATGCCGCTACGGCGCCGCCGGCAGGAGCTCCAGGTCCAGCGCATGGGCCTCCACAAAGTCCAGTGCATGCCGGACGGCTCCCACTGTCACGATCGTGTCGCCCAGGGGGGATACCGTCACACGGGGGACCGTTGCTGTGAAGCGGGGCAGCAAGGCCGTGATACCGGGCAGCAGGGCGCTGGCCGACTCGGCGACGCCCCCGCCGATGACCACCTGCTCCGGGTTGACCATGAAGGCCACCGACGCGATCACCCTCGCCACCCGCTCCGAAAGGCGGTCAAGGACAGCGACCGCGGCAGGGTCGCCCGCCGCGGCGGCCGCGAAGACTTCGCGCGCCTCAACGGCGGGGTTCGACGGCGCCGCATACCATTCGCGGGCCAGTGCGGCGATGCCGGCTGAACTTCCGACGCCCTCGATCATCTCGAGGTACCCCATCTCGCCGGCGGCCCCGCAGTGTCCGTGGAGCAGGCGCCCCGATTCGATGATGCCCGCGCCCATTCGCTCACTGGCCAGGATGACCACCAGGTCATTAATGCCGACGCCGGACCCCCGCCACCGTTCCCCCAGCACGGCAAGGTTGGCGTCATTCTCCAAAAGCACTGTCCAGCCGTGGAGGTCCGCAAAGGCGGCCCGGAGTCCGACGTCGAACTGTCGCCAGAAGGGCTGGGTCACCAGGACCTTGCCGCTGCGGTCCACCGGGGCCGCCAGGCCGGCTGCGGCTGCCAGTACGGCGTCCGGCGTTGTGCCCGCCGCCCGGAGGGCTGCGAGGCAGGCCTGGTCCACCACGCCGATCCGTTCCGCGGCCGGGATTTCGGTGGTGCGGAAGCTGCCGCTCGCGGTTCCCACGATGGTTCCCCGCAGATCCGCAACCGCCGCCGTGGTGGTTGCGGCCCCGATGTCGATTCCCAGGACAACGCCGGCCCGGGCATTCAGTTCAAAGCGACGGGCGGGCCTGCCCTTGTGCGGGCCGGCATCGCGGGGGGAGTCCAGCTCGGCGAGCCAGCCCCGCCGGATCAGGTCCTCGCACACAGCGATCACCGATGCCCGGGTCAGGCCCGTCCACTCCATCAGGTCGGTTCCCGTGGCAACGTCAGTAGTGCGCAGGCAACCCAGGACCGCGTTCGCGTTGACCCGCCGGAGAAGTTGCGGAGTTGCGGCAGACTTTTCGTGCATGCGTCCTTGACCTGTCGGATAGCTGGGCCGGATAATGATTCGAGTGAGTATATTTAGAGTCTATCTAAATATACTCATCCATCAGCAGACCGGCCCGAAAACCCCTGAGGATTCCTTTGTCTAACACTGCCATGCTGGCGACCGTGTCCGATCCCCACCACATGAGCGATCCGAACTGGTGGCGCCAGGCCGCTGTTTACCAGATCTATCCGCGCAGTTTCTCCGATTCCAACGCCGACAGCCTGGGTGACATCAGGGGCATCACGGCCAAGGTCCCATACCTCAAGGCGCTGGGCATCGACGCCGTGTGGCTCAGCCCGTTCTACCCTTCGGCGCTGGCCGATGGCGGCTACGACGTGGACGACTACCGCGACGTGGACCCAAAGCTGGGCACCTTGGCGGACTTCGATGAGATGGCCAAAGCCCTGCACGCCGCCGGCATCAAGCTGATCGCGGACATCGTCCCCAACCACTCCTCGAACCGGCACGAATGGTTCAAGGAGGCACTCGCGTCGCCGAAGGGCTCGGCGGCGCGCGAACGCTACATCTTCCGTGACGGCAAGGGCACCAACGGCGAGCTGCCGCCGTCGGACTGGGACTCGGTCTTCGGCGGATCTGCCTGGGAACGCATCACCGAACCTGACGGCACGCCCGGCCAGTGGTACATGCACATCTTCGCCAAGGAGCAGCCGGACCTGAACTGGTCCAGCCGCGAGGTCCGGGATGACTTCCTCAAGACCCTCCGCTTCTGGTCCGACCGCGGTGTGGACGGCTTCCGCGTGGACGTGGCCCACGCGCTGACCAAGGACCTGACCGAACCGCTGCTTTCCCAGCTGGAGCTCAGCGTGGCCAACTCCGGAACAGACGGCTTCGACGACGGCTCCCACCCGTTCTGGGACCGCGACGAAGTCCATGAGATCTATGCAGAGTGGCGTGCAGTCTTCAACGAGTACAACCCGCCGCGCACGGCCGTGGCCGAAGCGTGGGTACACGCCACCCGCCGCGCCCGCTATGCGAGTCCCGCAGGACTGGGCCAGGCCTTCAACTTCGACCTGCTCCAGGCAGACTTCGATGCCGTGGAATACCGCGAAATCATCACCCGCAACCTGGCCGAAGCCAGGGACACAGGCGCCTCGTCCACGTGGGTGTTCTCCAACCACGACGTGGTCCGCCACGCCACCCGTTACGGCCTCCCGCGGGGCACCGGCAAGCACGCCGGGAGCCAGGACGGCAAGGCCTGGCTCCTCGCCGGCGCCCCCGCCGGGGAACTGGATGTGGAGTTGGGCCTCAGGCGTGCACGCGCTGCCACCCTGCTGATGCTCGCACTCCCGGGCTCGGCCTACCTCTACCAGGGTGAGGAGCTGGGCCTGCAGGAGGTCACGGAAATTCTCGACGCCGAGCGCCAGGACCCCGCGTTCTTCCGGGACCGCGGTGTGCAGATTGGCCGTGACGGCTGCCGCGTGCCGCTGCCGTGGAAGGTGGAAGGCACGTCGTTCGGCTTCGGCGACGCCGGTTCGCACCTGCCCCAGCCCGACTGGTTCAGCAAGTATGCCGTTGAGGCGCAGGACGGCACGGAAGGGTCCACCCTGGAGCTCTACCGCACCGCACTGAAGCTGCGCCGCGAACTGCAGACCGCGGAGGAGCTCGAATGGGTGGAGACTGGCAACCCCGACGTCCTCCACTTCCGCCGTCCCGACGGCTGGCAGGTCGTGGCGAACTTCGGCGGCACCGCCGTCGAGCTTCCCGAAGGTGCAGTGCTGGTCAGCAGCTCCCCGCTGGAGGAAGCCAACCTGCCGGCAAACAGCACCGCCTGGCTGCGCTGATGCAGGAACTCATTTATGGCTGCATGGGCCTGGGCGGCAGCTGGACCGACGAACCGCATGGCGTAGAACATGTGGACGAGGCCGCCGCCGCCGTCGAGGCCGCGCTGGCCGCCGGCATCACGCTGTTCGATCACGCGGACATCTATCGCAGCGGGAAGTCCGAGGCGGTGTTCGGCGAAGTCCTGGCGGCAACGCCCGGGCTGCGCGACCGCATCAGGATCCAAACCAAGTGCGGCATCCGGCTCCACGAACGCGGGCTGGCCACGCACTATGACCTCAGCCGGGAGTCCATCCTTGAGCGGGTGGGCGGCAGCCTGAAGCGGCTTCAGGCGGACTATGTGGATGTTCTCCTGCTGCACCGCCCGGATCCCCTGACGGACCTGGCGGAGGTGGCGGCCGCCGTCGGGCAACTGCTGGCCGCAGGAAAAGTGCGGCAGGTCGGTGTTTCCAACATGTCCGGCGCGCAGATCGAGGCGCTGCAGGACCGGCTGGAGGTGCCCGTGGTGGCCAACCAGCTGGAGATGAGCCTGCTGAGGCGGGCCTGGCTGGAGAGCCAGGTCCTGGTCAACCATCCCGAGTCGCTGGATTACAGCTTCCCGCACGGAACGCTTGAGTACTGCACCAGCAACGGCGTAGCCGTGCAGGCCTACGGTGCGCTGGCCCGCGGGCTGTACACCGGGGCAGCTCCGGAAAGTCCGACGGCGGCGGAGACTGCCGCGGCCGCGATGGTTAGGGAGCTTGCCAGCCAGTACGGCACCACGGGGGAGGCCGTCCTCCTGGGCTGGCTGATGAAGCATCCGGCGGGCATCGCGCCTGTGATCGGCAGTGTGAATCCGGCGAGAATCGCTGCCTGCGCGGACGCCGGGCGCGTGGCGGAGGCAATGACCCGTGCTGACTGGTACGGGCTGTGGGTTGCGGCCAGGGGCAGCAACCTCCCCTGAACCCGGTGGTTGAGCTTGTC
>DIZT01000272.1:0-1983 GCA_002427975.1 Micrococcaceae bacterium UBA6021 | reverse complement strand
AAACCCGGTGGTACGCAGGCGCCCGCCAGGAATGCGGTGCCGCGTTGGTGCGGGCAAAGTCTTAGGAGCTGCTCTTTCCCAAGGAGTGCGGGACAACGATGTCGTCCGCGTTGCGCGCGGCGGAGGGGAACAGGATGACAAGGAGCCCTAGGCCTGCTGCCGCTCCGATCAGCTGCGCCAGGACGAATCCGGGAACGGAGGCCGGCGCGATGCCGGCGAAGGTGTCGCTGAAGATGCGGCCGACTGTCACGGCGGGGTTTGCGAACGACGTCGAGGACGTGAACCAGTATGCGGCTCCGATGTAGGCGCCCACGGCCGGAGCTGCGAGGACGCCACGGTTGGTGGCGGCGAGGGCGAAGATCAGCAGGACGAGTCCTGCGGTGGCGACGACTTCGCCAAGCAGGTGCCCTGTGGTGGCGCGGTCCTTGACCGAGATGGAGGTTCCCACCTCAAACATGGCGTTCGCGAGCACGCTGCCACTGATTGCACCCACGGTTTGGGCAATCACGTAGGTGCCGAGCTCCGCCAGGGTCAGCCCGGTTCCGCCGCGCCGGCCCAGGATCCAGTCGGCGAGGGAGACCACAGGGTTGAAGTGCGCGCCGCTGACGGGGCCGAGCATGAGGATCAGGACGGTCAAACCCAGGAGGGTGGCGGTGCTGTTCTGGAGCAGTTGCAGGCCAACATCATCGGGGGAGAGTTGCTGCGCGGCGATCCCGGAACCGACGACGATGGTGACGAGCAGGCTGGTGCCGAGCAGTTCGGCGACGGCGCGGCGCCACAGCGGCGGCTGGTTGGAAGTCATGCCAACAGCTTGACTCAAGAAATTAACTCAGTCAAAATTGAACCAATGAATACTGAGCCAGTTGAAGCCTTTCAGGCGCGGGTCGCAAAGCATGCCGCCCTCGCAGATCCTGCGCGGCTGCGCATTGTGGACCTGCTGACATTGGGCGACCTTTCACCCACGGAACTGCAGGCCGAGCTCGGAATGCCGTCGAATCTGCTGTCCCACCATCTGCGCACGCTGGAAGGGGCGGGCCTGGCGACCCGTCACCGCTCAGAGGCAGACAGGCGGCGCGGCTACTTCCGGCTCGCCGCCGGTGCGCTGGTAGGGCTGGCGCCGGGGGCTGAGCACGGGGCCAGCCGCGTCCTCTTCGTCTGCACGCGGAACAGTGCCCGGTCGCAGCTGGCCGCCGCACTCTGGAATCAGGTCAGCAAAATCCCCTCGACCTCGGCCGGAACCCATCCCGCGGACAGTATTGCCAAAGGGGCCATCGATGTCGCCCGCCGCCACGGCATCCCTCTCGCAGACCTCTCCCCGCGTCGGCTGGACCAAGTGGCGCGCGATGAAGACTTCGTCGTGACCGTGTGCGACAACGCCCATGAGGAACTCCCAGGCCTGGGGGGAATCCACTGGTCCGTCCCGGATCCGCTGCGGCTGAACACTGACGAAGCCTTCGAGGGCGCCTTCACTGACATTTCCCACCGCATCGACGGCCTCGCGCCCCGCCTGCACGCCGCCTGATCCCGCCTGACGCAAGTAACTGATTCCAGGAGAACCACGTGAGCACCGAAACCGCCAAGAAGCCCACCGTCCTGTTCGTCTGCGTCCACAACGCCGGGCGTTCGCAGATGGCCGCCGCCTTCCTCACCACGCTCTCCGAGGGTAGGATCGAAGTCCGCTCCGCCGGTTCCCAGCCCGCCGATAAGGTCAACCCGGCCGCCGTCGAGGCCATGGCCGAGCTTGGCATCGACATGTCTGCCGAGATCCCCAAGGTCCTCACCACTGCGGCTGTCAAGGAGTCCGACGTCGTGATCACCATGGGCTGCGGCGACGAGTGCCCGTACTTCCCCGGCAAGCGCTACGAGGACTGGGTCCTGGAGGATCCGGCCGGACAGGGCGTGGACGCTGTCCGCCCCATCCGCGACGCAATCAAGACCCGCATCGAAGGGCTCATCGAGTCCCTGATCCCGGTGCCCAACTAG
>DIZT01000035.1 GCA_002427975.1 Micrococcaceae bacterium UBA6021 | reverse complement strand
GCATCTTCTATGAGTCAATGCGCCCCCTGTTATATTGGATGATAGAAGGATAAAATAGTCAAGCAAGGTTTTGCTGTGAAGCCGGGAGGCAGGCATGGACGAGTTTTCGGATTTCCGGGCGCCCTTATATGAGGTAAAGGCCAACCTGTTCAAAGGTCTGGCGCATCCGGTGCGGATCAGAGTGCTGGAGCTGTTGTCCGAGGCACCGGAAGTGTCTGTGACTGACATGCTCGCCGCGACCGGGCTGGAGGCCTCGCATCTGTCCCAGCACCTGTCCGTGCTGCGCCGTTACCACCTGGTGACGGCCGAACGCCGGGCCCTGCAGATGTTCTATTCCCTGGCGTACCCCCAGGTCGCGGACCTCCTCGCGGTGGCCAGGCTGCTGCTGAACGACATGCTGCGCAACACCCGTGACCAGCTCGAATATTCGGCGGCAAGCTCTCCTGCGGCTGCCCCGGCGAGCAGCGCCCGATGAGTGCTCTGGACACGGTGCGTGCGTTGGTGCCGTCCTGGCGGGACTATGGTGAACTGCCCCGCAGCTGGAAAGGGGACCTGGTCGCGGGCATCACGGTCGGTATCGTCGCGCTGCCGCTGGCGCTGGCCTTTGGTGTCAGCTCCGGGGCCGGTGCGGCCAGCGGATTGATCACTGCGGTGATCGCGGGGGTGGTCGCGGCTGTTTTCGGCGGTTCCAATATCCAGGTTTCCGGGCCGACCGGGGCGATGGTCGTCGTCCTGGGCCCGGTCATCGCCGCCCAGGGCATCGGTGCGCTGGCCGCGGTCTCGGTCCTTGCCGGGGTGATCGTTATCGTTGCCGGGGTACTCAAACTCGGCCGGGTCGTTACCCTCCTGCCGTGGCCGGTGATCGAAGGATTCACCATGGGAATTGCGATGATCATCTTCCTCCAGCAGGTTCCCGCTGCCTTCGGCGTCAAGGCCGGACCGAGCAGCAACGCCGCCGTCTCTGCCGTCCAGGGACTCACCACAGCGTCCCCCGCCGCTCTCCTGGCCCCGCTGGCCCTGGTGGCCCTGGTCGCGGTGATCATGATCGCCGCGCCCCGGATCCACCCGCAGATCCCCGGGTCGCTCATTGCCATCATCGTCGCGAGCATCGCCGCCCAGGTCCTGGACCTTCCGGTGGCCCGGATAGGTGCCCTGCCGGATACCCTGCCCGCACCGGTGATCCCCGCCCTGGACTGGGGCACGGTGACCTCCCTGGCCGCCCCGGCGGCCACGATCGCGGCGCTGGCCGCGATCGAGTCGCTGCTCTCGGCACGGGTGGCCGCCTCGATCTCTGACACCGGCCCCTATGACGCGGACCGCGAACTCCTCGGCCAGGGGCTGGCTTCGGTCTGCTCCGGGTTCTTCGGCGGCATGCCTGCCACCGGCGCCATCGCGCGCACCGCGGTAAACATCCGCTCCGGCGGCCGGACCCGGCTTGCCGCGATCATCCACGCGCTGGTCCTGCTGGCCGTGGTCTACTTAGCCACCGGCCCGGTCTCCCGGATCCCGCTCGCGGCCCTCGCCGGTGTCCTGATGGTCACCGCTACGCGCATGGTTTCCCTGGCGACGCTGCGCAGCGTGATCGGCTCCACCCGGGCCGACACAATAGTATTCTTCATCACCGCCCTGATCACCGTGTCCTTCGACCTGATCCAGGCCGTTGCGATCGGCATCGCAGCAGCGTCCTTCTTCGCTCTGCGCACCATGGTCAAATCCAGTGGCGTGCACCGGGAAGAAATCCCGGGACCGGTCCAGGACGGGGATGAACACATCGCCGTGTTCCGCCTTGACGGTGCACTGTTCTTCGCCGCCGCCGAACGCGTCCTGGACCGGGTCAGTGCGATCCGCAACGTCGACGTGGTCATTATCCGCATGTCCCAGCTCCAGGTCCTGGACGCGACCGGGGCAAGGGTCATCACCGACATCGTCAACGCCCTCGAACGCCGCGGGATTACCGTTCTGATCAAAGGCATCCAGGAACGCCACCTGGCCCTGGTCACCCGGGTCGGCGTCCTGGAGTCCCTGCGCCACCACAAACACCTGTTCGATGATCTGCCCCCGGCTGTGGAACACGCCCGAAGCCACGTCGCCCGTGCCAGGGCCGCCCGTACCGCCGAACATCTTCCACAGGACAAGGCACACGACGCCGTCCAGGACCCCGTCCGTGCCCCCAGCGCGGGAGCTGCTCCCGGAAACATCACGGACCGATGAATGTTCCGGAGCATCCTTTGCCACCGACAGCCTCCGCGGAATCCAGGCCGCAACGGGATCACGTGCCGCAGTACCTCCTGGCTTTCGGACTCGCGGCCCTTCTGCTGTTCGACCTCCCGGCACTTTTCGCGGGCCCCACGAACCCGGTCTGGCTGGCCGCGGTGGTACTGATCGGCCCGACCGTCGGCATCCCCGCCGGGATCGCCGCGTTCCGGCGCCGCGATGCCTCTTCCGGCGGTCCTGCGGGAGCTGGCGCGCCGTACCCTGGCAGGAGCCGGCGATGAGCGTGGACGGCATGCCGCTGCCGGCGTGGAAGCACTCCAGACCCGGAGGAACCGGGTACCCCGCGGACGCGCAAGCCTGGGACCGCTGGTACGCCAGCGCCGCCTACGGCTGGTCACCGGCCAGCTCGTCCGTGCGCTCTGCACTGAATGGGCTCACGCCCGGGCGGGCACTGGACCTCGGGTCCGGGGATGGCCGGCACGCGGTCTGGCTGGCCGGGCGCGGCTGGCACGTCCAGGCCCTGGACTTTTCCGCAGACGCCCTGGCCATCGGGCGGGAGCGCGCCTTCGCCGAAGGAGTCACCGGTCTGGTCACCTGGACTACCGCCGATCTCAAAGAGCACATCCCTGGCCCGGCGAGTCTGGACCTGGTCCTGGCCGCCTTCCTGGACCTGCCCGGACCGGACCTCGAACGGGTCATCGCCCGCGCCGCCCCGGCCCTCGCCCCCGGGGGAATCTTCCTGTTCATCGGCCATGATCCGGAAGACCCGCGCGAAGGCACCACAGGCCCGCGGGACCGGTCCATGCTGCCCGGCAGCACCGAAGTCGCCGCGTGGGCTCGGCGGTCCGGCATGGAAGTCGAATCAGCAGAAACCATCTCACGGCCCGTCCCCGGGGACCGGCGCCCCGCGCTGGACTGCGTCGTTCTGGGCCGCAAACCTGCCCGGGCGCCGGATGTACCGTCCTTCAACACATCCGTGTCCGCCAAGAACACCGATCCTAAGGTCCCGTCATGACCACAAGCACCACCCTCGCCGCTGCCCCCGCCGCCGTGGTCCCTCGGTCCAAAGGCCGCATCGTGGTCAGCTGGATCACCACCACCGATCACAAAACCATCGGGTACATGTACCTGATCGCATCCTTCACGTTCTTCTGCCTCGGCGGGGTCATGGCGTTGCTGATCCGGGCCGAGCTGTTCGAGCCAGGCATGCAGATCCTGCAAACCAAGGAACAGTACAACCAGCTGTTCACCATGCACGGAACCATCATGCTGCTGATGTTCGCCACGCCCCTGTTTGCCGGTTTCGCCAACGTCATGATGCCCCTGCAGATCGGCGCCCCGGACGTGGCCTTCCCGAGGCTGAATGCCCTGGCGTTCTGGTTCTTCCTCTTCGGCTCCCTCATCGCTGTCTCCGGGTTCATCACCCCCCAGGGCGCCGCGTCATTCGGCTGGTTCGCGTACGCGCCGCTCTCCAACACCACCTTCACCCCGGGGGTCGGCGGTGACCTGTGGGTCTTCGGCCTGGCACTGTCCGGTTTCGGCACCATCCTGGGCGCGGTGAACTTCATCACCACCATCATCTGCATGCGCGCCCCGGGCCTGACCATGTGGCGGATGCCGATCTTCACGTGGAACACCCTGGTCACGGCCATCCTGATCCTGATGGCGTTCCCCCCGCTGGCCGCGGCCCTCTTCGCTCTCGGCGCGGACCGGCGGTTCGGCGCCCACATCTTTGACCCCGAAAACGGCGGCCCGGTCCTGTGGCAGCACCTGTTCTGGTTTTTTGGCCACCCCGAGGTGTACATCA
>DIZT01000150.1:16619-20398 GCA_002427975.1 Micrococcaceae bacterium UBA6021 | reverse complement strand
CTGCCGGCCAAGACCGACGGGCACGTGGAGTTCCAGGACGTCACGTTCAGCTACACCGAGGACAGGCCACTGATCGAAAACCTGTCCTTCACGGCAAAACCCGGGCACACCGTGGCGATCGTCGGTCCCACCGGTGCCGGCAAAACAACCCTGGTGAACCTGGTGATGCGCTTCTACGAGCTCAATTCAGGGGCCATCACCCTGGACGGCGTGGATGTCACGCACCTGAGCCGTTCCGAGCTGCGGTCCAAGGTGGGCATGGTGCTCCAGGATGCGTGGCTGTTTGGCGGGTCCATTTACGACAACATCCGGTACGGCAACCTGGACGCCACCGAGGAACAGGTCATGGCGGCCGCAAAGGCCACCTTCGTGGACCGCTTTGTGCGCGCCCTGCCGGATGGCTACGACACCGTGATTGACGAGGAAGGCAACAACGTCAGCGCCGGTGAGAAGCAGCTGATCACCATCGCCCGCGCCTTTGTGGCCGACCCGTCGCTGCTCATCCTGGATGAGGCCACCAGCTCCGTGGATACCCGCACCGAGCTGTTGGTCCAGAAGGCCATGGCGGCGCTGCGCACGGACCGCACCAGCTTTGTGATCGCCCACCGGCTCTCCACCATCCGCGACGCCGACACCATCCTGGTGATGGAGAACGGCAGGATCGTGGAGCAGGGCAACCACAAGGCGCTCCTGGCGGCCGAGGGCGCCTACTACCGGCTGTACATGTCCCAGTTCGCCGGCTCCGACAATGAGGAAACCGTCGTGGACGATTCGACGGCGGTCCACAGCTGAGCGCGGACGAAAACCCGGCAGCTCCCCGGCGCATCGAGGTCCTGGTCCCGATGCGCTGGGGTGACATGGACGCGTACGGGCACATCAACAACGTCCAGATTGTCCGGATGCTCGAGGAGGCGCGGATCGCAGCATTCGGGCCTCCCCGGGGTGCCGGGTTGCCCGGCATCGAGCCGGAAGTGTCGCTCTTCAATGACGTCCCGGAGGGGACCCTGGCGCTGGTGGTGGACCACAAGATCCGTTATGTCAGGACCTTGGAATACCGCAACGTCCCGGCCGTGGTCCAGGTGTGGATCGGGGCCGTGAAGGGTGCCAGCTTCGATATCCACTACGTGGTGCAGGACCCGGTCAGCCGGGAAGACTGCGTCCGGGCCAGCAGCCACCTGGCATTTGTCGACGAGGCCTCCGGCCGCGTCATGCGCCTGACGCCCGAGCAAAAGGAGCGGCTGGCGCCGTTTATTATATGAACATAATGCATGTCCACTAAGGAGCGTTGATCATGGCCAAGAAAAACAAAAAGACCTGGAAAGAGATGCCACCGGCGGCACGGGTGGGATTCGTGGCCCTCGGAATAGCGCAGGTGACACTGATGCTGGCCGCCCAGCGGGACATCTCCAAGCGCCCGGCTGACCAAATCAACGGGCCAAAGGCGGCCTGGCGCGTGGCTGCCCTGATCAATTTCGTCGGACCGATGGGTTACTTCATTCTGGGGCGTAAGCGGCCCGGCGCCGGGCCCGGAGCAGTCAAATAGGACCCAGCCGAACTGCACACCGCCAGGGACTTCGGAGCAGGCACCCAGCTTAAGCCTGTAAATTTGAACCCATGACCCCAAATCCCAAGACTGCCATGCACCGCGCCCTCGGTATCTCAAAGGAGATCGAGGACGCGGCCTGGTTTGTGCTGGGGCCGGGCCTGCAGGGCAAGCCGTCGGCCCTGGACGGGACCACCCTGACCTGGACGGCGGAGGCTGCGGCAGAGCTGCTGGAACGCCTGGACCGGGGAGCCGCGGATGCCAAGGCGCCCATGATGACCAACCTCCGGCAGAACCTCGAGGACGCCTCCCGGGAGGCCAAACAGCTTGCCGTGGAGTTCCTCTTCCTGCAGTCGCTGCCCCTGGCCCACGAGGTCAAATCGCTCAAGGTCAAGCGCGCCCGCGTGGCCGAGGCCGCGTCCTGGCTGGAAACGCCGCTGGAAACGCCGCTGGAGCTGCCTGAGGAACTTTATAAGGGCATGACAGACCACGGCGTGATCAGGGACCGCACCGCCGAATTCAACTGGACCATCTGGGACCACCTCAAGTGGCTCTGCAGGTTTGTGCAGCATGTGGACCAGCAGGTTCCGGCCGCCATCACCAAGGCGCTGAAGGACCCGCTCAAGTTCCACGAGCTCGCCGCCGGCACCCCGGGGGACCAGCCCGCTATCCGCCGCAGCATCGAGTACCTGGCCTGGCCCAGCTACTTCGAGCCCGTCGTGGCGGACGTGGAGCGGCAGGAAATCCGGGACGCCTTCGCCTCACTGGTGGGCGGCGCCAACGGCGACAGCGACGAGGACATCACCGCGGACATCCACCGCATCCGCCTGCACCTGGATGAACAGGCCGGCCAGCGCATCGACTGGTACGCCCGCCAGCTGGTCAGCCAGTGGCGCAAAGTCGGGGACCCCGGCCGCCGTGCCTGGCTGCTGCGTACCCACAGCGACAACGCTGAACTCCTCACCGCGTGGCAGGAGGAGGAAAAGGCGACGCTCGACGTCGAACACCTCCGCCAGCTGGACCCCGGCGTGACGGCGGGGCTGGTGCAGCATGCGGTGGATGAGGACTACAAGCACCTGGGCTACGTGGAGCGGGAGGACACCAAAACGGCGGTGTTCGCGTTCCTCACGGTCATGAAGCCCGGCGACCTGGTCCTGTACCAGCACGCCGGGACCGTGCGGCTCGGCGTGGTGCTGGGCGAGCCCGAGCACAACGAGGACAACCGCCGCCTGCGGCGCAAGGTGCGCTGGCTGGACGACGACGGACACGCCACCGCAGACCTGCCCCGTCACGTCCAGCGCCAGCTGGCCACCTCGGGGATCGTTGTTGACGTCACCAAAGTGGTGCAGGCACTCCAGGCGCTCGTGCCGGCCGAGGCGGAACCGGAGGACGACGACGCCGCCGCACCTGCCGCCGTCGTGCCCCCTGCGCAGGAGGGCTTCCGCCCGCTCAGCCGCGACTTCGCTGATTCGCTGCACATGGACCTTGAGCCGTTGCAGGAGATCGCGGAACTGCTGGAGGAGAACCGGCAGCTGGTCCTCTACGGTCCGCCCGGAACCGGCAAGACGTACCTGGCCAAGCACCTTGCGGCGTACCTGGCCCAGGACAGCACGGACGAACGGGTGAAGCTGGTGCAGTTCCACCCGTCGTACGCGTATGAGGACTTTTTCGAGGGCTACCGGCCGGACAAGACCGACGAGGGGCAGGTGTCCTTCAAACTCGTGGCGGGACCGCTGCGCCGGCTGGCTGAAGAAGCAGCCAAACCCGGGAACGAAAACAAGCCCTACTTCCTGATCATTGACGAAATGAACCGCGCCAACCTGGCCAAGGTGTTCGGCGAGCTGTACTTCCTGCTGGAATACCGCGACGACCGGATCTACCTGCAATACAGCCCCAACGAGCCGTTCACGCTGCCGGACAACCTGTACATCATCGGCACCATGAACACCGCGGACCGGTCCATCGCCATGATGGATGCCGCAATCCGACGCCGGTTCGCGTTCATCGAGCTGCACCCGCAGACCGAGCCGGTGAAGGGGTCGCTGCTGCGGTTCCTGCAGGCGCGGCAGCTGGACACCACGCCGGCGCTGCTGCTTGATGCGCTCAACGCGGCCATCGACGAATGGGACCGGGATCTGATGATCGGGCCGTCGTACTTCATGAAGTCCGCCGCACGGACGCCGACCGGGCTGCGCCGGATCTGGAAGTACGAGCTGATGCCGCTGCTGGAGGAGCA
>DIZT01000150.1:12136-16585 GCA_002427975.1 Micrococcaceae bacterium UBA6021 | reverse complement strand
TGCTGGGACGCCTTGTTACCAGCTAAGCCGGCCCAGGCTCCCGCGGCTGCAGCCGCGGCGCGGACCAAGCCGGCGGCCCAGGCGCGGAGCCCTCGATATCTGGTCCTCGACGAGCTGTCCAAGGGCATCGTGGAACGCCTTGATGCGGCCAGCGCGGCCTTCGTGAACGCCACCGGACTGGCCAAGGCCTCCCCGATGGGTATGGGTTTGTACCGGATCGAGCCGGTGGGCAAGGTGGGGTCGGTCCGCACGGCCACCCTGCAGCTGGACGTGCGTCCCAAGGACCGGCTGGGGCTGAGCCGGCTTCTCTTCCTGCTCAGCTACGCCGGCAACGAGGGCTTCCGGGCCGATTCCGTGGCGGCTGCCGAGGACCGCGAACTGTGGAGTGCGCTGGCAGAATCCCTTGTCCAGCTGGCAGAGCGTGCCCTGGGACGAGGGGTGCTGCAGGGTTACCTGACCGTTGACGAGACCCTCCGCACGGTCAAGGGACGCATCCGGATTTCCGACCAGATTTCCCGCCGCCCGGGCATGCTGGTGCCGCTGGAGGTGTCCTATGACGAGTTCACCGAGGACATCGCCGAAAACCGGATCCTGCGCGCCGCGCTCGAGCGGATGGGGCAGGTGCCGCGGGTCCGGCCGGAGGTGCTGAGCCGTTTGCGGCAGCTCAAGGGAAAGCT
Source organism: Micrococcaceae bacterium UBA6021 (assembly GCA_002427975.1). Taxonomy (GTDB): domain Bacteria; phylum Actinomycetota; class Actinomycetes; order Actinomycetales; family Micrococcaceae; genus Arthrobacter. The sequence goes on along the minus strand of DIZT01000150.1, from coordinate 15,908 downwards.
CGACGCCGTCACCCGCCTTCCGTCCGGTGCGCCCCTTCCGCAGTGGTCCCCGAGCCGGATGAACGTCCGGTATCAGTCGGTGCTGCGCCTCGCTGAGCTGATCCTGCGGAATGCCTCTGCCGAGTCAGGGGAGGGGAAGCAGCAGACAGCGTCGTTTGTGGTGGACATGGGCCAGGTGTTTGAGGATTTTGTGGGCACGGCGCTGCGCGAGGCCATGGCGGAGTATCCGGGGGAGACGCGGCTGCAGTACAACGCGCTCCTCAGCGAAGCCGTCCATGATTCGGACCGGCTCTCGGTGCGCCCGGACGCGGTTCACCTGCTGGGCGGACGCCCCGTGGTGGTCTACAACGCCAAGTACAAGGCGGCCACGGACCTCGGCGCGTCCCTGACCGCCGACCACTACCAGATGCTCGCCCACTGCACCGCCCTGGGCGTACCCACCGCGTGGCTGATCTATGCGGGGGCGGGCGAGATGAAACTGCGGCGGATCCTTAACACTGACATCGACGTTGTTGAGTTTCCGCTGGATCTGTCCCTGCCGCCGTCGGACATCCTGGCAGCGGTGGCGGACCTGGCACGGCAGTCGTGGGGCGAAGTGGTCCGGGCCCGGTGATCGAGCCTGTCGCNNNGAGCTTAGACCGGCACCCGGAACGTAAATGTGGTGCCCTGGCCCGGTTTGCTTTCCACCTGGATGGTTCCGCCGTGGGCCTCCACGATCGCCTTGCTGATGGGCAGGCCCAGGCCCACGCCGGGAATGGCGGTGCGGCGCACGTTGCTGGTCCTGAAGAACTTGGCGAAGACCTGCGCCTGGTCGTCGGCGTTCATGCCCATGCCGGTGTCGCTGACGCGGCAGGCGAGGTTACCGCCGTCGTGCTCCAAGGACACCACTACATTGCCGCCGTCGGGCGAGTATTTGATCGCGTTGGAGACCAGATTGTCCAGCACCTGGGAGATGCGGGGGCCGTCCACATGGGCCTCCAGGTTTGCTGGTGTCTCGGCTATCAGCGCGACATGGGAGGCATCAGCCTTGGGCATGGCGGCCGACACGCTGGCGCGCACCAGTTCAGCGACGTCCACGCTGTGCGGAGTCACTATCAGCTGCCCATTCCGGCTGGCGAGCAGGTCCGATACCAGGGTGAGCAGGCGTTCTGAATTGCGCTTGATGATGCTCAGCGGCTCAAGTTGGTCGTCCCCGGGATCGTCCTCCAGGAGAAGTTCCACGTAGCCCAGGATGGAGGTCAGGGGAGTCCTGAATTCGTGGGACACGCTGGAGACGAAATCATCCTTGGCGGCCAGGGCGTCCACCAGGTCGGTCACATCGCTGAACACGATCACCGAACCGGCGAACTTCCCGTCAGGGTCTTTCATGGCCCGGGCGCTGGTGGTGATGGCCCGCTGCTTCTTGCCTGCGCCCAGCCAGACCAGGTAGTCCGTGAAGGTCTCGCCCAGGACAGCCCTGCGCACCGGGCGGTCCTCCACCGGGACAGGGGTGGTCCGGTCGGCGGCGAAGACCAGCAGCTGTGATTCGTTGGGATCCTCGATGTCCGTCGGCGTGGCCAATTCGTGGTTGGCGCGCTGTTTCCGGTTCATCAGGATGTCGTGGCCGTCCGCGTCGACGGCGAGGACGCCCAGATGCACGGTCTCAAGAACCGAGTTAAGCAAGGCCTCCTGCCGCCTGGTGCCGCGCAGGCTGGCTTGGAGCTGGTCGTCCTTCTCTTCCAGGATCCGCTGCTGCCGCATCATGCTCAGGGTCAGGACGCTGACCGATACGCCGATTCCGAGCATCATCACGGGGACGAGGAGCGATTTGGCCAAGCTGGGGCCGGATATATCCCCGCGGAGTATCAGCGGTACCCAGATGATGGCCAGGGGCCCTAAAAAGGACAACCACAGGGAGGCCTTCGGGTAATAGCCTGAGGCGCACAGCCAAATGACGGGGAAAACCGCCAACAAGCTAAGGCCGGTCAGGCTTTCCTGTCCGCCCTCCTTGCCCACGGCGATGGAAACGAAGTCCAAGAGCGGGATGACCAGGAAACTGGTATACGGCAGGCGGTCCCACGGCACTACGTAGCACAGGGCCATGATGCCCAGCTGGGAAACGAGGAAGGCCACGAAGAGCGGGTTGTCCATGGTCCCCGGGAAGAAGGCCCACATCAGGAACGCCGTCAGGATGGTGGTGACAAACAACGGCGTCTGGCTGAGGGCAACCCTGTCCGTCAGCCGGTATTCGTGGAAGGGCCGCCGGAAAAACTTCAGGCGACCCGTGGTCCACGCTGCGGGTTCACTCATGAAGGGTGGCCTGAAGTGCGAGGATAGGGGAATGCATACCAGCAGGATATCGGCAGCGGGCTATACTTCTCACGTTGTCAAGCTGGCTGAGGGGGCTGGTATGAGTGAAGCGCGAGTCGGTCTGGTCATCGAGGATGACCAGGATATCCGGGAGTTGGTACGCACGGTCCTGACCCAGGCGGGATTTGACGTAACCGTGGCCGGCAGTGGCGCCGAAGGGGTTAAGGCTGCCAGATCCTTGAATCCTGACGTCATAACGCTTGATCTGGGGCTGCCGGACATCGACGGTTTCGAGGTCTCCCGCCAGATCCGCGAGTTCTCCGATGCCTACATCGTGATGCTCACGGCAAGGGCTGAAGAACTGGATACTTTGATCGGCCTCGAATCAGGCGCCGACGATTACCTCACCAAACCGTTCCGGCCCCGGGAGCTCCGCGCACGGATCGCGGCGATGATGCGCCGCCCCCGGTCGCAGCCGGACCCGGGGGAGAACACGCCCGTTTCTGAGCGCCCGGCCGACGCCGCCAGCGGAAACGGTCATTACAGCCACAACGGACTGGATCTGAGTTACGCCTCACGGTCGGTCAGTGTGGACGGCCAGGAGCTGAACCTGACGCGTACCGAGTTCGAACTCCTGTATGCCCTGCTCGAGGCGGGCCGGACTGTCCGGACCAAATCGGATCTGGTGCGCCGGCTCCGGGACGAGGATTACGACGTCGGAAGTTACATCAGCGAAGCGGATGAACGTTCGGTGGAGGTGCACATGGGCAACCTCCGGAAGAAGCTCGGTGATTCACCCCAGCAACCCCGCTGGCTGCAGACCGTCCGTGGCGTTGGTTACCGGTTGGCACCTGTCGAGCGCTGAGCCTGGAGCCTGTGGAGGGTTTGCCGGCTGCACTGGTTGATCGGCCTGAGGTAGCTGGCGGCCAGCCGGGGCAGGGCAACGGACGGTTCCGCGCGCGGAGACTCTTCCCGGATACAGCGTTCAAGGTCCATGGCCAGGCCCGCCAGCCGTTCCGCGCCCACCATCTGGCTGGAGGTCTTGAGGCTGAGGACCGCGTCCACGGCCCCGTCCAGGTCTCCGGTGGTCAGGGCAAGCCGAAGCCTGCCGATTCTGAACGGCAGGTAGTCGATGAAATTCCCCACGAAAACGATGCAATATCCCTCGTCCTCGTCCAGCTCAACCCGCAATCGGTCAAGGACGGACTGGTCTACCAGGGGGCGCCCAGCGTCATCGGATGGAGCCATGTCCGTCCTTTCCGCTCGGGTCTGCCACCCCCGTGCCTGGGAAATGACTTGGGTTTTCGTCCACTTTCAGCGTAAGTCTGTTCCCTTGCCATGGAGCCGTTCGGGAGAAGGATTGCGGGATTCCTGAGGGGGACTGCGGGTTTTTCAGCTAGGAGTTCATCTTCGCGTTCGCCGATCAATTCGGACGGACGAAAACAATCAAGATTGGCTCAAATTCCGCCGGGCGTTGGCTGCC
>DIZT01000150.1:0-12129 GCA_002427975.1 Micrococcaceae bacterium UBA6021 | reverse complement strand
CTGCCGCTTGCTTGCTGGGCGCCGAGGAACTCCACCAGGTGGGCCTCGAGCGCGGAGGTGTCCTTCAACTCGCACTCCCACACGGTGAGTACCTCCCAGCCGGCGTCCTCCAACAGCCGGCGCTGGTCGGCGTCGCGGTTTCTGGTGCGGGTGCGCTTGGCCTCCCAGAAGGCGGCGTTGGCCTTGGGCGCGTGCTGTCCCGCCCGGCAGTCGTGGACATGCCAGAAGCAGCCGTTGATGAAGATGACCTTGCGCCGGACCGCGAACACCAGGTCCGGGCGCCCCGGCAGGCGGCTTTGGCCCGCCCTGCCGTGCAGGCGGTACCGGTAGCCCTTGGCATGGAGGAGACGGCGCACCAGCAGTTCCGGCTTGGTGTTCGTGCCCCGGATGCGGGACATGTTCCAGCTGCGCTGCTCGGGAGTCAGCCTGTCCGCCATGATTCCAGTCTAGGAGCTCCTAGATTTCGCGCTCGGGCTGGTCTCCCAGCTGAAAATGGCGCCCGCTCACGGACGTCGGCACGATTTCCACGTAGAACTCCTTCAGCGTCGGTACCCAGGATTTCAGGCCCAGCTCTTCGACGGCGGCCAGCTCCGTTGAGTTGGTCAGGACGCGCGCCGTTCCGCGGAGCACCACGGACCAGGCCTCATCGGAGAGGATGCCGTCCGCCTCGAGGAGCACCCTGGAGTTGATGGTCAGCTGGGCCAGCTTGTTTCCCGGCGCCGTGCGGAGGTAGATCTTCTGGTCCGAGACGAGGTAGTTGACGGGAAAAATGTCGGGTTCGCCGGCAACGGAGACCACCAGCCGGCCGTGCTTGGTAGTTTCCAGGAGTTTCCAGGACTGCTCGTCGTCGAGTTCCAGGACAGGGTTGTCATCTGCGTGTGTGAACATCATGCCGCCTATTCTTCTACGTTAGGTAGAAGAATTCTAGGGTTCTGGGTGGGAATTCCGTGCCCCAGTGACGGGGAAGGGCGGGCGTCCTTGTGACTTTTTATTCATCCCTCGCGGTGGTACAACCGATGGCGGGTGGCTGTGGATAACTTTCATCGCTCCAATGTGTCCTGGGCTACCCTTAAGTCATTGTTCGGAGCGAGGCGTCTTGAAACTATCGGGGGATTAGCTGCCCATGACATCGCACACCACTTCAACGTCCCGGCGTTCGCGCATGCACCTTGTTGCTGCCGTTGCAGCGTCTGCTTTGCTTTTGACCGGATGCAACGCGGGTGGGACACCTGGAGGCACTGACACCGCCTCCCCGTCCGCGTCACAAACCGCAAGTCCCAGCGCAACACCGACGCCGACGGTGACTGCGGTCTATAAGCCAGCCGACGCTACGGGCCGTGCCCAGAACGTACCGGTGCCTGTGCTGCCCGAGGTGGCGAAGACGGAGACGAAGGAGGGCGCCGTTGCCTTCGCAACATACTGGTTCCAAGTCCTTAGCTACTCCTATGAAACCGGCGAGCTTTCCCTACTGGAAATCATGACGCCTCCATCATGCGAGCCTTGTCTTAAGTCCACCCAGGCGATTCGGGCGTGGCACTCCGAGGGTAGGTGGCTAGTCGGGGGGCAGATCAAAACTCCGGCCGTAGAGACCACTTTCGCAAAGGATGAGGCGGGAATGTACAAGGTCGCCGTCCAAGTCCATCAGGTTCCCCTTTCATATGTTCGGGCGGATGGGACGATCGCCCATACCGATGCTCAAGCTGCTGACCAAGGCAACCTGCTTATCGTCTCGTACGGCGCCCATTCGTGGGTACTGCACGACGTCGGAAGCATCGTTGGATAACAGTGTCCACCCGTCGACCACTTGGATACTGCGGAATCTTACTTGCCGCGGGCCTGCTCATGACGCTCTTTGTATCACCGGCTCAGGGTGCCGATAGTCAAGATCCGGAATTTGGTGGAGCGTGGAAACCTGACACGCTACAAGTGGGAGGCTGGATCTGGGATGGAGTGGCTAACGACTTCGTTCGCCAAGCGCCAGGGGCTACGAACTTGGACCCCAACCTCTATAACCCCGAACTCCAATGTCACCTTGGCGGGGGTGAGTTCGACTCGGTATGCCTGGGGGACTTTCTTGACTGCAGGAATGGGCCCGACGGCAAGGACGGGTACCCTGTTGTTTGGTATTCAAAGCCCAGAGGCGTGCCCAGCGCGGTTTGGGCCCGACACTCTGGACCGACGTGTCTCTACGACGAAAAGCCCGTTGACGTTCTGGCTCGCATTGCTGCCCAGATCCAGCAGCAGTTCGAGAGCCTTCCGATCAACGCGGGCGCCGTCGTCGCGCAGCCCAGTCCTAATACGCTCCGCGGCGCCGAAACCAATTTCTACGCCGACGCCTCCGAGCAGCAGTTCGACGTGACGATGCTCGGGCAGAAAGTCCACGTTGTCGCCACGCCGGTCCAGTACACCTGGAATTACGGCGACGGCACGGTCTTCGGCCCACAGCCTTCGATGGGCGGCCCATTGCCGCAAGACCGGTGGGGTGAGAAGACGCGCACGAGCCACGCTTACGCGGACACCGGCGACTTCCAAGTTGTCCTCACTTCGTCATTCCAAGGCACGTATTCGGTGAACAACGGACCGCCGCTGCCCATACCTGGCCAGGGCCAGTTCAGCGCTCCGCCGGCGCCCATCAGCGTCTGGCGGTCCATCACCCGGAACTACGCCGACGACTGTAACCAGAACCCGCAGGGACAAGGTTGCCCCGGCGTGGCATCGCCCAGATAGCAGGCAGCCCGGAACCTCAGGTACAGCACACGCAGACGTGATCCACGCCTCCATCGGAATACTTGCAGACGCACAGTAGTTGGGCACAGCAGTACCAATTCACCTGCGAAAGGAACTCCGCATGCTGTTTTCCCCCTTGACCCTTGGCGAGCTTGAACTGCCCAACCGCCTGGTGATGGCACCCCTGACCCGCCTCCGCTCGGGCGAGAACGGTGTTCCGGGGCCCCTGGTCGTTGAGCACTACCGCCAACGTGCCTCCCTCGGACTCATCGTCAGCGAAGGCATCTACCCGAGCCCCGCGGGACGTTCCTACCCGGGGCAACCCGGTCTCGTCACTGCGGAGCAGGTTGCTGCCTGGAAGAAGGTTACCGACGCCGTGCACGCTGAGGGCGGCCGGATGTTCGCCCAGATCATGCACGGTGGACGCGTGTCCCACGCGGATATCACCGGCGGCCACGCCATTGTGGGTCCGAGTGCCGTCGCCATCGAGGGTGAGGTCCGCACCCCGTCCGGCAAGCAGCCGTACCCCGTCCCGCACGCACTGACCATCGACGAGCTGCCCGTCGTCATGCAGGACATCGTCACCGGCTCGATCAACGCCATCGAAGCGGGATTCGACGGCGTGGAGCTGCACTCGGCCAATGGCTACCTCCTCCATGAATTCCTGGCGCCGAACTCCAACGTCCGCACAGACAGCTATGGCGGGTCGCCGGAGAATCGGGCCCGCTTTGTGATCGAAACAGTCAACGCCGTTGTGGCCGCGCTCGGTTCAAACCGCGTGGGCATCCGCATTTCGCCGGAGCACAGTGTCCAAGGCATCTCCGAAACGGACGCAGCCGATGTCCGCGCCACCTACGAAGTCCTGCTGGACAGCATCGCTCCGCTGAACCTCGCCTACGTCAGCATCCTGCACCACGAGCCCACCGGTGAGCTGGTCCAGGACCTCCGCGCCCGCGCCAACGGTCCGTTCCTTGTGAACACCGGCTTCGGCACGGTCACCACGCGGGAGGAGGCTACGGCGCTGATCGCCGATGGCCACGCAGACGGAGTGGTGGTTGGGCGCCCCGCCATTGCCAATCCCGACCTCGCACGGCGCTGGAAGGAAAGCCTCCCCCTGAATGAACCGGACGCGTCCACGTTCTACGCTGATGGCGCCGCGGGCTACACGGATTACCCCGCGTATTCGGCCTAGCCACACACAACGACGACGGCGGCACCCGACTTGGGTGTCGCCGTCGTTGGCTGCTCGGTGTGCTGTCCCGGCAGCCCGCGCCAATAAAGCCATCCGACGGCTTGACTGGCTCATACTACAGTTTGGCCCGCCCAGGTTCGTAAGAGCTGAGCGGTAAGGCCAGAATACTCCAGCGAATGGATTAGGGCTAGGGGGTGCCTACAGGAATGCCTCCCGGCCGGTACCTTCGCGCATCACGAGTTTGTCGTCCTGAATGGAAACGAGCAGGCTTTTGGGCTTTCCGCTGACTTTGGTGATGGCTTTGAGTCCACGGTTGGTGACTTCCACCCCCACTTGCGCCCCTTTCGCGGGAAGCTCCACGGATGCTTCGTACGCCTCGCCCAGCAGCGGGTTGGTGGAGACGCCCATATCGCGGCGGACCTCCTTGCCGTTGACCATTACGGTGATGTTGGCTTCGTCGAATCCTTCCTGAAAGACGATGAGCAGTTCCCGCATGGTGGCCTCTTCCTCGAGAGTGATTGCCTGTGACGGCATATCAACTACAGCACTTCACGGCCCGGAGCGGAATACCCCGGGCCGCTGGTCAACGGCACCGCTGGAGACCACCCGGGCCGTAGGGCAAAATGTTCAGGTGACCCAACTCCCGCACGTCCCGCCCGCGCCCACGTCTGCCCAATCTCCGGACAGCGCCATCCACGCCCAGATCGCCGCAGAACTTGGCGTGAAGACCTGGCAGGTCAAAGCCGCCGTGGATCTGCTCGACGGCGGGTCAACCGTGCCGTTCATCGCCCGGTACCGCAAGGAAGCCACCGGGACGCTGGATGACACGCAACTGCGCGAGCTGGACGAACGCCTGCGCTACCTCCGCGAACTTGAGGACCGCCGTCGTACTGTCCTCGAAGCGATCGCAGCGCAGGGACAGCTGACCGCCGGACTGCAGACGGCTATCCTGGCCGCGGACACCAAATCACGGCTGGAGGACATCTACCTTCCGTTCAAATCCAAGCGCCGCACCAAAGCCCAGATCGCCCGGGAAGCCGGGTTGGAGCCGCTCGCCGATGCCCTGCTGAAGCGGCCCGAGCTGGATCCTGAACGCGAGGCCGCCCAGTACCTGAACGCCGAGCACGCCATTGATGACGCGGCCTCCGCACTCGCGGGCGCCCGTTCCATCCTGGTCGAGCGGGTTGCGCAGGATCCGGACCTTGCCGCAACCCTGCGCGAGCGGCTGTGGACGCAGGGCCGGATGGTGTCGCGCGTGAGGAAGGGCAAGGAGTCCGAGGGGCAGAAGTTCGCCGACTACTTTGAGTTCGCCCAGGCGCCCACCGGGATGCCGTCGCACCGCGTGCTTGCGCTGTTGCGCGGTGAGAAGGACGGCGTCCTTGAGCTGGACCTCGCCGAGGCGGATCCGAACGACGACGACGCCCTCGCCGCCGCGCGTTCCCGTTACGAATCCGCCGTGGCCAGGTGCCTCGGGGTTGCCGACCGCGGCCGTCCCGCCGACGCTTGGCTGATCCAGACCGCTCAGCTTGCCTGGCGCTCGCGGGTGCTCGCCCGGCTGACCGCTGACCTTCGGGGACGGTTGTTCACCGCCGCCGAGGACGAGGCGGTCCGGGTGTTCGCCGCTAACCTGCGCGACGTCCTGTTGGCTGCACCGGCCGGCAACCGCGCCACCCTGGGCTTGGACCCGGGGCTGCGGACCGGCGTGAAAGTGGCCGTCGTGGACGGTACGGGCAAGGTCGTGGCCACCGATACTGTGTACCCGCACGCGCCCGCCCGGAAGTGGGACGAGGCCCTGGCCACTTTGGTGCGGCTGGCCCGGAAGCACAATGTAGAACTGGTTGCAATCGGCAATGGGACGGCGTCCCGCGAGACTGACAAGCTGGCTGCCGAACTGATCAAGCTGCTGCCGGCCGCCGAGACGAAAGCGCAGAAGCTGGTGGTCTCCGAGGCCGGGGCGTCGGTGTATTCCGCGTCGGCGCTGGCTGCGGCCGAGCTGCCAGGCATGGATGTATCCCTGCGTGGTGCGGTCTCCATCGCCCGGCGCCTGCAGGATCCCCTGGCCGAGCTGGTGAAGATCGATCCGAAGTCCATCGGCGTCGGCCAGTACCAGCACGACGTCACGGCATCGAAGCTGGACCGCAGCCTTGACGCAGTAGTTGAGGACTGCGTGAATGCTGTGGGCGTGGACGTGAACACGGCGTCGCCTGCGCTGCTGAGCCGCGTGGCCGGCGTCGGACCTTTGCTGAGCGAGAACATTGTGGCCTACCGGAACGAACACGGGCCGTTTGCCAAACGCAGCGAACTGAAGAAGGTGCCCCGCCTGGGTGCGAAGGCGTTTGAGCAGTGCGCGGGGTTCCTGCGGATCACCGGGGGAGCGGAACCGCTGGATGCGTCCAGCGTGCACCCGGAGGCCTATCCGATTGCCCGGAAGATCCTGGTGGCTGCGGGCTCGGAACCGGCGTTGTCACTGGATCCGCGGGCTTTCGTTGACGGAACCTTTGGCCTGCCCACAGTCCAGGACATCCTGGCGGAGTTGGACAAGCCGGGCCGCGATCCTCGACCTGCTTTTGCTGCGGCGACGTTTACCGAAGGGATCGAGAAGATCTCCGACCTCAGACCCGGCATGGTCCTCGAGGGGACGGTCACCAACGTGGCCGCCTTCGGCGCGTTTGTGGACGTGGGAGTGCACCAGGACGGTCTGGTTCACGTGTCTGCGCTGGCCAACCGCTTTGTCTCCGATCCCCGCGAAGTGGTGAAGTCCGGGCAGGTTGTGCGCGTGAAGGTGCTCGAAGCCGATCCGGAGCGCAAACGGATTTCCCTCACGCTAAGGCTCGACGACGAGCCGTCGCCTTCGGGTGGGAGGGGTACCGGTGGGCGCAGTACCGGTGAGCGCGGTCCGGCCGCACGTTCAGAGGGAGGCCGTCCAGCACGGCCGTCCGATGAACCGGCCAACAGCGGCGCCGGTCGCGACACAGGTGGTCGGGGTGCCGGCAAGAGGAATGCGTCGGGTGAGAAGCCGGATTCCAAGTCGTCTTCCGGCCGCCCTCCTGCGCCGAAACCAGCACAGGCCAACACTGCGATGGCCGAAGCGCTCCGCAAGGCTGGACTGGGGTGACTGGCCGCTAGCCGCCGGTGTCGAGTTCCCAATTCGGGAGGGGGTCTTTGGGCCGAGGGCCGTCGGGATACGGATCATCGGGAAAGGGGACGTCCCTGAGGGGATCTTCGGGGGCGCTCGTATCAACCTGGAGGGCGGCGTCTGGCCATTGTTCGGGCCATTGGGGTGGTTCCCAGTCGGGGTGTTCGCTGGCGTAGCGACGGCCGGACGGTGATATCCAGCCGGGTGGTTCGTTGGGGCTGGCGGTGGTGGGTCTCCAGCCCGTGGTGTGGCGGAGCCGGTGATGTTTAGGGCACGGTTGGCCGAGATTTGAGATGCCGGTGGTGCCGCCGTGGGCCCAGGCGAGGAGGTGGTCTGCTTCGTTGTCCAGGGAGTGGTTGCTGCACCCGGGGAACGGGCACTTGCTATCCCTCATCCTGAGCCATTGGCGTTGGGCTTTCGTGACGCGGTAGCTGGTCCGGCCGATTTCCAGGGGAGCGCCGTCGCGTGGATCGGTCAGGACTCGGTGGAAGGACTCCGCGCCGTCGGCGACGAGTTGCCGGGCCATGGATGGCGGGATGGGTCCGTATCCGTCGAGGGCGGCGGGTTCATCCGTGAGACCCAGCAGGGACAGCACCGGAACCGTGATGAGGACCTGCGCCCTGGGAGACGGCACGCCGAAACCCGTTTCCCCAGCCATGCCGTCATCCACATCGACAATTACGCCCGTCATGCCGCCGGTACCGCCTCCGGCGATGTTGTTGCTGAGGAGCCAGGTGGCCGCCACGTCAGCGCGCAGCTGGCTGAGGGTCCGCGGTTCCTCCGGTCCCTGCAGCGCGCGGGCCGTGGTGGTGGTGCGGTCCCAGATCCCGGCCGCCTGATCCGCTGGTAGGTAGGCCGAGAGCCAGGCCATGCCGTCCCGGTCCGGCCTATAGTCGAGCCGCCGGTCGGCGACGCTGCGGGCGTTGCGCTTTTCGATGCTGACCGGGTGATGCCGTTCGCGCCAGGTACGTGCCTTGTGCCGGAACCGGGACGCGATGAGCTCCCCGGCAGGACATCCCCGGGCGGGGTTCGGCGCGTCAGGGTCCAGGAAATGTGCCTCCAGCGCCTGAGCACCGGCGGCGTCCATGTTGGCGGTTTCGTCGACCATGAACCGGGCGTGCTGCCACGAAATGCTCCCAGCCTGCAGAGCCGCGAGAGTCAGCGGCAAGGTGGTGGTCAATTCATGGGCTTCGGACAGCAGGGCCCCGGCGGTCCTTTCGCTGACCGTCAGAGCGCACGCCACCTCAGCGACCACCGCCATTTCCTGCGCCGTATCTTCGTGCGGCGCCATGGCCGGGGCCGCCATGACCTTGGCAATGCCCGCGTATTCGGCGGCCGCCTGGACTTTTACAGCAGCCAGCCTGGCTTCCGCGCGGGCCACTTCAGTCAGGGTGTCCAGACACGCATCGGCTCTGCGGCGCAACGGATCGGCATCACGGGAGTCCGTGGATCCTGAATTCTCATGGCGGCGCCGGGCAAGAACAGCAAGTGCAGCGGAGGACACCTCCAGGGGGTCCATCGTCTCCGCAGCTGCTGTGCTATCCATACTCAAATCATCCCAGCGGGGTCAGACAAGAAAGGCGTGGATGAATGCCTATGTGCATAACTAACCGGCCCCTTCAGCGCCGCGGCCGCCCTGAGCTCATTTCGGAGGGGCAGTAGTTAGGGCCTCAAGGTGTTCGTTCGGGGCGGGGTTGGGTCCTCAAGTGTTCGCACTCGCCGGCTGGGTGGGCGCTTTCTGCCAGGGCCACCGGCCGGTGATTTCCAGTTCCAGTGAGAAGCTCAAGAACGTCCGGATCAGGACGATAACCGCCAGTACTCCCACGCTTTCAAAGGTGGGAGTGACCGCAACGGTGCGGATGATGTCGGCCGCCACGAGGAGTTCCAGGCCCAAGAGAATGGAACGGCCCAGCAGTTGCCTGTAGGAGCGGTAGACGGTGAGCTTTTCCGCACCCGGGGGCAGTTTCCGCGGCTGGTACCCGCGGAGGGCCAACGGGATGGAAACCAGCGCCCCGATGACCATGATGGCCACCCCGGCGAAGTCCATGAAGCTGCCCACAGTCTCGATGATGTGCTGGAAGTCCACCATGCTCCTTTGTCCTGAACGGCCGGTTCACCCGGAACTGGCGGGCGTCGACCTGCCTCGCCCAAGCCTACGGGTGGCGGACTCCCGTGCCGGCAAGAATCTCCCGGTAACCCTCGCGGAACGAGGGGAACACGACGTCGAATCCCGTACTGCGAAGCAGCGCGTTGCTGCAGCGCTTGTTGCCGCCGCGCAGCGGGCCGGAATCCCCGGCGGGTGGTTCCGGATAGCCCGTTTCGGAGGCCAGGAACCGCAGTACTTCCCCAAGTTCAGCGGGATCGTTGTCCACCCCGACATATACCGGCGCAGGCATAGCTTCCATGGAGGCCAAATGGACAATCGCCGCAGCCGCATCGTCCCGGTGGATCCGGTTGGTAAAGCGAGGCTCGGCCGGAATTACGGCAAAGCCGTTGCGGATCTGATCAATCAGCCTGGTCCGGCCCGGACCGTAAATCCCGCCCAGCCGCAGCACAACCGGCGACGAACCAGTGCCGCGCAGCCGCTCGAGGAGGTGTTCCTCAGCTTCGCGGAGGATGCGCCCGGAGAAACCGCCGGGTGCCGGCGTCGTACTCTCATCAACCCAGCCACCGCCAGCGTCCCCGTAAACGGCCGTGGAGGAAACAAAGAGCACCCTGCGGGGCGTCACGCCGTCGCGCTCCAGGGCGTCCAAGACGTGACTGAGCCCGTGCACGTAGGCCGCCCGGTAAACCTCCTCGGTGGGTGAATCGGCGGCCAGGGCGACGACGACGGCGGTAGTGTCCGCCGGGACAGGCGGAAGATCGGCGGCACTCAAGTCAGCCGCCACACCTTCAATCGCAGAAGGCAGCTTGTCGGGCGAACGGCGCCAGCCCACCACCCGGTGTCCCGCCGCGGCGAAGCGCAGGCCGGCTTCGGTGCCAAGATCACCGCAGCCGGCCAGGAGGATGCTCACGTGATCAGGGAGCAGGAACCGGGAAGAACACGCGGGGGTCCTGCAGGAGCGCTGGGTAATCGAACGCGGACCGGTCGATCACCTCGGTGACGGTGAAGTTGCGGCCGAACCGGCCGTCGTCGAGCGTGATGGGCCGGCCCAGGACCTGCCCGACGGCGAACTTCCTGCCGTCCTCAAACGAAACCGCGACGGTGGTCTTGCCGGGGAGGGTGGCGAACGCTTCCTCCTGCGCCTGGCGCTTCCGCGTGGGCTTCTTCACGAGCTGCTTGGGCGGCAGCTTGCGCGGCTGCTTGGACGGGCGGCGGGAGCCGTCGTCGACGTAAACGGGGGAGTAGCCATCAGGAGCGGGGGCGGCTGCAACGGCACCGCCGCGGCGGACCGGTGGCAGGGCTACGGTGTCCAAGGTCTGCGGATCGATCTCGGCGTGCGCGTCGCGGAGGATCCACAGGATGTCACCCTCGGGTTCTGCCGGATAGAACTCGTGCTTGGGCTCAGGCCAGATGAAGTCCAGGTCCAGGTCGGCGTCAGGGAACACCGTTTTGTAGAACTTCGGCTCCTTGCGGAGCAGCTTCGCGCGGTGGCTCAGGTGGAAGTCTGGATTTCCGAGCCACTCCGGCATGGGGATCTTGGCCGCGTAGTCCGGGTGTGCTGCCTGGGGCGCGAACTCGGTGATGTTGGCGCGCGTGTTGTCTGCATGGCCGCGGGCCGTCCATTCGTCCACCATCGCCAGGCCATACATGGTCAGCGCCGGCACGTGGCCCATCCACATGCGGACAGCGGGGTGATCCTGCCAGCCGTACTCGGGAATCACCAGGGCCCGGAGGGTCTGCAGCGCCTCGACACGCTGCTTGCCAAGCCTGGCGGTGTCCAGTGCTGCGGCGCTCTGCCGGAAATCGGGATACGGAAGGAAGGTTTGCATCCCTTCAGTCTGACGGCACGCGGCGGATGTGCCAATTGCAGTGCGCGGCGCCACACGAAGTGCCCGCGGAGCGTAGGCGGCGCCGCCGATTTGTTCACATAGTGGACCGATACATACAGCGGGTGCCGTTACCCACTAGGATCGCCGAAACGCCCCACCTTCCCGGAAGCCCCCTCAATGACAATTTCTCCTGTTGTGACCCCCGGTTCAACGCAGCTTTTTATGCCCAAGTTCGGGCAGATGCTTGATCCGGAGGCCAAGGGCATCCTGGTCCTTGATGAATTTACCCTTGATCCGGCAGCGGCGCGGACCGAGCAGCACGGTTTTCGTGCCGCGATGGCATCCGTTGCCCTGACCCTTCGCCGGATCGTCGCGCTGCGGATCGTGATCGCGCTGGTGGCCATCGGCAACCTGCCACTGTTCCTCATGTCCAGCGGCTGGTGGATCTACGCCGTTTCGCTGGCGCTTGTGATCGCGGTGCACATGGCCGTGTCCTGGCTCAACAAGCATGAGCCCAAAGTGCGGCAGCGCCAGATGCTGGAACTGCACCTCCACCGCGAGCGGAGCGACAATTACCGCAAGGTCCGCGACGCCGTGAAGTACATGATCGATACCCCCAGCCGCATGAACGAGCACCTCTACCTGGAACTGCTGGCGGCCAAGCGCGTGGCACTGAACCTTGCCCACGGCACAGTGGCGTTGCTCGACACCAGCGACGACGCGGCTTGGAAGGTGCGCATCGTCCGCGAAATTCCGGCAGCGGCTAAAGCGGCCTAGCCAGATGGGCTGAGCAGTCAGTCACAAGAACACAACAACGGACGACGCCGGAGCTCCCCAGTGAGGGGCGCTCCGGCGTCGTTGTTCCTGGGAAGGGGGTTCCCGGGTAAAGCGTTGAAGCTTAGGCGGGAAGCTGGAGGACCTGCCCGGTGAACACGAGGTCCGGGTTGGCAACGGTGTCCAGGTTGGCGTCCGCCAGGCTCTGCCAGCCGCCTTCAATACCGAGCTTGTCGGCGACGGTGCTCAGGGTGTCGCCGGGCTCGAGCGTGTAGGTCTCGCCGCTGACGGGCACGGGCGCGGCATGCTGCGGAGCAGTCACAGCATCCGTCGGGGCCGGAACGGCCGGAGCCTGGGCGACTGGCGC
>DIZT01000095.1 GCA_002427975.1 Micrococcaceae bacterium UBA6021 | reverse complement strand
CCGGCATCATGGCCGGCTCGCCGTGCCCTGTCGAGGTGATGAAGCAGGTGCAGTCACGGATGCACATGCGCGAGGTCACCATCTGCTACGGCATGACCGAGACCTCGCCGGTGTCCACCATGACCCGGAACGGTGACACCCTGCAGCAGCGCACCGAGACCGTAGGCCGCAGCATGCCGCGGCTGGAAAGCCAGATCGTTGACCCGGGCACCGGCGAGGTGCTGGAGCGGGGCCGGATCGGCGAGCTCTGCACCCGGGGTTACGCCGTGATGGCCGGGTACTGGGACCAGCCGGAGAAGACCGCGGAAGCCATTGACGAGGACGGCTGGATGCACACCGGCGACCTCGCCCGCATGGACGACGACGGCTACGTGGTGATCGAAGGCCGGATCAAGGACATGGTGATCCGTGGCGGCGAGAACATCTACCCTCGCGAGATCGAGGAGTTCCTGTACAGCCACCCGTCCATCCAGGACGTGCAGGTGATCGGGGTGCCGGATGCCAAGTACGGCGAGGAACTCATGGCCTGCATCATCCTCAAGCCCGGCGCGGAACCGTTGGACGCGTCCGCCGTCGCCGAATTCTGCCGTGGGAAGCTGGCGCACTACAAGATCCCCCGCTACGTGGACGTCCGCGAAAGCTTCCCCATGACGGTCTCCGGGAAGATCCGCAAGGTCGAGATGCGCGAGGAAGCCGTGGCCCGGCTGGGGCTCTGACCCACCCTTATTGCAACGCGGGGTCACTTACGGCCCATGTTGGCGTCCCGGATGGGCCGTAAGTGACCCCGCGTTGCTTGAATGGAATTCGGCCTGTGGATAACTCAATATCCCCTGAGCGGTGCGGACAGAATGGTGCACATGGTCCGCATCACGCCCCTGCCGCAGACGCTCAATACCCAGCCGTTCACCATCTATGAGTCCCGGATGCTGGGGGTTGCGCCCAAGCGCCTTCGCGCCAAGGACGTGCTCGACGGCGGACGGCTGATCTACCTGCCTGCCGGCCGTGAGTTTGTCCCTGCCGAACGGGCCCGGGTCCTTGCGGCGGCAACGCCCGGAGCCTGGGTTTCCCATGAGAGCGCCGCAATACTGACCGGGCTCGGCCTGCCGCCGTGGCTGGGAAAGGAGGAAACAATTCACCTCAGCAAACCCCACGGACTTCCACGGGTCCGCCGTGCCGGAGTGACTGGCCATCGCGTGCATGCGATTCCGGGTGAGGTCATGGAAATCGACGGAATCCCCGTGTCCGTCCCGCCCCGGACCTGGCTTGACCTCGCGCATCACTTGCCGCTGGCATACGTGATCGCCATGGGAGACCAGTTGATCCGCATGCCTCGGCCCGGCCTTGAAGGAAGGTCCGAACCTTACGCCTTCAAGGAAGGACTGCGACTGCTCATCCGGCAACATCCGAACATGAAGGGTGTGGAGAAGACCCGGCTTGCCCTGGACGACATGAGAGTCGGCGCGGACTCGTTTCCGGAGACGTTCCTGCGGCTCGCCATGCTGGACGCGCGACTTCCTGAGCCGGAATTGCAGCTCCGCGTGGATCCGGATGACCCATGGTCGCCGTCCGCGGACCTGGGGTACCGGCGCTTCAGGACCGCAGTGCAGTATGACGGCGCCCCTCATCTCACCCGCGATCAGCAGTCGAGGGACAACCGACGTGACGAAGCCTTCACCAGCGCCGGTTGGTCCTACTTCAAGGCCAACGCGGATGACCTTGCCGAAGGATTCACCAGCCTCATCGCCAGGATCAAGAAGGCGAAACTCCGCTCCCTCTAATGCAACGCGGGGTCACTTAGCGCCCATTAAGACGCCCCACATGGGCGCTAAGTGACCCCGCGTTGCTTGAAAAGGACGTCAGTGTTGGCGGTGGTCCTGGATGGTCATCCGCGGCCCGAACGTGGGTTTGCGGAAGCCGCTCAGCCCCAGCATTCGGACAACCCGCTGCCGCTGACCCGCCCACGGTTCCAGCAGGGCCAGCATGCCGGCGTCGTCCGTCCGGCGGCCGGTGAGGGCGGCGCCCACATACGCCGCGAGATGATAATCGCCTACTGCGATGGAGTCCGGGCAGCCGTGGGTCCGCTGCACCACCTCAGCCGCGGTCCACACCCCGATACCGGGAATGACCTGCATCCTGGCTGCCGCCTCCGCTGCCGGCAGGGCCGCCAGCCGTTCAAGCGCGACGGCGGATCGCAGGGCCCGCATGACGGTGGCCGAACGCTGTGGCCCGACTCCGGCCTGGTGCCACTCCCAGGATGGGATGCGCAGCCACTGCTCCGGGGTGGGCTGGAGGCGGAGCCCTTCCGGTGCGGTGGTTCCGGCCGCCGGGGCCGGTGAGCCGAACCGGTACATCAGGTACCGGTAGCCGCGGCGGGCCTCGATGACGGTGACCTTCTGCTCAAGGATGGTGGGCACAAGGCAGTCAACCACCCGCCCGGTGGAGGGAAGGCGGACAGCCGGGTTCCGGCGTCGGGCGTCACGGACCATCCGGGGGAGCGTGGCATGGAAGGCGGGTTCGTCGAACGCCGACCAATCGTCCTCGGCGCCCAGGAGCCGGGGCACCCCGGCGAGTCCGGCGGCGGAACCGGGACCCCAGGCCTGGGCATCAACGGCCCCGTCCGCAGCAGGGCTGAGGCGCAGCGTAACCGGGCCATCCGGCGTCGTAAATGCGGTCCAAAAGCCGTTCGGAAGGACGGAAAACGACGGATCTCCGGTACCGCGCAGGAGTGTGCCCAGCGTTTGGTGCAGGCTGTACGGGCCGTCCGGATGCCAGCGCAGGGATGCGTCCGCCGCGGCGGCAAGCCGGGCTGTTGCATCGGTGATGGTCATTAAAACATCGTCCCACGTCCCGGTGGCTCCGCAGGATCGAACCCTAGCCCGGCCGCCCCGCGGTGACCCACAAGGCGAGTACCGCCAGCGGCACAGTCAGCATCACTGCGGCCAGCCCGGCAACGGCGAACCCGCCCCACCGGATGCGCACGTTCTGGGCCTGGAGCCGCTCGTGCCATAGGAGGGTGGCCAGCGAGGCCCATGGCGCCACCAAGGGACCGAAATTGACGCCGATAAGCAGCGCCGCCAGCCGCGCGGGGGAACCGGCCACGGGCTCAAGCGCCAGATAGGCTGGCAAATTGTTGACAGTATTGGCGGCGCCCACACCCGCCGCAGCCAACTGCAGCAACTGCAGGAAGCCCTCCCCGGCCCCGGCCACCGGTGCCAGGATCCGGCTGAGACCGTGCGCGTGCAAAGTTTCAACGAGTAAAAAGAGGCCCGACGCGAGCATCAGGGGCCGCCACGGCAGCAGCGACCATTTCAGGGTTGAGGGGCGCCGCCAGGCATACACGGCACCAAGAAACACCGCGGCCGCACCGGCCGGGATATACACCGGGACCCCGGACACCAAGGCCGGCAACAGGGCGGCCAAGGTGCCAACAGCACACCTGAAAAGCACCCGGTCACGGACCACATGGCGGGCCGCGGGCCGGTATTGGCCCCGCAGGTCCCTCCGGAAGGCGAGCCAGAGCATGCCGACGGGCACCAAAAGCCCCACCAGCGCCGGAGCCCAGACCAGGCCGGCGAAGGAGAACGGGCTCAGCCCCAGCCTGCTTTGGGCCAGGAGGTTGGTGAGGTTGGACACCGGAAGCAGCAGTGACGCGGTATTGGCCAGCCAGATGGTGGTCAGCGCGAATGGCAATGGCGGGATCCGGGCGTGGACGGCCAGGAGAACCACCACCGGAGTGACCAGCACTGCCGTTGTATCCAAGGAGAGGAACACCGTGGACACCGTGGCCAGGGCGATCACCAGTAGCCAGAGAAGGACCACCCGCTCCCGGCCCATGGCTGCCAGCCTCGCGGTCACCACCCGGAAAATGCCGGCGTCGTCCAACAGTTCGGTCACCAGGGTCATGGACACGACAAAAGCGAGCACTGGCACTGTCCGCCCGGCCAGTCCGCCGAAAGCGGCCCACGGCAGCAGTCCGGACAGCAGGCACCCCAACCCGGCCAGCAGCATGCAGCCGGGAAGGAGATAACTGCGTGTTTTCTTCGACCATAAGCCGTGCATCACCGCATAATCTTCGCACCGAAGCCGGCGCAGCGGGCCATCATCTGATGGACGGGCCAGGAGACTGTAACTTTGTACCTATGAAGTACGCGCAGTCCGTCCTGGACCTCATCGGAAACACGCCGCTCATCAAGCTCAACCACGTGACGGAAGGCATCGAAGCCACGGTCCTGGTCAAACTGGAATACATCAATCCGGGCGGCTCCATCAAGGACCGTATCGCGGTGAAAATGATCGAAGAGGCCGAACGGACCGGCGCACTGCTGCCCGGCGGCACCATCGTTGAGCCGACGTCGGGCAATACCGGTGTAGGGCTGGCGCTGGTGGCCCAGCAAAAGGGCTACAAGTGCATCTTCGTGGTGCCGGACAAGGTGGGCGAAGACAAGCGCGCCGTGCTTCAGGCTTATGGCGCCGAAGTAGTGGTCACGCCCACGTCCGTGGCGCCCGACAGCCCGCAGAGCTACTACAGCGTCTCGGACCGGCTCGTCACGGAAATCCCCGGTGCCTACAAGCCGGACCAGTTCTCCAATCCGGCGGCCCCGGGCAGCCACTACGAGACCACCGGCCCGGAAATCTGGCGTGACACTGACGGCCTGGTGACGCACTGCGTGATCGGCGCCGGCACCGGCGGCACCATCACCGGCACCGGCCGCTACCTCAAGGAGGTCTCGGCGGACCGTGCCGAGGCCGACGGCGGCCGGGTCAGGATCGTCGGGGCAGACCCCGAAGGTTCGGTCTACTCCGGCGGCACCGGTCGCCCGTACTTCGTGGAGGGCGTCGGCGAGGACATGTGGCCGGACAACTATGACAAGTCCGTCCCGGACGACGTCATTGCCGTCACTGACGCCGATTCCTTCGCCATGACCCGCCGCCTGGCCCGCGAGGAAGGCCTGCTGGTTGGCGGCTCCTCCGGCATGGCGGTGGTGGCTGCGCTGCAGACCGCCCGCGACCTCCCGGAAAGTGCCGTGGTGGTGGTCATCCTGCCCGACTCCGGCCGCGGCTACCTGGCCAAGATCTTCAACGACCAGTGGATGCGTTCGTACGGATTCCTCTCCGGCGGCGAGGAGGCGTCCGTGGGCGAGGTCATCAAGACCAAGAACGGCGAGCTGCCGGACCTGGTGCACATCCATCCGAACGAGACCGTCCGTGACGTCATTAACATCATGAACGAGTTCGGTGTCAGCCACATCCCGGTGCTCTCGCAGGAACCGCCGGTGGTGATGGGCGAGGTGCTCGGCGCCGTGGATGAGCGGACCCTGACCTCCAAGCTGTTCCGCGGCGAAGCCAAGCTGACGGACAAGATCTCCGAACACATGGGGCCCAGGCTGCCGGTCATCGGCTCGCTGGAAACCATCTCCGCAGCCCGTCAGTTGCTCTCCGACGTTGACACCGTGATGGTGACGTTCGTCGGCGCCCCGGTGGGAATCCTCACCCGCCACGACCTCCTCGCCTACCTCAGCAACTAATCCTCCGGTGGTTGAGCCTGTCGAAACCAAGATCTCGACAGGCTCGATCAACGTATGAAAGGACCTTCAAATGTCTGCAGAAAACCAGGGTTTCAACACGCGCGCCGTCCACGCCGGCCAGGCCTTCGAGCCCCGCACCGGCGCGGTGGTCCCGCCGGTGCACTTCAGCTCCACCTACGCCCAGGACGGCATCGGCGGGCTCCGCGACGGTTACGAATACGGCCGCGGCACCAACCCCACCCGTGACGCCCTGCAGGAGCAGCTCGCGGCCCTCGAAGGCGGAACCCACGCGTACTCCTTCAGCTCCGGCCTCGCAGCGGAGGACTCGCTGATCAGGGCGCTGGCCCGGCCGGGTGACCACATTGTGCTCGGCAACGACGCCTACGGCGGCACCTACCGGCTGATCAGCCGCGTGCTCGGCGACTGGGGGATCGGCAACACCCCCGTGGACATGGCGGACCTGGATGCGGTGCGCAAAGCCGTTGCCGCGAACAAGACCCGCTTCGTCTGGGTGGAGACCCCCTCCAACCCGCTGATGAAGATCACCGACATCGAGGCGCTCGCCGCAGTAGCGCACGACGCCGGGGCTCTTCTGGTGGTGGACAACACCTTCGCGTCGCCCTACCTGCAGACCCCGCTTGCCTTGGGTGCCGACGTCGTGGTCCACTCCACTACCAAGTACATCGGCGGGCACTCCGACGTGGTGGGCGGCGCCATTGTGGTCAAGGACGCGGAGCTCGCGGAGAAGATCGGCTTTGTCCAGTTCGCGGTGGGTGCAGTCTCCGGCCCCATGGACGCGTTCCTGACCACCCGCGGCCTGAAGACGCTCGGCGTGCGCATGGACCGGCACAGCGACAACGGCCAGGCTGTCGCCGAATGGCTGCTCGAGCGCCCGGAGGTGGAGGCAGTGCTGTACCCGGGCCTGCCGTCCCACCCCGGCCATGAGCTGGCCAAGAAGCAGATGAAGAAGTTCGGCGGCATGGTGTCCGTCCAGTTCAAGGGCGGCGAAGCGGCGGCCCGCACGGTCGCGGAAAACACGTCCGTGTTCACGCTGGCGGAATCCCTGGGCGGCATCGAGTCGCTGATGAACTACCCCTCGGAGATGACCCACGCCTCCGTCAAGGGCACGGAGCTGGCCGTTCCCGTCAACCTGATCCGGCTGTCCTGCGGCATCGAAGACGTGGAAGACCTCATCGCGGACCTGGAGCACGCCTTCACCTTCCTTAAGTAACCCGCGGGATGGCACTTCACCGCAGTCGCGAAGTGCCATCTCGCGGAAAGGAACCCCTGGCTTTCTTCAAGAAAGTTAGCTAGGGTGGCGTTATGGCACTCCGCTCCGACTGGTCCCAGCGCACCTGCAGCATGGCACGCGGTCTCGACATTTTCGGTGACCCCTGGAGCATGCTTGTGCTCCGCGAGGTCTTTTTCGGTAACGGGCGCTTCGACGCCATGAAGTCCCGGCTCGCCGTCGCGGACTCGGTGCTCACCAGACGCCTGGCGGGCCTCGTGGAGTCGGGGCTGCTCGAGAAGAAGGCGTACGACGACGGCGGCCGCCTCCGCCAGGAGTACGTCCTGACCCCCAAGGGTGCGGACGCCCTCCCGGTGCTGAACGCCGTGGTCATGTGGGCGGAAAAGCACCTCCCGGCGCCCTCGGACCAGGCCCACATGTACGTCATCCACTCCGGCTGCGGCCAGCGGACCAGCTCCGCGGACACCTGCACCGGCTGCGGGGAACGGCTCACTGCCGCGAACACCAGCTGGCACAGCCTGACCCGGTCAGACGCTCCCATGCAACTGGCTACCGCCGCATGAGCGCCACCGAAAAAACCCGCCGCCCACGTCTGCACCCCGCCTGGATAGTCGCCGCCGTCGCCTTCCTGGCCCTCGTGGGCGCCGCCGGATTCCGGGCGGCCCCGGGTGTCCTGATGGTGCCGCTGCAGCAGGAGTTCGGCTGGTCCACCACCGTCCTCTCGGCTGCCGTCAGCATTAACCTGGTCCTGTTTGGCCTGACAGCTCCCTTCGCCGCGGCCCTGATGGAGCGGTTTGGCATCCGGGCCGTCACCGCCACCGGCCTGGTGCTGATCGGTGCCGGCAGCGCCCTCACGGTGCTGGTCACCCAGTCCTGGCAAATCCTCCTGACCTGGGGCCTGCTCATCGGCCTCGGCACAGGGTCCATGGCGCTCGTGTTCGCCGCCACCATCGCCAACACCTGGTTCGCCAAGAGCCGTGGGCTGGTGATCGGCATCCTGACCGCCGGGAGCGCCGCGGGCCAGTTGGTCTTCCTGCCGTTCATCGCCATGCTGGCCCAGGATCCGGGCTGGCGGCAGGCATCGCTGCTGATCGCCGCCGGCGCGCTGGCCGTGGTTCCGCTGGTGTTGAAGTTCCTCAAAAACTCACCGGCCGACGTCGGCGCCTTGCCTTATGGTGAAACGGCACCTGAGGAGGGAACAGCTGAGCCGTCAGCGGACGCTGTGGAAAGCGGCCGGAGCAGCAACGCCGCAGTTCGCGCGCTCCAGGTGCTCAAGCGTGCCAGCAAAGTGCGGACA
>DIZT01000096.1:10232-10374 GCA_002427975.1 Micrococcaceae bacterium UBA6021 | reverse complement strand
ACCAACGATGTCATCGGGGTGTTCGGCGGCTTCCCCAGGGCTATCCTGCAGACCTGCATCCCCGGGACCAACCAGATGCTCCTGATCGCGCTGAACTAGGTTCCCGGCCCGGCATCCCTCAGCTTGTTCGCGGTTCCGAACC
>DIZT01000096.1:9611-9934 GCA_002427975.1 Micrococcaceae bacterium UBA6021 | reverse complement strand
ACCGGGAGCCGCCGGATCTGGTACTTCTCCATCATTTCGATGGCGGCATCAACGTTCGCATCGGCCTCAACCCAGTAGGGGCTGCCCGTGGCGAGGTCGCGGGCAGTCATCTCGCGGGGGTCACGGCCGACGGCAACGCATTTGAGCACGATGTCACGGTCGGTGATCATGCCTTTCAACCTGCCGTCGTCCCCGCAGATCGGCAGCGATCCGCAGTCCAGATCCAACATCATCCGGGCGGCGTCTGCGAGGGACTGGTTCTCCTTAATACACTGTGCATCCGTGGTCATGAATTCACGTACAGCGCTCATTGGTTTCTCCTT
>DIZT01000096.1:0-9332 GCA_002427975.1 Micrococcaceae bacterium UBA6021 | reverse complement strand
GAGCTTGGCACGTGGGGAACGCCGGGGGGAATAGACCATGAGGAGGGGAGGACCCGAAGCCCGGCAGGACCGGACGGCAGCGGCATCAGGGCACAAAAAAGCCTCCGGAACCTGGTGGTTCCGGAGGCTTTTCCTTGGGTGGCAGATGAGGGATTCGAACCCCCGTAGGCGTTGCCAGCTGATTTACAGTCAGCCCCCTTTGGCCGCTCGGGTAATCTGCCGAACTTCAAAAGAAGATCACCCCCGGCTGCAGTGTTCGGAGCGTCCGTTTCCGGGCCGTTCCGCTTCCAGTAACCGCGGGCAAGACAACTTTACAGAACTTCTGCCGAAGAATCGAATCGAGGCGGCGGACCCCTGAAAACGCCGCCGGAAGCCCTGCAATTCCGCGGAAATCCGGGGACTTAGGCGTCGCCGAGAATCCGTCCGTACAGCTTGGCCTCAAACTTCACGGCCTGCTCCTCGGTGATCTGGTTCAGCTGGACGGCCCGCAACAAGTCCGCGTGCACACCGTCCATTCGGGCTGAGGCATCCGGGACCGGGCTGAAGATGATGGAGCCTGCCAGGGCTGCGGCGGCAACGGACGTCGCAGCAGTGGCAACCGCTCCGGCGGCCGCGGCGGTGGTTCGGGTGACGTAACGGACGGCGTTGTGTTGCATGGGTTTCCCTTCGACCTACTTCAAACTCGTTCAACTCTCCGCTGTCCGGCTTCGTTCCCGCCGTGTGTCCGCTATGAGGGAACTGTGAAACCGGAAAAACGCCGCACCCGCACCAGCGCCACAGCCGATCCGTATTAGGCTGGAATGCAGAGATCCACGCCCTGCAGAGCCAATTTCAGGGCACCCACCAGCACAAGGAGAATCATGGCAGGCGAGTCAACGTTCGACGTCGTAAGCAAAGTGGACAAGCAGGAAGTGGCCAACGCGCTGAACCAGGCACAGAAGGAACTGGTCCAGCGCTACGACTTCAAGGGCGTCGGCGCCGAGGTCGATTTCAGCGACGAGAAGATCCTGATGAAGGCCAACTCGGAGGAACGCGTCCTGGCCGTGCTGGACGTCCTCCAGTCCAAGCTGATCCGCCGCGGCATCTCGCTGAAGTCCCTGGACACCGGCGAGCCGTATGCATCCGGTAAGGAATTCCGCCTGGAGGCCTCCATCAAGGAAGGCATCGAGCAGGACCTGGCCAAGAAGATCAACAAGCTGATCCGCGATGAGGGCCCCAAAGGCGTCAAATCCCAGATCCAGGGCGACGAACTCCGCGTCTCGTCCAAGTCCCGTGATGACCTGCAGGCCACCATGAACCTGCTGAAGGACTTCGACGAGGCGGACCTGCAGTTCGTCAACTTCCGCAGCTAGCGGCGCAGCTCGCGGACCGGAAAGTACGACGGCGGCACCCCGGTCTGCCAGGCAGCCTCAGTTAAGCGGCCGGCCAGCCATGCGTTCGAGCCGGGAGATCCGGTCCTTCATCGACGGGTGGGTGGCGAACAGCTTGGTCATCGCCCCGCCCCGGAACGGGTTGGCGATCATCAGGTGCGAGGCGTTGACCAGCTTCTGCTCCTGCGGGAGCGGCGCGATCCGGACGCCCTGCTCGATCTTGCGCAGGGCTGAGGCGAGCGCCAGCGGATCGCCAGTGAGCTGCGAACCGTCCTCGTCGGCGTCGTACTCCCTGGTCCGGGAAATGGCGAGCTGGATCAGCGAGGCGGCAAACGGCGCCAGAAGCGCCATGGCCAGCATGGCCAGCGGGTTGGAGTTGCGCCGGTCGCCGCCGAAGAACAGCAGCATCTGGCCCACGGAGGTGATGACGCCGGCCACCGCGGCCGCCACTGACGACGTGAGGATGTCCCGGTTGTACACGTGCATCAGCTCGTGCCCCAGCACACCGCGCAGTTCCCGGGCATCCAGCAGCTGCAGAATCCCTTCGGTGCAGCAGACGGCGGCGTTTTTGGGATTCCGGCCCGTGGCAAACGCGTTCGGGTTCATGGTGGGTGAGAGGTAGATGCGCGGCATCGGCTGGTTGGCGCGGACGGAGAGCTCACGGACAATCTGGTACAGCTGCGGGACCTGGGCCTCCGTGACGGGGTAGGCCTGCATGGAGCGGATGGCGATCTTGTCACTGTTCCAGTAGCCGTACGCCGTGGTGGCCACACCGATCAGGGCCATGATCCAGATGGGCGCGGAGCTGCGCGTGTTGATGCCGATCAGGCCGCCCAGGCCCAGGAGCACCGCCCACAGGACGCCGAAGAGCGCCGCAGTCTTCAGGCCGTTGTAATGCTTATGCACGTCCACTCCTCCACGTCGCCTTGGCAAGGCAAGGTCCTAAGGCACCGGGTCGCGGGCATCGTATTTCCGGAAGCCCGGCTGCAGCTGTGCCGCCAGCCAGGCCACGGCGATGCACAAAGCCCCGCCCAAAAGCAGGACCCAGCCCTCACTCAAAATCTTAGTCCCGCCGCCCGCCAGCAGGTCACCCACGCGTGGTCCGCCGGCAACCACCACAATGAAGACACCCTGAAGCCGGCCCCGCAGGTGGTCCGGCGCAGCGGCCTGCAGGATGGTGTTGCGGAAGACACTGCTGATGGAGTCTGCGATTCCTGCCAGGGCACAACACAAAGACGCCGGCAGCAGCCAAAGGGTGGCCCCGCCGCCGTCCGTCCGTCCGGCCAGGAGCACCACCGCACCGAAGCCGGCAATCGAGGCGCCCCAGCCCATCACCGACCAAACGACAGCGCTCCCCTGCCACCGGACGTGGCCCAGCGGCCCGGAAAAGAGGCCGGCCAGGAACGCGCCCACGGCGGTGGCGGCCAGCAGGAGGCCCACCGTGGCCTCGCCGCCGCCGATCATGAGCGCCCCGATGGCGGGCATCAGCGCCCGCGGCTGGGCCAGGATCATGGCCACGAGGTCGATGATGAACG
The DNA here is from genome assembly GCA_002427975.1 of Micrococcaceae bacterium UBA6021. Classification (GTDB taxonomy): domain Bacteria; phylum Actinomycetota; class Actinomycetes; order Actinomycetales; family Micrococcaceae; genus Arthrobacter. Next base: position 6,427 of record DIZT01000096.1, on the reverse strand, counting down.
TCATCCTCAGGTTGGGCCGGGTGCCCAGGAACCGGAAACCCTCGATGACAGAACGGATTCCGGCCCGCCCGGCGCTTCCTGAGGGCGGCATGGACGGCAGCCGGAACACTGCCCACAGCACAAACGCGAAGGTCATGAAGTCGATGGTGTAGGTCCAGCCGAAACCCACCCACGCCACCAGCACGCCGGCCATCAGCGGCCCCACCGTCATGGCCAATCCAATGGACACCATGCTCAGCGCGTTCGCGGCCGGCAGCAGCTCCTTGCGGATCAGCATCGGGATGATGGCACTCCGGGCCGGCTGGTTGATGGCCTGCGCCCCGCTCTGCAATGCCACGAGGAGGTACAGGATCCACACGTTTCCCAGCTGCAGCCAGGACTGCAGCGCGATCAGGCCGGTTGTCAGCCACAGGACAGAGGTTGCCAGCAGCGCCACCGTGCGGCGGTTATGGGCATCGGCGATGGACCCGCCCAGCAGGCCGCCGAAAACCAGCGGCACCAGCGCAAACACGCTCAGGAGGCCCACGTAGAAGCTGTCCTGGGTGAGCCGGTACACCTCAAGACTGACGGCCACGAGGGTAAGCTGACTGCCTACGGCGGACACGGCGGAACCCAGCCAGAGCCGGCGGAAAGCAGGGCTCTCCCTGAGCGGCGTGATATCGGCCAGCAGTTTTCCCACCCTGCAACCCTAATAGCGCATCAGTGTCGTGTTGTCTCACACGCTTGGTATCCTCGGGCGGGGGAAGGAGTTGGCTTATGAATGTGTCCAGGCGGCTGCTTTTTGCCTCGGCGTTCTGGGAGGTTGCCCGTCCCCGGACTGCGCTGAACGCCGGGCATCTCCTGATCCGCCTCACGAATCCCGCCATTGCGTTCGATCTCCGCTCGGCCGCCGACTGGCTGCGCTGCCACAACGCCGCCCGGCAGGCCCTCGCCGATGTCCTGGAGGCCAGCCGTTGCACGGTGGTTTTTGCGCACCAGTGGCACCCCATCGGAGCGGCCATCGGCGAACCGGAGGTGGAGTCCTCCACGCCCACCTTCCATGTGTTCGGGCGCTGGGACGGTGAGCCGGTTACCCCGGGCGAACAGCTTCGCCTGCCCGCGCAGCGCCGTGTTCCGGCTGCGGCGCAAGAACTCAAAGAGTACGACGGCGGCCTCCGCGCCGCCCTGCGCCGGCTCGCCAGCGACACTGCCGCGATATGCCATCCCGCGGATCCGGACCCGCAAATCACTTCCAGGGCCCCACGGTTCAAGGCCGGCGCGCACCACACGGTGCTTGCGCAGGTGTCGGGCGGGCCCCTGGCACCCGGCCACCTGCTGGCGCTGGCCGCGGCCGTCCAGGGCCTGACCGAACGCCCCGGCGTGACCGGGTTGAGCTGCGTGGTGCCGGAGCCCGGCGCCGACGGATTGGAAGTCTATGCCATGGGCCGCGCGGCCGGAGAATCGGTCAACCCCATGCAAGATTTCCTGGATTTGCCGCAGGTAAGCCAAGCCTTATTGTGATCGACTCATAATAAGTGATTCAATGGAGTTATGACGGAACACTTTGGCGGCCACGACGCATGGGCAGCCGCCCTGCATGCCCACGGCCGCCGGGTGACCAAGCAGCGGCTCGCCGTGCTGGCCGCCGTCGAACATCACCCCCACTCCCCGGCGGAGTCCATCCTGGCCGCTGCGCGCGCTGAACTTCCCGAGCTCACCGCACAGTCGGTCTATGTGGTCCTCGGCGACCTGACCGACCTGGACATGCTGCGCCGGTTCGAGCCACCGCATTCCCCAGCCCTGTACGAGACCCGCGTTGGAGACAACCACCATCACGCCATCTGCATCAGCTGCGGCCGCGTGGAGGACGTCGAATGCGCCGTCGGACACGCTCCCTGCCTCACCCCGCACTGGGATGAAAACTCCAAGCCGATGACCATCCAGATCGCCGATGTGATGTACCAGGGCATCTGCCAGGACTGCCAGCAGTCCCAACAACTTCCTTCTGAACGTCCCTCACAAGTAATCGAGAAATAGGAGAAAAATGACTGCGAACATCTCAACAACACAGTCCGGCGCGCCCGTCACTTCCGACGCGCACGCACAGTCCGTCGGCGCCGACGGCGCCATCATCCTCACGGACCACTACCTGATCGAAAAGCTCGCCCAGTTCAACCGCGAGCGCGTGCCGGAGCGCGTAGTGCACGCCAAGGGCGGCGGTGCGTTCGGTACGTTCAAGGCCACCTCGGACATCTCCAAGTACACCAAGGCCGCGTTCCTGCAGCCGGGCGTTGAGACCGAGATGCTCATCCGTTTCTCCTCGGTGGCCGGCGAGAGCGGCTCCCCGGACACCTGGCGCGACCCCCGCGGTTTCGCCGTGAAGTTCTACACCTCCGAGGGCAACTACGACCTCGTGGGCAACAACACCCCCGTCTTCTTTATCCGCGACGGCATCAAGTTCCCGGACTTCATCCACTCCCAGAAGCGCCTCCCGGGCACCCACCTGCGCGACGCCGACATGCAGTGGGACTTCTGGACCCTGTCCCCCGAATCCGCACACCAGGTCACCTGGCTCATGGGCGACCGCGGCCTGCCGGCTTCCTGGCGTGAAATGCAGGGCTACGGCTCGCACACCTACCAGTGGATCAACGCCGAGGGCGAGCGCTTCTGGGTCAAGTACCACTTCCAGTCCAACCAGGGCGTCAAGACCATGTCCGGTGACCAGGCTGAAGAGCTGGCCGGCTCGGACGCGGACTTCTACATCCGCGACCTGCAGGACAACATCGCCGATGGCAACTTCCCGTCCTGGGAACTGCACGTCCAGGTCATGCCGTACGAGGACGCCAAGTCCTACCGCTTCAACCCGTTCGACCTCACCAAGGTGTGGTCGCACGCGGACTACCCGCTGATCCACGTGGGCACCATGGAGCTGAACAAGAACCCGGAGAACTACTTCGCGCAGATCGAGCAGGCCACCTTCGCGCCGTCGAACTTCGTGCCGGGCATCGCCGCTTCGCCGGACAAGATGCTGCAGGCCCGCATCTTCTCCTACGCTGACGCACACCGTTACCGCGTGGGCACCAACCACGCGCAGATCCCGGTGAACCAGCCGAAGAACCAGGTTAACAACTACAGCCAGGACGGCGCCGGGCGTTACCACTTCAACGCCCCGTCCGCACCGGTTTACGCCCCCAACTCCCTGGGCGGCCCGGCTGCAGTTGAGCCGGCTTCCCCGGCCGGCGGCTGGGAGAACGACGGCGAGCTCTCGCTCTCCGCGCACTCCCTGCACGCAGAGGACGGCGACTTCGTCCAGGCCGGCACGTTGTACCGCGAGGTGTTCGACGACGGCGCCAAGGCCCGTCTGCTGGACACCATCACCGGTGCCGTGGGCGGCGTGAAGAACGCCGGGATCAAGGAACGTGCCATCCAGTACTGGACCAACGTTGACGCTGAACTCGGCGCCAAGCTGCGCGCCAACCTGGGTGCGGGCTCGCCTGATTCCGACGCTGAGGCTGCCAACAAGATCGGCTAGTTATTCTGCCCCCTGTGGTGCAGCGTCCGCCCCGTCACGGTTTCCGTGGCGGGGCGGACGTGTTTCCACATACGGGCCAGCGGCTCTGGCTGGAGTTGCCTGCGGTCCCTAGGATCACTGCATGAGTACTTTCCAGGGCATCCCCGCGGGGGCATTCGATTTCTATGCCGAACTTGAGCACAACAACAACCGGGAGTGGTGGCTGGAGCACAAGAGCAGCTACGACACCCTGATTCGGGACCCGGTCACGGCCTTGCTGGCCGAGCTGGAGCCGCGGTTCGGGCCGGGAAAGATCTTCCGGCCCAACCGGGACATCAGGTTCTCCCAGGACAAATCACCCTACAAAACGGCCCAGGGAGCCCTCGCGTCGGCCCGGGAGGGCGTGGGCTACTACCTGCAGGTGAGCGCCGACGGCCTGTTGGTGGGCGGCGGCTGCCACGCAAGTACGCCGGCCCAGCTGGCCCGCTTCCGGAACTCCGTGGACGCGTCCGGGACCGGTGAATCGCTGCGGCACATCGTGGACGGCGTCGCTGCCGCCGGCTTTGCGGTGGAAGGCGAAAAGCTCAAGACAGTCCCTCGCGGTTTCGACAAGGACCATCCCCGGACGGAGCTGCTCAAGCACAAGTCGCTGTCCGCCCGCATCGATCTGGGCCAGCCGGAATGGGTGGATTCGCCGGCCGCGGCGCAGGAAATCGCGGCGCTGTGGGACCAGTTGCGGCCCTTGGTGGAGTGGGTCGGCCAGCACGCGGCGCCCTGACGCGGCCAGGTCTATCCGGCACACGTCGGACCATTAGCCCTCAGGAACCTGGTAGTCCTTTTGTCCGGTGGGTGCGCAACCGTGGGCTTACGTGCGGGTAAGTGCCTCGTCCTGGATTGCGACATCCGTGGCGTCGGTGGGGGCGTCAGCTTCGACGTCCGGGGCGGAGCCCGTGCCATCCACGGCGGACTTTGCTTTGGCGAACTTTTCGTTCAGGCGGGAGTGCCGCTGGCCGTAGGCGAAGTAGATCACGATGCCGATGACGAGCCAGCCCGCGAAGAAGATCCACGTCTCCACGGCGAGGTTGGTCATCAGGTACAGGCACAGCACGGCGGAAACCACGGGCAGGACCTTGCCGAACGGGACGCGGAAGGATGGCTTCAGGTCCGGGCGCTTCTTGCGCAGCACCAGGATGCCCAGGCTCACCACGACGAACGCCGACAGCGTGCCGATGTTGATCATTTCTTCGAGCAGGTCCACGTTGGTCAGGCCGGCCACGAGTGCCACTGCGGCGCCGCAGATGATCTGGAGGCGGACCGGCGTCGAACGCTTTTCACTGGTCCTGGACAGCGCACGCGGCAGCAATCCGTCGCGGCTCATGGCCAGCACCACGCGGGACAGTCCCATCAGCAGCACCATAATGACGGTGGTGAGGCCGATCAGGGAACCGAAGGCGATGACCTTGGCCGCAGTGGTGTTGCCCACGGCCTCGAACGCGGTGGTCAGGGTGGGCGTCTCTGCCGCCGCGAGGTCCGTATAGGACACCATGCCGGTGAGCGCCAGGGAGACCAGGATGTAGAGCAGCGTCACCACGGCCAGGCCGCCGAAGATGCCGCGCGGCAGGGTCTTTTGCGGGTTCTTGACTTCCTCGGCGGAGGTGGCCACCACGTCGAAGCCGATGAAGGCGAAGAAGACCAGGGCCGCACCGGCGAAGATGCCCAGCGTGCCGTAGTGGGCAGGCGCGGCGCCGGTGAGGAAACCAAAGAACGACTGCTTCATGACGTCCGCGGCGCCGCCGGCGGTGGGTTCCGCGGCGGGCACGAACGGCGCGTAGTTCTCGAACTTCACGTAGGTGAAGCCCACCACGATCACAAACAGCACAACGGCGATCTTGATCAGGGTGAAGACGTTGCCCACGCGGGCGGAGAGCTTGGTGCCGAGTACCAGGAGCACAGTGAAGACCGCAACAATGAGGAAGGCGCCCCAGTAGAGGTCCACGCCCCCGAGCGAGAGCGCCGGCGGAACTGTGGCCCCCATCAGCGCGAACACCTTGCTGAGGTAGATGCCCCAGTACTTGGCGATCACGGCCGCTGCGGTGAACAGTTCCAGGATCAGGTTCCAGCCGATGATCCACGCAAGCAGTTCGCCCATGGTGGCGTACGTAAAGACGTAGGCCGATCCGGCGACCGGAATGGCTGTGGCGAACTCGGCGTAGCACATGATGGCCAGCGCACATGTGACGGCGGCAATGGCGAAGGACAGGGTCACGGCCGGGCCGGAGAAGTTGGCCGCGGCCTTGGCTCCCACCGAGAAAATGCCGGCGCCGACAGCGACGGCGACACCCATGATCATCAGGTCCCAGCTGCTGAGCGACCGCTTGAGCTGGCGTCCGGGTTCATCGGCGTCGGCGATGGACTGCTCGATGGATTTGGTCCGGAGAAGGTTCATAAGGAGTTCCACAATCCTGATTTGTGTTGGAAACAGACCCATCAACGATACGTGTCCACCCACTGGACGTTCACACCTGTCCCGCATCATGAGATGCCGGGCCCGCCCCGGTTAAGCGCGAACGGACACTTGGGGCCCTCGCCGGGAGGGCCTCAAGTGTCCGTTCGCGCTGGTGGTTCGGTGCTGGATGACGTGCTGGTGGGCTACCTAGACGGGCCAGTCCATCAGCTTTGACCGGATCAGGAACCGTTTGCCTTCCGGCGCCTCAACCGAGAACCCGCTCCCCCGGCCCTGGACCACGTCCACGGTAAGATGGGTGTGGCTCCAGTAGTTGAACTGCTCCTTGGACATCCAGAACTCGAGGGGCTGCGGCTCCGGGCCGTCGGCGATGTCGAACAGCCCCAGGAGGACGTCCGCTTCCGCGGTGATGAACTCCCCGGCCGGATAACACATAGGCGAGGACCCGTCGCAGCAGCCGCCGGACTGGTGGA
>DIZT01000097.1:9375-12251 GCA_002427975.1 Micrococcaceae bacterium UBA6021 | reverse complement strand
GTCACGGTGTCGTAATAGCCCTGGCCGATCATCTGCACAGCCGTCTTGTTCTTCGCCGCGAGCTTCCGCAGCTCCGCAAGGACCTCGACCTCGCTCAGGGCGTCCTTGAGGGCCAGCGGCTTGGCCTGGCGGATGGAGTCGGGGACGGCCGTATCCACCAGGTCGTCCACAGTGTCGTAGCCAACGGCCTTGAGCATGGAGTCGATATCGGCCTGGCGGCGGGCGCCGATGTGCCGGTCAACGAAGGTGGCCGAGGCGGAACTAACACTCACAAGGAACTCCATTACTAATGGCGGCGCAGGGTACGCCACATCGATTCGGGTTCCTCCCCGCGCTGTCCGGGACCTGAGGGTTTCCGCACAGCCTGCCTGGCCGCGGCGGTACGTGGGCCTGAGAGATTCCTGGGGAGGATTTGCTCCTACGGCGCCTGTTGTACCTACTAACAGAACTCTCCCGCCGCAGATCAAAGGCATATTCAGATTTGCGCCGGCCGCAGGTGGCCGCCACGAGGTCCAATTCTCCTACTCCCCGGGCCATCGGGCAAATGTGGTCGTCGGATTCTGCTCAATGATTCCGGTGTGGACTTCCAGCGAGTCCGGATACACGCGGGTTCCACGATGGACCGGCCGAATGATTGAGCAGAATCAGCCCCTCAGCCGCTCCACGGCGGCAAGGAGCTCCTTTATGTCTCCATGCCTGCCCCGGCGGTCCGCGGTGGTGCCACTTTCCCACATGGCGTTGAAATACAGCCCGTCCCCCATGTACAGGACGGCTTTGGCCATGGCCTTGCCGACGTCGGCCGCAATCAGGTCCAGCCACTGCTGCTGGATGGCGGAAAAGCGGCGCCGGGCGCCTTCATGCGCCACCTCGGCCAGTCGGGTGACAGCCACGAAGGAGCGGTCCATCGGCGAATCAGACCAAAGGGATGACCGGATGAAGTAGGCGGCCGCACCTTCGGCGGCTGCGGCCATCAGTGCCAGGTCCTCCCCGGCCAGGCGGTCCAAGCGTTCCAGGGTGGCAGCGATCAGCGCTTCCTTGTTCGGAAAGTGGTACAACAGGCCTCCCTTGGACACACCGGCCCGCTTGGCCACCGCGTCCAAGGTGGCAGCCCGCTCCCCCACATCAATCAGGAGTTCTTCAAAAGCGTCAAGGACGGCATCTCGGGCGACGGGTTTTCTGGCCATGGCTTCAATCATGCATGCTTCGCGGCCATTTCTTAACTATACCGTCTGGACGGTATAGTTACTGATATGACATTGTCCGCACAGTCCAACCAGAACACCCGCAGCACCTCCATCCCGGCAGCCGATCTCCGACCGTCAGGGCCCGCCAAGGCGCCCTGGCGCGACTGGCTCGCACTTGCCCTGCTAATGTTCCCGGTGCTCCTGGTTGCGGTGGACAACACCGCGTTGACCTTTGCGCTCCCGGCAATCGCGAGCGGCCTGGAGACAACCGGAGTCCAGTTGCTGTGGATCGTGGACGCCTATCCCCTGGTGCTTGCCGGTTTGCTGGTTGCTATGGGCACCCTGGGTGACCGGATCGGACGCCGCCGGCTGCTGCTGACCGGCAGCGTTGGATTCGCCGCGGTCTCAGCAGCAACAGCCTTTGCACCCAGCGCAGAGTGGCTGATTGCGGGGCGGGCGCTGCTGGGGTTCTTTGGCGCGATGCTGATGCCGTCCACCCTGTCCCTGATCCGCAATATTTTTCCGGACCCGAACCGGCGGCGGCTGGCGGTGGCCATCTGGGCCGCCGGCTTCTCCGGCGGCGCCGCCCTGGGGCCCATCTTTGGGGGCTGGCTGGTGGAGCGGTTCTGGTGGGGCGCCATCCTGCTGGTCGCGGTGCCCATCATGCTGCCCCTGCTGGCGTTCGGACCTGCGTTCATTCCGGAATCAAAGGATCCGCGGCCCGGACGCGTGGATGTGCCCAGCATCGCACTGTCCCTGCTGGTGATGGTGCCAGTGGTGTATGGCATCAAGGAGCTGGCAACGGAAGGTTTCGGAGCCGCTCCGGTGGGACTTATTGCCTTTGGCCTGGCCATGGCATTCGTCTTTGTCCGCCGCCAGCAGCGGCTGGCCAGCCCCCTGCTGGACATGTCCCTGTTCGGCAACCGGGTCTTCAGCACCGCCATTACGGCAAACGTGCTGGCCCTGTTCTCCTTCAACGGCTTCATCCTGTTCCTCGCCCAGCACCTGCAGCTCCTGGACGGGATGACGCCGTCGTCCGCCGGAATAGCCACGATCCCGGCCTTGGTGGCCACGGTGGTGGCCGGTCTGGCGGTGGTGCCGCTCGTCCGGAAGGTGCGTCCGGGCTTTGTGGTGGCGGGCGGCCTGGCCCTGAGCGCCACCGGCTACGGGCTCGTCGTCTTCGGTGATCACGGCTCCGGCCCGAGCCTCCTCCTGGCCGCACTGCTCATCCTTGCCCTGGGGGTTGGCACGGCGGAAACGATCTCCAATGATCTGATCCTGGGCTCCGTTCCTGCGGAGAAGTCTGGAGCGGCGGCCGCCATCTCGGAAACGGGTTATGAGGTGGGGTCACTGCTCGGGACAGCGGTCCTGGGCTCCATCCTGACCGCTTCCTACCAGCGCAATCTCCGGCTTCCCGCCGGGGTGGAGGAAACTGCGTCCGGCACCGCTGTGCATCAGGCCGGCGAAACCCTGGCGGGCGCCGTGGAACTCGCCGACATCCTGCCTGCGCCGCTGGCCGAAGCGCTCCGCGGCGCAGCGCGCCTGGCGTTTGATTCCGGTGTCCACACAACTGCGGCAATTGCGCTGGCGCTGATGACGGGCGCGGCAGTCCTTGCCGCCGTCGTACTCCGGAAAGTTCCGACGGCGGACTAGGACCGCCGGGACCTACTTGGCGTCAGGTGCGGTGACGCT
>DIZT01000097.1:0-9320 GCA_002427975.1 Micrococcaceae bacterium UBA6021 | reverse complement strand
GTGGTGGGATCCTCTTCATCCACCTCGTCGTGGACCTTGCGCATGGTCCCCACGGCAGCTTCGAGGGCAGCGACGATCCGGTCGATGGCGTCCTTGGTGCTGATGAGGCCTTCCGGGAACTGGGGCAGGCCGGTGGACTTGGCCACGGTGGCACTGCGGCCATCGGGCAGGGCATGAAGGGCGCGCATCCGCTCGGCCGTCTCGTCGGCAAACTGCCTGGCGGCATCCACGATTTCGTCCAGCTGCAGGTGCAGGTCCCGGAAGTTGGTTCCCACGATGTTCCAGTGGGCCTGCTTGCCCTGGATGTGCAGCTCAATCAGGTCCGCGAGTACGGCCTGCAGGTTGTTGGTCAGGGTCGGTGAAGCTTTCATGAATCCTCCTCGATTGGTCCAGTAATGCCGACGCTATCAGCCCCGGTACCAGCGGAGGAGGCCCCGTCCGGAATTTCTCAGTGAGCTTACTACCCTGTCCGGAGCGTCATAAAAGAACGGTATTCATTTAAAACCATTGCGCGAAAGCCATTCATCCTCCATACTAAATGAACGTCATTCATTTAGTGACGGTCGTCTCACTGGAAGTAAGCACATGATTGAAATTTCCTGCCTCGACTCACCCACCTCCCTGGCCCGGACAACGCCGTCCGTCCGCCCTGCCCTCCGGGTGGGCGTCGTGCAGCACCGCTGGCATGCAGACACTGCCGTCCTGCAGTCTGAACTCGATGAAGGAATCGGCCGGGCCGCCCGGCTCGGTGCCTCGGTCGTGTTCCTGCCCGAACTCACCCTCTCCCGCTACCCCGCGGACACACGCCCGGAGAATGACACCTCCCGGCCCGGCGCGGTCCGGCCCAGGCCGTCGGACACCGCAGAAGATTTGCTCACCGGGCCCACCTTCCGCTTCGCCGCCGAGTCCGCCCACCGCCACGGGGTTTCCGTGCACGCCTCGCTCTACCAGCGCACCGAAAACCCTGACGGTTCCGATGACGGCCTGGGCCTCAACACCGCCATCCTCGTCTCGCCGGAAGGCGAGCTCCTGGGCCGCACGCACAAACTCCACATTCCCGTCACGGCCGGCTACTACGAAGACCAGTTCTTCCGCCAGGGCCCGGAAGCCGCGGACGCCTACGAGGTCCACGCGCCGGCGGAACTGGGCGGCGCCCGGCTGGGCATGCCCACATGCTGGGATGAATGGTTCCCGGAGGTTGCCAGGCTCTACTCGCTCGGCGGTGCCGAGATCCTGGTCTACCCCACCGCGATCGGCTCAGAGCCGGACCACCCGGACTTCGACACCCAGCCGTTGTGGCAGCAGGTGATTGTTGGCAACGGCATCGCCAACGGCCTGTTCATGGTGGCGCCCAACCGCTGGGGCGATGAAGGAACGCTGAACTTTTACGGCTCCTCCTTCATCTCCGATCCGTACGGCCGCATCCTAGTGCAGGCTCCGCGCGACGAATCCGCGGTCCTCGTCGCTGACCTGGACCTCGACCAGCGCAAGGACTGGCTCAAGCTCTTCCCGTTCCTGGCCACGCGCCGCCCGGACACTTACGCACGACTGACCGAGCCGGTTGACCACGACGCCCCGTTCGGCGGAGACCCGTCTCCGGTGGTCGAGCTTGTCGAGACCCAAGGGGCCCGGGCGTGACGGCCTGGCGCATGCCCGCCGAGACCGATCCGCAGGAACGCGTCTGGATGGCCTTCCCCACCGGCGGCTACACCCTCGGCGACACCCCCGAAGAGGCGCACGCCGCGCGCTCCACCTGGGCCGCCGTCGCGAACGCCGTGGTCGAGTTCGAGCCGGTCACAGTCGTCGTGCACCCCGACGACGTCGGTACCGCCGCGCGCTATCTGAACCCCGACGTCGAGGTGCTCACCGCCGAGCTCAACGACGCCTGGATGCGGGACATCGGCCCCACATTCGTCCTGGACAACAACGGCCGACTCGGCGCCGTGGACTGGGTCTTCAACGGCTGGGGCGCGCAGGACTGGGCTTCCTGGGACAAGGACTCGCTCATCGCCGCCGAAATCTCCGGCCGCTCGGGCGCACATCACATTGTTTCCAAGCTGGTCAACGAGGGCGGCGGCATCCACGTAGACGGCGAAGGTACCGTCCTGGTGACAGAGACGGTACAGCTGGATCCGGGGCGCAACCCGGATCTGAGCAAAGCCGACGTCGAGGCAGAGCTGGCCCGCACCCTCGGCGCCACGCATGTGATCTGGCTGCCCCGCGGCCTCACCCGGGACTCCGAAAAGTTCGGCACCCGCGGGCACGTGGACATCGTGGCCGCAATCCCGTCGCCAGGAACGCTGCTGGTGCATTCCCAGCAGAACCCCGAACATCCCGATTTCGAGGTCAGCCGCGAAATCATCCAATTCCTGTCCACCACCCAGGACGCGGCCGGACGGGACTGGAACATCATCGAAGTTCCCGCCCCGGAGGCCATCACCGACGAGGAGGGTTTTGTGGACTACAGCTACATCAACCACCTCGTGGTCAACGGAGGCGTCATCGCCTGCAGCTTCTCAGACCCCATGGATGAGAAGGCACTCCGGATCCTTGCCGATGCCTACCCCGGCCGCCGCGTCGTCAGTGTTGACGCCCGCGAGCTCTTCGCCCGGGGCGGCGGCATTCACTGCATCACTCAGCAGCAGCCTGCTGACCTTCAGAAAGGCCTGACATGAGCCAAACCACCCAGCGCCAACGCGGCTCCGCCGACGTCGCGGGCTCCCCGCACGGCATTACCGGCAAGGGACTGAAAGGCGGTCAGCTCGGTCTCCTCGCCGTCGTCGTTCTTGGCATTTCCTCCGTAGCGCCGGCCTACAGCCTGACCAGTTCGCTGGGCCCCACCGTCAATGCCGTGGGCCTGCAGCTGCCGGCGATTTTCATTATCGCGTTCATCCCGATGATCCTGGTGGCCTTCGCCTACCGCGAGCTCAATGCGGACTCGCCGGACAGCGGCACCACCTTCACCTGGGCCACCAAAGCCTTCGGCCCGTTCGTCGGTTGGATGGGCGGCTGGGGGCTCCTGGCCGCCAACATCATTGTCCTGTCCAACCTTGCCGGCGTCGCGGTGGACTTCTTCTACCTCTTCCTGGCCCAGGTGTTCGGCAATCCGGATCTGGCGGACCTGACCAGCAACATACCGCTGAACATCGCCACTTGCCTGGCGTTTGTGGCGCTGGCAGTCTGGGTCAGCTACCGCGGCCTGCACGCCACCAAGCTGGTGCAGTACAGCATGGTGGGATTCCAGGTCCTGGTGCTGGGCCTGTTCATCGTCATGGCCGTCACGCACGCCACCTCCGGCGATTCCCCCACCGCCATCCCGTTCAGCTGGGACTGGTTCAACCCGGCCAAAATCGAGAGCTTCGACCAGTTCGCCGCCGGCATGTCCCTGGCCGTCTTCGTGTACTGGGGTTGGGACGTCTGCCTGACGGTCAACGAGGAAACCAAGGGCGGCAAGGGGACCGCGGGCAAGGCCGGCACGACGACGGCAATCGCGGTCTTGGGCCTCTACATCGCAGTGATTGTGGCCACCATGATGGTTGCCGGCGTCGGCGGCGATGACATTGGTCTGACCAACCCGGACAACCAGCAGAATGTCTTCGCGGCCCTCGCGTCACCGGTGATGGGACCGCTGGCCATCCTGATGTCCCTCGCCGTGCTCTCCGGAACCGCCTCCTCGCTGCAGTCCACCATGGCATCCCCGGCCCGCAGCCTGCTGGCCATGGGCCACTACGGCGCCCTGCCGTCGCGCTTCGCGACGGTGAGCAAGCGCTTCGGTTCGCCGGGCTATGCCACCATTATGGCCGGGCTGATCTCCGGCGGGTTCTACGCGGTCATGAAGGTGGTCAGCGAGAACGCCCTCAATGACACCATCCTGGCGCTGGGACTGATGATCTGCTTCTACTACGCACTGACCGCCTTTGCCTGCACCTGGTACTTCCGGGACAGCCTGTTCACCAGCGCACGGAACTTCTTCCTACGGCTGGTCTGCCCGATGCTCGGCGGCCTGCTGCTGACCGTGGTCTTCATCCAGACGGCCGTGGATAGCTGGGCGCCGGAGTTCGGCAGCGGCTCGGAGATCTTCGGAGTGGGCCTGGTGTTCATCCTGGGCATCGGCATCCTGGCGCTCGGTGCGGTGCTTATGCTGATCATGGCACGTCTGCGGCCCGGATACTTCCGCGGCGAAACCATCCGCCAGGACACCCCTGCGCTGGTGGTCCCGGAGTAGGCCCGGGCAACGCCTAAACGAGGCAGCAGAATGATGCCCTGGTCCGGAAATCTTCCGGGCCAGGGCATCCTTCGTTCGGGTCAACCCAGGTTCAGATCAGCTTGTACCTCGGGCATTCACCAGAAGTGCGCCACATCGATGACCAGCCGCGAACCTGTACCGGGGCCGTCAAGGGTGAAAACCCTGAACGGCAGCCGCGCACGGACTCCCAGCCCCAGGGTGGTGTAGCCCTCAAAGCTGCCCGCGTAGGCAACCTGCCGGAACGTCTGGTAACCGGCAACGTTGGCGAGTTCGGTCTTGTTGGCCGGGTTGTACGTGGCGTTGCCGTTGGCGTCGTAGGACGGCGCATTGACCGTGACCTGAAGGAACGCCCCGCCCCTCAGCGCGATGGGGAGGCCGGAACCGTCCTGGACCACGGTCGGAACGTACCGGACCGTGTAGCCGGCCACAGGGCCGTTGAGATCAACCACCATCCGGTCGAAGCAGTAGTGCTGCCCCGTCCTGACGTTGGTGACCGATGCGGTGCTCATGGCCGGATCAGTTTTGACCAGCGACCCCCATACGAGCCCGCAGTAGGATGTGGTTGCCGAGGCGGGCCCCGGAGCCAGGAAACCCAATCCGACAGCCAGCAAAATGACTGTCAGCCACGTAAGAATCTTTTTCATTGTGGGCCACCCTTCGAGTGATTAGGTAGCTCAAGCGTAGGAGCCTCAGGAGCCTCTCGACAGGGTTGTTGCCGCTTCGGCGCGGAACCGTTAATTGGCCCTGGTTCCGGTCACGCGGGCGTGATTCTGCAGCATCTAATGGGGCATTCGAAACGCTATTAACGCCGTTTCTGCACCCTGCCGTTATGCATAATAACGACGCCGGACCGGCTCACCGGCGTGCCGCCGTCGGGCTTTCAGCCTTCGCACTCGATGCAGTACTTCATGCCGTTCTTTTCGCGTGCAACCTGGGACCGGTGGCGGACCAGAAAGCACGACGCGCAGGTGAATTCATCGGACTGCTCGGGAACAACAATGACGGTCAGCTCTTCGCCGGAGAGATCGGCTCCGGGCAGGTCGATGCCCTCGGCGGTGTCGTTCTCTTCGACGTCGATGACTGCGGTCTGGGCATTGCCGCTGCGGGATGCCTGCAGGGCCTCCAGCGACTCCGCAGAAGACTCGTCGTCTGTCTTGCGTGGAGCGTCGTAATCGGTAGCCATGGCGTGTTCACTTTCGTCGCTGCGCGGCACCATTTCAGGAACCTCAGTGAAGCAGTTTAGGCCATTATGCGGCTACTTGGGCAATAGTGTGGCCAACCAGACAAATTTCGTCGCTTCGCCCCCTGCAGCCGAGGTAAATGCTTCCATCGGCAAGCACGGTTTCGCGGATTACGCCGGACGGCACTTGGGACGTTTGAGTTGGACCTGTCCAAGGATGGGCCAGAACCGTATTGATGGAATCTTGAGGGCATCCGGGGGTGAAATCTGAGAAAGCGCCTGCAGGATGGGTTCGCGGGCTGCTGGGGTCCGCGAAACCGCCCGAGGAGGCCGCCCTGGATGCCGCACTGTCCCTGCCCCCGGCCGACGTGACGCGCTCGTCTATCGTTCATCCCACCCGGCGGGCAGCCCGCATCGCATCCGATGCGGCCGAGGCTACCGCAGCATCAGTTGGCCTGCGTGTGGTGGTGCTGGTGCCCGCTTACAACGAGGCCGGCTCGATCGGGGCAACCCTCGATGGCCTGATGCTCCAGTCCCGTCCCGCGGACCTTATCGTGGTCATCCCCAACGGCTGCACCGATTCAACGGCCTGGGAAGCGCGGAAGTACCCGGTGACCACCATGGAGCTTCCACGATTGCAACACCGCAAATCCGAGGCCCTGAACCGGGCCTGGGTAAGGTACGCATCCGACGCCGACGTGGTCATCTGCCTCGACGCGGATACGGTCCTGCCGCCGAACGCCGTCCAAGCCTGGTCCCGGGAGTTCAGCGCCGAAAAGGGCGCGCTCATCGGTGGCTCGTCGTCGAAATTCACGATGCAGGACCGCGGATTTCTGAGTCGGCTGCAGAAGGCTGAATTCGCCACGTGGACCGATACCGCCCTGAGGCGGGGCCGGACCAGCGTTCTGGCAGGAACCGGCTGCGCCATCAACAACGCCGTGCTCCGGCAGATCGCGGCCCGGGACGACCGTGAAGGGCCGTGGGTCTACACCTCGCAGGTCGAGGACTTCGAACTGACCTATCGCATCCGCGAACTCGGCTTTATCTGCCAGGTGTCCCCGGATGTCCGCGCCTACACCGACTCGATGAAGACAGTCAAAGCGCTGTGGGGCCAGCGGATGAAATGGCAGGTCGGCACCGTGGAAGACCTGCTGGACCTGGGAATCAACCGGCTGACCCTGCGCGACTGGGGCCAGCAGGCCATGGGTCTGCTGGGCGTGTTCCTGAAGCTCCTGTGGATCGCCGTAATTGTCCTCTCACTCACGTTGGGAGTGTTTCGCTTCGTCCTGTTCTGGTGGCTGGTGCCAATCCTGTTCGTGGCGCTGGACATCAAACGGGCGCTTCGGATTCCGCACCGCGACTGGAAGGACGTCCTGATGGCAGCCACGTTCTTCCCGCAGGAATTGTTCATGTGGCTGCGGTCCGGGTGGTTCCTGGCCTCCTGGTGCGCTGTCCTGACCGCAAAGATCACCCGGCGGCGGGTAGACCGCTGGGAAGCGCAATACACAGCAGAGGAAATCAACTAACAATGTACGGAATGAACGCAGCTATTCCCGCGGCCGGAGCGGCTCTGGCCGCAACCGGACTGGCCTACACGGGCCTGAACGTCGGGGCTGCCCTGCTGACCGCGCTTGGCGTGGTACTCATAGGTGTTGCTCTGCTGGGACTGCTCCGCCGGGACAGCAAGGCCTGTCCCTGAATACCATGTCAGGAAGTCCGGCGCGCCTGCAGGGCGGTCTTGAACGCGGAGGCGGAGGTGGCGCTGCTGTTGATGCGCCAGTCGGTTTCTTTCTGGAGATGGAACCACACGAAGCCCATGACATCGGGCTGGGCCGCGAGATAGGACACAAGGTCAGTGTTCCAGGCAGCCTTGTTGCCGCCTGCTTCGGCGGAAGCCGTCTCGCTGATAAGGATGGGGACTCCGGGTGCCAGAGTGCGCAGCTGGGCAATTCCCGGAGCGAAGAGGTCCTGCGGCGATATCCAGGAGCTCCACGAAGCGGAGGTGCCCCAGTTGTACCCGTCGAGGGCTACAACATTCACGTATCCGGCGCCTGGGAAGAGGCCGGCGAGATCGGTGGAGCCGTAGTAGGGAACATTCGGGCTCCAGACCCAGGACACGTTGCCGGCACCGGTGGCAGCAACAATGTCGTGAACATGCCGCCATGCATTTACGTAGTCGCCGGGCTGGTTGCCGTTTACGCCTTCGGCCCACGGGTACCAGTTTCCGTTCATCTCGTGGGCGAACCTCAGCTGGACCGGCTGGCCCCAGGCCGCAAGTGCCTGGCCCCACTGCGTGATGTGGGCGTCAAAGTCGCCGGCGGCAATTCGGTCCAGGGAGTAGGCCGGCTGTTCCGTTCCGCCGCCCCAGGCCCACGGTTCCCAGGTTACGAGCGGGACGGCGCCGCGTGCCCGGACGGAGTTCATCTCGGTGATGGGGGGTGCCTGGAGGAAGTCCTGGTAGAAGAGAACGATGGACGGGCTTTCCCCGGCCAGTTGCGCCACTTCATCCAGTTCGCCGCTGGCCAGCGGGCCGCCGGCCGTGGCGACCCCGAACCGGAGCGCGGCGGTGCTGACCGGAGGGACCGCCGGGACCGGTGCAGTCACCGTGAACACGGACGAGGCCTGGATGGAGGAGGTCTTGGCCGTGATGGTCAACGATCCCGTGGCTGCGGAAGGGATGGTGATCGAGGTACTGAAAGCACCCGAGGCCGCCGATTTGAAGGGAAAAGTCGTGGCGCCGGCGATCACCGTCCCCGTGGTGGAGGCTTTGAATCCCGTTCCACTGACCGTGACGGCGGAACCTGCCGGCCCAGTGGCCGGGCTGAGGGAAATCTGGCCTGTAGCAGGCGCCGCCTGGGCTTCCTGGGCCGGCAGGACCGCCGTCAGTGCCAAGGACAGACCCAGCCCAACCACTGCCGCGATAGATTTCACAGTTCTGAACATGGCGAACAGTCCCCCGCAATCGGCAAGGCGGCTGGAAATCCGCCGGTCAGGTGGTGCCTAGCGGCACTTTCCTGATTCTAAGGGCTCGGCACCGACCAGACCGGATTTTTTCGAATATTTTTTTGAAAGGAACTCGCGGCCCCTCTGCTGGATCTTGCCGTCCTGGCCCACCTTCGCAAGCAACTCCGCAGGGGCTGTTAACGACCAAAGCATGCCACCGGAATCGCGTGGACTGCGTTGACCTGCCGCTCAAACCAGTGTCATCTCCAGCGTCTCGGGGGCGAAGAGCCCGTGCGGCTCGAGGGTCCTGGCTGCCAGCCCTGGTCGCACGACTAGCGGAGGAAGGTCCGCAAGGCCTCGGCGTTCGCGGCGAGACTGTAGGGCCAAAAGTCGCTGCCCATAATCGAGGCAAAGCCAGCTACGCGGGCGGCCAGGAAGACATAATCGTCGACGTCGCCGTCCGACTCGCCGCCCGCCAGCTGCGGCTGCGCCAGCAAACCCGGGGACGTCGGACGAAGCGACAGAAGCCTCATCAGTCCCAAGGATGGCAGCGAGTACTGCGGACCTCGACCTCCTAACAAGGCGGGCACCTGGCCCACAGCCTGGGACCGGCAACTGGCACCCTTCCGCAGGGACCTCGCGGGACTCGAACAGCTGCTCAGCAAGCGTCACGGGCAAGGGGACTCCGCCACAGCCGCTGCCCTCCGGTCCTTCCGCGACGAGAGCCTGCAGGAGATAGAGCGGTGGACCTCCCAGCTTGCCGACGGGACGATCACGCCGGAAACGGCATTGGACCTCCTTCGTGACGCCCATACCGGGTTATCCACGCTCTTGAAGAACCATGCGGAAACGGTAATCGAGGGCTTCGCCAAGACCGACCGTGAAGCCACACTCATGCGCAGGGAGATGGAGAACGCGCAGGAGGGCACGGACCACCGCCATAGGCCGACT
>DIZT01000334.1:12769-17081 GCA_002427975.1 Micrococcaceae bacterium UBA6021 | reverse complement strand
GTCTTCTGTTCCCGCCCCTGTTGACGCATACTTCCTCCATGAGCGACCCGCGTGTTGACCTCTACATTGAAGCCCTCCCGGCCTGGCAGCAGGCCATCTGCCAACAGGTGCGCGCCCTGGTCCACGCCGCCGATCCCGACGTCGAGGAGACCATCAAACGGACCGTCCAGCCGTACTTCGTGCTCGAAGGCAACATCTGCGCACTCCTCGGGGCGAAGGACCACGTCAACGTTTTCCTGTACGACGGCGGCATCGTCCCTGATCTCCACAACATCATCACCGCAGGGCATACGAACAAAACAGCCCGGACCGTCGCGTTCCACGAGGGTGACGCCGTAGACGAAGGAGCCCTGGTGGAGATATTCAGGGCGATCATCGCCAACAACCGCGCCGGCGGCTGGCGGAAGATCAAAGGACACTAGCGGCTCGCTGGGCTGCGTGCCGGCCTACGCCGAGCTGCTATTTCACCCAGCCTGCGTTCTGCAGCCAGTCCGTCAGGATGGGCAGCACCACCGCGCTGTGCATCGCGCCCATATGATCCAGACCCGGCAGGACCCGGACATCCCACCCTGCCGTGGTCAGCCCGCCCTTGTGCCTCGCCAGCGGCTCCCCGATGGCCACCCGCACACCGCCCCAGACCGGTTTGTAGTCGATCTGGTCCTCCGCGCCGGCGAACGCGAGTTTGGGCAGGTCTCCCCGGAGGACGGCGGCCGAATCATCAAAGTCCTGCAGCGCTTCGTACAGGGTGACGAACTGCTGCGTCTGCTCCTCGGTGGTCTGGACGGACACCGAGTCCCAGTCGCCCGGCTCGGGTTCAGGGACCGGCCCGGCCGGTTCGCCGGCTGCCTTCGCGGACATGGCATGCGCTGCCCGGGTGACCGCCAGCATGCTGCCGTACGGACCCTCGCGCGGCGGAAAGCCACCCCATGGCGAGCGCCTCCAGCCGGTCGGTGCGGAGCGCCAGCTGCAGGCCGGTCAGCGCCAGCCACGAGTAGCCGTAGTAGGCAAAACGGTCGACGCCGGCGGCATCCGCAACTGCCAGGAAATCATCGGCGAGATTCTCCGGAGTGAGCGTCTGCAGCGCCGGGATTGCCATGCGGTGTGCTTCGTAATCGACAGCGATCACGCGGTTGGTCGGTGCCAGCCCGTTGATGAGGGTTGGTCCCAGGTCCGGGTCCCCGCCCCATTGGCGCAGGGTCTCCGCCTCCGCCGCCGTGTGGGGCGCCAGGCTGACCGGCAGGAGGAGGGCAGGCCCGTCGCCCTGAATGGTGACGGTGATGGTTGTGCCGTCATGGAGAGCTGCCGCAACTGTGTCCACTGGCTCCCCTACCCGGCGTTTAGCCCTTTGACGTAAGCGGCCTGGCCCACGTGCTGGAGGCAGTCGGCGATGGTGCTGACCAGCCGCACGCCGAGGGTGACCGGCGGGTCCCACCGCCTGTCCACGATGCGGTCCAGGTCCGCATCGGTGAGAGTCTCCAGAAACCCCACGGTCTGCCGGTGGACGGCGTCGTAGTACTCGAGCAGCAGTTCCGGCCGGGCCCGCACTGCATCGACCTGGCGGGAAGAGTGACCGTAGCCGGTGTCACGGTCTGTGAGCGGCAACCCGAAACGGCCGGCAAAGTCCTGTGATTTCCAGACCTGGTCGAGGCTGGCGGCGGAGGCCACCTGGGCGTCCTCCACCCGGCCAAGGTGCCAGATCAGCCACGCAATCGAGTTCCCCGTGCCCGCCGGCCGCCGGACCAGGGACCCGTCGTCGAGCCCGTTTAGAGTGGCCTCCACGGTCTCCCTGATCCTGCCGAAGGTGTCCAGCAGCAGTTCGTTGGATTTCATGGAGTCCCCTTGCTCTGCAGTACGACGGCGATATCGCTGTGCATTGATGTTAACCTCCCCTCCAACTTCCGTCACCGCAAGCGCCACGTACCTTCCCCAGCGTGGACGGGTCATCGGCCAACCGCCGGAACCGTCACCCAGGAGGAACCACCACCATGCGCACAGTCCTGACTGCAGCGGCAGCCGCCGCCCTCATCGCCGCCCTCGCCGGCCCAGCAGTCGCCGCCCCGGGCACCGACGCCAGCACGCCGTCGTCGAACGCTGCCGGCGCGGCGCCCACGGCGACAACAACTGCCGTGAAGGTGAACGAGCGCAACGGCTCCTTCGACCTGCAGTCGCACCGCGGGGGCCGCGGCGAATGGACCGAGGAGTCCCTGGCCGCGTTCGCCAACTCCCTCACGCTGGGCGTGGGCACCCTCGAACTGGACACCCACCTGACCCGGGACGGCAAGGTGATCGTGTGGCACGACGACACCATCCAGTCCAACAAGTGCATCGACACGGCGCCGGCCACCCCCGGCGACCCGGCGTTCCCGTACGTGGGTGACCGCGTGGCCGAGCTGTCCCTGGCGCAGGTCAAGACGCTCAACTGCGGCTTCACGCAGCTGCCGGGCTACCCCGCGCAGGAGGTCATCGAAGGCAACCGGATCGCCGAACTCAAGGACGTCTATCAGCTGGTCCGCGACCGGAACGCGGCCAAGGTCCGCTTCAACGTGGAGACCAAGGTGGAGGACAACGGGATCGGCGGCGCCGGCATGGTGCCCCTTACCACGGCCGTGGTGGCGGAGATCCGGGCGTCCGGCATGGCAGACCGGACCACCCTGCAGTCCTTCGACTGGTCCTCGCTGAACCTGGCCAAGCAGGTCGCGCCGGAGCTTCCCCTGGTGGCCCTCTCCAGCGGCGACGCGTGGATGGGCGTGGGCCAGCCCGGCGCGAGCCCCAACCTGGGCGGCATCGACATCGATGACTACGACGGTTCCCTCCCCAAGGCCGCGGCTGCCCAGGGGTACGACGCCGTCTCCCCCACGTTCGGTTCCGTCACCCCCGCGATGATCACCGACGCCCACGAACTGGGCCTTCCCGTCATCCCGTGGACGGTCAACACCACCGCCGACATGGCGCGCCTGATGGACCTGGGTGTGGACGGCATCATCACCGACTACCCCACCCGCCTGCGCACCCTCATGGAGGAACGCGGCCTGAAGCTGCCCAAGGCGTACACCCTTAAGGGCTAGGAGAATCGGCTTGCCCTCAAACTTCAGGGCTGGCGCGGGCCGCACCTGCCTGGTGGCAGTGCGGCCCGTGACGTTTCCGTCAGGCCGGCGGCTGGTTACG
The DNA here is from genome assembly GCA_002427975.1 of Micrococcaceae bacterium UBA6021. GTDB lineage: Bacteria > Actinomycetota > Actinomycetes > Actinomycetales > Micrococcaceae > Arthrobacter. The sequence continues at coordinate 13,916 of DIZT01000334.1, read as the reverse complement.
TGCGCTGTATGAGGTTGAGGATGTTCCCCTCGCTGTCCAGGAACCAGGCGGCCTTCCCCCAGTCTTCGGTGACGACCCCGTTCTCCGTCTTCAGGCCGGGAAAATCGTAGTCTTCAAAGACCACGCCGCGGCCCCGCAGTTCCTCCATCTCGCGTTCGAGGTTGTCAGTTGCCCAGCCCATCTGGGTGTTCTTCGCCGTCCCCGCATTCTCTGTCTGATAGACGAGGAAGCCCGTTCCGTTCCCGCCACGGAACATCACGCTGTTGGGATCGATGGAACTGCTCGGTTCCAGGCCCAGCTTGTCCTTGTAGAAATCCTTCGCCCTGTTGATGTCCTTCGCCGGAAGGACAGCCATGATCTCTGAATCGTTGAGCATGATGAATTCCTTTGTGCATTAATTTCTCGCGGTAACGGCGGTGCTCTCCCCTTGTTGCGGTCGCGGAACGTCGGTGCCGGGCGCCGCGTGGCCGCCCGTTGCGCCATGAACCGGGGCGGCCACCTGGGACTCTCCTGCGCTGCGCCAGCCATTATCGGCGCGAGGGTCCCCGAAGCTTATGTGGCCATTATGGAACCGAAAGGGCACCTTCGGATATAGCGGATTTCAACCGCTTCAGGCGCCCTCCCGGGTGCCCCCACGGATGCCGGGACCAGGTGTGGCATCTGGCGCTGCTTTTGTCGGCGACACTTAGCAGGTGCGTACTTTTGGTGTAGAAGAAGAATTCCTGATCGTTGATCCCTCAAACGGCAGTCCCCTGCCTCTGGCAGACCTGCTGCTCCTCAAGGACACAGGCGAGACGGCGGATCCTGCCGACCAGCCGATGCTGGCCGTGGAACTGCACCAGGAACAGCTCGAAGTAATAACCCACCCCCACAGCTCCCTCAGCGGACTCGCCGCCGAGATCCTGTCAGGCCGCGCGTTCGCGGACTCGCTCGCCCGAAACGCCGGCGCGAGGATCGCAGCCCTCGCCACGTCCCCGCTGTTCGTGACACCCCATGCCACCAGCAACACCCGCTACGACGCGCTGCTGGAAAAGTTTGCCCTGACGGCCCGTGAGCAGCTGACCTGCGGATGCCACATCCATGTCTCCGTCGACTCTGACGAGGAAGGCGTAGCCGTCCTGGACCGCATCAGGTCCTGGCTGCCGCC
>DIZT01000334.1:11326-12731 GCA_002427975.1 Micrococcaceae bacterium UBA6021 | reverse complement strand
CTGATGGCGTTGAGCTCAAATTCCCCGTTCTGGAACGGCACGGACAGCGGCTACGCCAGTTTCCGTACCCAGGCCTGGAACCGGTGGTCCTCCGCCGGGCCGACGGAAATCTTCGGCTCGGCGCAGGCCTACCACCAGCGGGTGGCGGACCTCGCGGCCACCGGAGTGGTCAACAACCCTGATTTTGATGCCCGCCTCTCCGCCCGCCACCCCACGGTAGAGATCCGGGTGTCCGATGTTTGCCTCGACCCCCGCGACACTGTCCTGATCGCCGCCCTGGTGCGGGGCCTGGTGGAGACCGCGGCCCGGGAATGGAAATCCGGAAAGGAACCGGACATGGTTCCGGCAATCATCCTGCGCCAGGGGGCCTGGCTGGCCAGCCGGTGGGGCATCGACGGCGAGCTGCTGCACCCGCTGACCCACAAGCCGGACACCGCACGCAATGTCATCGCCGCGCTCCATGATCACGTCCGCGACGCCCTGGACGAAACGGGCGACACTGTTTACGTCGAGGAATCCCTGGACAGGATCTTCAGCAACGGAACCGGCGCCAGCCTGCAACGCCAGGCCTACGCGCGCCACGGCAGGCTGGCTGACGTGGTGAGCGACGCCGTCGTAATTACCCACCAGGAGCCCGACGTCTACCAGCCGCTCCCCCCTGTTGCCCTATCACTTTTGGTCCCTAAAACCGTGGTTTAGCAACGCTACGTGATAGGGCAAATCCGGGATCAAGCACTGTCGGACTACGGCGTCACCGCCCACGGGATCGCCGAAGCCGTCGCCGTGATCCTCCCGGACCTCTGACCGGACCCAGCCCGTCTGACCTGTCAGTCCCGCGTCGGATTCTGCTCGATCATCCGCTCCTATCCAGTCGCCAGGGCCGGATTTCCGGGGCGGCCCGCGAGCCGCCGTCGAATGATTGAGCAGAATTCGACGGCGGCGCGCGCCCGGCGGCTATTCGGCTTCGAGCGTGCGCTTGAGGTCTGCCAGCTGGGCCACTTCGGCCTCCATGGTGCGGGCGATCATGGGCTCCATGAGTTTCATGAGTCCCTTGGGCTGGAGGTCGAGGGCGAACTGGACGGTGGTGCCGCCCGGAGCTTCGCTGAGACGGTACTCGCCTGTTGGCCTGGCAGGGCCAGCCACGACCTGGAAGGCCAGCTGCTTGCCGGGTTCCGCGGCAGTGATCTCGTAGTCTCCCGCGATGGAACGGCCACCAGGGCCGGTGAGGGTCTGGCTGTAGAGCGCACCCACGGCGCCTGCCGAACCACTCTTCAGGGCGATGGACTGAACGCCGGAACGCCAGGCAACGTTGTTCAGCCCGTCCGCCAAAAACGCGTAAACGTCCTCCGGCGAGCGGTTGATGGTGGTTTCATTCTCGGCGTGCGCCATGGAGCCCCTTTGTGGT
>DIZT01000334.1:8578-11260 GCA_002427975.1 Micrococcaceae bacterium UBA6021 | reverse complement strand
GGTCCCCGCGACCTGGCGGCCGGTGAACGGCCGGTGGCCGTTGCGAAGCCCCAGGCGTGGACCAGGAATTCCAGGTTCAGGATGTTGGCGACGGTGGTTGCGGGCAGTTCCGCGAAGCCCATGTCGATGGTTCCGTCGAGCCCGTGGGCCTGGAACGCCTCCAGCGGGGGCTGGGCGGCATCGGCGACGCGGACCTCCGGTGCAGCGTCCGGCTGTTCGACGACGGCGACACCCAGGGCCTTGCCGATTCCCGCGATGGAGCCCACCAGGTGGTCCGGGAGTCCGGCAACCGAGAAGTCCCCGCATGGCGTCTGGCGGTCCATATCGGCCGCGGCCGCGTCCGCAGGACGCGCTGGACGATCACGAGCGTAGCTTCAGTGCCACCTCCCCCGCGAACAGCGGGATAATGGAGGCATGAGCAATCAGGACCCGGACCTCTGGGAGGAATTCGACAAGCTCAAGCCCACAGTCCCGGACCGCATCGCAGGCTATCCAGGCGGCGAACCGGTGGGCTTTGGCTTCCGGACAGGCGTACGCAGCGCGAAGGTGGCCCTCGCGTTCGCCGTATATGCGCTGGCCCTCGGGACCACGCTGGTCCTCACCGGAGTCGTGGTATTTATCGCCCAGCAGCAGTGGCTGTTGCTGGGGCTGATGATCCTGATCGAGGCACTCTTCGTCTATGGGTTCATCCGGCTGGCGCGCCAGGCGCGCAACCGCCGCGCATCCGGCTAGGCGCGCTTCGCATTGCCGCGGGGCCCATCCGTTGCAATACTTCGTCAATGCCTGCACCCCAAGCCGAGTTCGCCGAGAACGCCATCCATGAGCCCCCGCGCGCCCAGTTCGAGGCCTTCATCGATGACCACCGGAACATGCTCAACGCCTGCCTGGACGGCCTTACCGAGGAGCAGGCCCGCCGGTCCCTGGTGGCGTCGCGCACCACGCTGCTGGGCCTGGTGAAGCACGCGATCATGGTCGAAAAGGTGTGGTTTGACGAAGCCATCACGTGCCGGTCGCGCGCCGAGATCGGCATTCCGGCCACGCCGGACGAGTCGTTCATCCTCACGGACCAGGACACCATCGCCAGCGTCCGGCAGGCGCACCGGGAGGCCTGCGAGGCGGCGCGCCAGGCGACGTCGTCGTTAACGCTCGACGACGTGCTCCGCGGCAACCGCCGCGGCCCGCTCCCCCTCCGCTGGGTCTACCTGCACGTGCTGCGTGAACTCGCCCAGCACTGCGGGCACGCGGACATCCTGCGGGAGCAGATCCTCAACCCTTGACGGCTGAGCTATCTCGCGGCCGCAGAGTCAGGCTTTGTTGGCCGTCGCCGCGGCCGAGAGCGCGGCCAGTCCGCGCTCGAAGTCGCCGCCGACCATCTTGTCCATGTTCATGAACAGGGCGAAAACCTTTGCCAGCCCCTTGTTCTCACCGGTCATCAGCCACGTCACCTGAGTGCCGCCGTCGGCCGGTGTGAACGTAAACGAGGTGGGATTCACGGCCTTGAACGGTTTGGTGAACTCCAGGCGGATCTTGATGGTCCGGGATGCGTCTGACTCGACAATCTCCATGTTTCCGCTGCCTGCCTTGCGGTTGCCGCTCCAGGCGTACTTGGCGCCGACGCCGGCGTCATTACCGGAGTACGAGCGGTCCATGGTGGGGTCCACAGTCTCCCATGGCGACCACTTGGTCCATTCAAGAAAGCTGTTGACCAGCGGAAAGACATCTTCTGCCGGGGCAGGAATGAGGGCGCTGCGGGTGACTTCGAATGATGACATGCTGCCATCATAGGCGGACGGATCCGGTAATCAACCTGTCCCGCACAAGGCGTTCACCAAGTGTTCCAAAACCCGAAACTTGGCTTGCCTACAGTCGCAGGACCGGCGGCCGGAATCGCGGCCGCCTCAGTGAGGAGAGGCAACGATGACCATCAGAATCAACCAGCCAAACCTGAGCCGGCGGGCCGCACTGGCTGCCGCCGGAACGCTTGGCGCGCTGGGACTCACAGTGGCCGCAGCGGCCGGAAGCAACGCGGCACCGGGGGGGAAGGCACCCAAGCCCACCCTCGCCTTCCGCCCTGACGGCCGCTTCAAAGTGGTCCAGTTCAACGACACCCAGGACGACGAGCAGACGGACCGCCGCACCATCGAACTGATGGACAAGACCCTGGACGCGGAGACGCCGGACTTCGTGGTGATCAACGGTGACGTGATCAACGGCGGCTGCGACTCTGAGCTGGAGGTCAAGCAGGCGCTCAACCACGTGGTCCAGCCCATGGAACGCCGGCAGATCCCGTGGGCCGTTACGTTCGGCAACCATGACGAGGATTCTGTGGCGCGGACGGGCATGACCGAGGCCAAGATGCTGCAGTTCCTGCAGACCTACGAATTCAACGTGAACGGTGACTCCACGCCGGGCCTCACCGGCACTTCCAATTCGCTGCTCCTGGTTCAGTCCGCCACGTCCAACGCACCGGCCTTCGGACTGTGGCTCATCGATACCGGCCGGTACGCCCCGGACGCCATCCACGGACAGGACTTCGAAGGCTACCCCGGCTGGGACTGGGTACGCATGGACCAGGTCACCTGGTACCGCAATCTGTCGATCGCTACCGAGCAGAAGTACGGCAGGAAGGTCCCCTCCCTCATGTGGGGCCACATCGCGCTCCACGAGCACCGGAATATGTGG
>DIZT01000334.1:434-8500 GCA_002427975.1 Micrococcaceae bacterium UBA6021 | reverse complement strand
CGCCTTCCTGGAACGCGGGGATGTGCGCGGCTACTTTGTGGGCCACGACCACGTCAACACCTACGTGGGCAACTACTACGGCGTGGAACTGGGCTACGGACCGGGCACAGGCTTCGGCGCCTACGGGCTCTCCGGCGCTGAACGGAACCGCGTGCGCGGCGCCCGCGTCTTTGAGCTGGATGAGAACCATCCCGGAATCTACAAGGACACCCGGCTGGTCTTCGCCAAGGACCTGGGCATCGACCTGACGGCCAACGACCAGCCAATCGTTCCGCAGCCGCTGGATCCGCGGCAGCTCTAACCACGGGTTGCCCTATCACTTCTGGTCCCCAAACCCCGGTTTTAGGGACCAAGAGTGATAGGGCAACCATGGGAACCCCTTACGCTTCCTGCTCCCGCCATAGCAGGCTCACTGCGAACACCACTGCGCTGAGCACCAGCATGGCCACGACCATCAGGCCCCAACTGGACTGGTCCACGCCGCCGCCCGCAAATACCCCGATCAGCACCGTCGCGGTGATGGCACCCAGATAACGGCAGGTCTGGAACATTCCGGCCGCAACCCCGCGCTCCTGGGGTGTGGTGGACACGAACATGCCCTGGTTCGACGCAATGCTCACCACCCCGTACGGAACGCCCATCAGGGCGGTGAGCGCCAGCACCAGCCCAATGGCCAGGGAGTTGGTCAGCAGCCACATGAGTGCGGCTGCCGTTGCGAGAAGTACGACGCCGGCAATCAGCACCCGCCGGACGCCCCACCGACCCATGGCACGGACGGCCCACGGTGTGGCCAGGACGGACATGGTGGCCAGTGGCAGCATCAGCAGGCCCACCAGACCGGGGTCATAGCCACCTGCTTCCTGCAACAGCTGGGGCAGGCCGAAGAATACGAAGTAGTAGACGCTGCTGAACACGGCGAAGCCCAGGTACACCAGCATCAGCGGCCGGTTCCGGCCCAGGAGCCGCAGGTCCAGGAACGGCGGGCTGAAGCGGAGCTCCCGCCAGACAAACAGGGCCGCGATGAGCGTTCCTGCGCCCAGCAGCCACCAGCGGTACCCCGGCGCCACGTCCAGCAGGGCCATCATCGCCAGCAGCAGCGAACCGACAAAGCCCAGGATGCCGGGGATGTCCGAGTCGTGCAGCAGCCCGGCCAGGGGGCCACGTTCGCGCGCCTTATCCGCAGGGGCCGCCCGCCGCACAATCAGCAGCGCCGCGAGCGCCAGCGGGACGTTGATCAGGAACAGCGCCTGCCAGCCTACAAAACCCACCAGCAGCCCGCCGACCACCGGCCCCACGGCCGCCGCCGATGTGTTGGCCATCTGGACATTGCCGAGCGGCCTCGCGGACTCCTGGTTGGCCCGATGGGCAATGGCGCCGATCATCACCACCGCGCTCGGGTACGCCGTCGCGGTGCCCAGAGCCATCACGGCACGGGCCACGCAGAGCAGGGCGAAGTTCGGCGAGAAGGGCGCGAGCGAACAGGTCACGGCCACGAGTCCCATGCCCAGCATGAACATGCGGCGCGGTCCGAACCTGTCCGCCAGCCGCCCCATCAGCGGCTGGCCCGCGGCGGAGCTGAGATAAAAGGAGGTAATCACCCAAGTGACGGCGGCGACGTCGAGCCCGAAATCCGCGCGCAGCACCACCAGGGCCACGGCGATCATGGAAGAGTTCAGGGGGTTCAGCGCTGTGCCCAGGCTGAGACCGGCCACCGCCAGTCGGGTCCGGGATTGGTTGCTCACGGAAACAGTCTGCTGCACAGGGTCCGCGACGTGCGACTTCATAAATTTACCGGCCTCCCGAAAAACTACTTTTCGGTATTCCTAAATATTGCTATTCTCGAAAGTGCAGACCCCACGACGACGAGGACCCCCCATGGCTGTTTCCACCATTCCGGACCGACGCGCCTCCACCGGCAAATGGTCACGCCTGCTCCTGATGGGCCCGGCCTTTGTTGCCGCCATCGCCTACGTGGATCCGGGGAACGTCGCCGCCAACCTGACAGCCGGCGCGAATTACGGCTACCTGCTGGTGTGGGTCCTGGTGGTGGCCAATGCCATGGCCGTCCTGGTGCAGTACCAGTCCGCCAAGCTTGGGCTGGCCACAGGGATGAGCCTGCCGGAGATCCTGGGCAAGCGCCTTCGTACCGGACGCCGGAGGCTGTACTGGCTCCAGGCGGAGGTGGTGGCCGGGGCAACCGACATGGCCGAGGTGATCGGCGGTGCGGTGGCACTGAACCTGCTCTTCGGCCTCCCCCTGCTGGCCGGCGGCGTGATCATCGGCCTGGCGTCCATGCTCCTGCTGGTACTCCAGTCAGCCCGCGGCCAGAAGTCCTTCGAAATCGCCATCCTGGTCCTTCTGGGCGTGATCGCGGTGGGCTTCGTCTCGGGCCTCTTCGTCAATCCCCCGGACGCCGGCAGCGCCCTGGCCGGCCTGGTGCCGCGGTTCGAAGGAACTGACACGGTACTGCTGGCCGCCAGCATGCTCGGCGCCACGGTGATGCCACACGCCATCTACCTCCACTCCGCCCTGGCAAGGGACAGGCATGGCTATTCGGAGGATCCGGCCGTGCGGAGCCACTTCATCCGGGCCACCCGGGTGGATGTGGGCAGTGCCCTGGCGTTGGCCGGAGTGGTGAACATCGCCATGCTCCTCCTGGCCGCCTCAAGCCTGCGCGGCATCGAAGGCACAGACACTATCGCCGGTGCCCACGCGGCCGTCACCTTGGCGCTCGGGCCGGCCATCGGCGTCGTCTTTGCTGTGGGGCTGCTGGCCTCCGGGCTGGCCTCCACCTCCGTTGGCTGCTACGCCGGGGCCACCATCATGGGCGGCCTGCTCAAGGTCAGGATCCCGCTGCTGGCCCGCCGCGTCATCACGCTGGTACCGGCCCTGGCCATTCTCGGGGCAGGCGTCGAACCAACCCTCGCGCTCGTCCTCAGCCAGGTCCTGCTCAGCTTCGGCATCCCCTTCGCCCTGATTCCCCTGATCCGGCTGACCGGAAACCGCAAAGTCATGGGCATCCACACCGATTCGGTAGCCCTGAAGATCGCCGGCTGGACCAGCGCCACCCTGATTGTGGGGCTCAACTGCGTGCTGATCACACTGACCATCGCGGGACGGTCCTGAGCGCCGGATGGTGCTGCAACCTCTGCCTACGCCCGGGAGCCGGGAGCCTGCGCCCTGTCCAGAAACTGCAGGTGCGCGGGCGTGACGGCCACCGTGCTTGCCTGGTATTCCGGGTGCCTGGTGAGGTAGGTCTTGATAAACGGGCACACCGGGACGATCCCCAGACCTGCGGCAACCGTCTCATCCAGCGCCACTTTGGCGAGCCTGCCCGCGAGTCCCTGCCCGGTGTATTCCTCCTTGACCACCGTGTGATAGAAAATCCGCTCCGGCCCGCGCCCGCCGTCGTACGCCTTGTACCAGGCCTTCCCAATCACTTTTCCGGCGTCCAGAACCTCGAAGCGCTCACGGCCCGGATTGTTGCTGATGGTGATGTCGCTCAAGGGAGTTCTCCTTCGCTGCAGGCTTTCCCAACCCTAACCCTGCCGCCGCGAAGGTGTTGTGACCCCTGAGCGGACGTGCCTATAGTGGGCGACCGGTATCCGCCCCCACGAAGGAGAGACCATGGCCCTCAACGACGACGAAGCACAGGTTCTGGAGCTCTGGACCCACCGGCTGACCCAGGCCCTGCAGATCCTGGACCTCAAAGTGGATCCAGAGCTGATCCTTGACCTTGCCAGGAAATCCGCCGATTCGGTGACGCACGCTGCCGCCCCGATCACCACGTTCCTGGTGGGTTACGCTGCCGGGCTCGAGGCCGGGACCGGCAGCGCAGGGTCCAAAGCAGCGTCCGCCGCGTCCATCACCAAAGCGGCCGACGTCGCGTTGCAGCTATGCGAGGACGCCCGCCACCAGGAGCCGGGCGCCCAGGGCTGGACGCACAGCGCGCAGTAGTCTCGGCAGGCCCGGCCCCCGGGTTTCGCTCCCCACCCGCTCCCTGTCCTCGCAAGCTCGGTCAGGGAACCCTGCAGGCGTGGCCCCAGGCTCAACTACCGGCAACAGGCTCCAGCCGCACGATCACGGCCTTCGACGCCGGCGTCTGGCTGCCCTCTGCCACACTGTCCAGCGGGACCAGCACGTTGGCTTCGGGATAGTACGCTGCCGCGCAACCGGCCGCCGTGGGGTAGGAGACCAGCCGGAAGTTCCGGAGCACCCGCTCCACGTTGTCCTGGTACACGCCGTGGATGTCCACGTGCTGACCGTCGCTGAGCCCCAGCTCGGCGAGGTCTTCGGGGCTGACAAATACCACTTCGCGGCCCTTCTTGATGCCCCGGTAGCGGTCATTGTTGCCGTAGATGGTGGTGTTGAACTGGTCGTGCGAGCGCATGCTCTGCAGGATCAGCGTTCCGGCCGGCCGCTCCACGTGCTCAAGCTCGTTGACCGTGAGAATGGCCTTGCCCGTGGGGGTGTCGAATGTCCGCGAATCCCGCGGCCCGTTCGGCAGCACAAAACCGCCGTCCTGCCGGATCTTCCGGTTGTAGTCCTCGCAGCCGCTGACCACATGCGAGATGTGGTCACGGATGAGGTCGTAGTTCTTCTCGAACCCGGTCCAGTCCGCCTGCACGGAATCGCCCACCACCTTTTGGGCCAGCCTGCTGACGATGGCTACTTCGGACAGCAGGTCCGGCGCCACCGGTTTCACGGTTCCGTGAGAGGCGTGGACCGCGCAGACTGTGTCCTCCACTGACACAAACTGCGGGCCGGATTCCTGCATGTCAATCTCCGTGCGGCCCATCGTGGGCAGGATCAGCGCTTCGGCCCCGGTGACGGTGTGCGAGCGGTTGAGCTTGGTGGAAATCTGGACCGACAGCTCGGTGTTCTCCATCGCCGCGAACGCCGCATGGGTGTCCGAAATGGCTCCCACGAAGTTACCGCCCATTGCCACGAAAACCTTGATGCCGCCGTCGCGCATTTGCCTGATGGTTTCCACCGCGTCGATGCCATGTTCACGGGGTGGTTCAAAGCTGAATTCCTCGCCCAGCGCGTCCATAAATGCCGGCGGCATCTGCTCCCAGATGCCCATGGTGCGGTCGCCCTGGACGTTGCTGTGCCCGCGGATGGGGGACGCGCCGGCGCCCGGCTTGCCGATGTTGCCCCGGAGCAGCAGCAGGTTGATGATCTCTTTGATGGTGGCCACACCCTTCTTGTGCTGGGTGATGCCCATGGCCCAGGTGATGATCACCTTCTCCGCTCTGATGTAACGGTCGGCCAGTTCGTCGATCTCCTCCACACGCAGGCCCGTGGCCTCCAGCACGGCAGCCTCATCCAGCTGGGCAAGATGCGCGCGGAGTTCTTCGAGGCCCTGGCAGTGTTCGGCGAGGAACTGGTGGTCCAGCACGGTGCCGGGGTTCGCGGCCTCGGCGTCCAGGACCCGTTTGGAAACCGCCTGGAGCAAGGCCATGTCCCCGCCGAGGCGGACCTGCAGGAACTGATCGGCGATCTCCGTGCCGCGGCCGATGATCCCCTTGACCTTCTGCGGATTCTTGTAGCGCATCAGGCCGGCTTCCGGCAGCGGATTCACGGCCACAATGCTGGCTCCGGCCTCCTTGGCTTCCTCCAGCGCGGTCAGCATCCGCGGGTGGTTGGTGCCCGGGTTCTGGCCCATCACGATGATCAGGTCCGCTTTGGCGAAGTCATCGTAGGAGATGGTGGCCTTGCCGATCCCGATGGTCTGCCCCATCGCCCAGCCCGAGGACTCGTGGCACATGTTGGAGCAGTCCGGCAGGTTGTTGGTCCCGTAGGCCCGGACAAACAGCTGATAGAGGAACGCGGCTTCGTTAGAGGTCCGGCCGCTGGTGTAGAAGGCGGCCTGGTCCGGGCTCGGCAGCCCCTTGAGCTTGTCCGCCGCGATGGTGAACGCCTGCTCCCAGGTGACGGGACGGTAGTGGTCCTCCCCCGCGGGCTTGTACACGGGTTCGGTGAGGCGCCCCTGCATCCCCAGCCAGTACTCGGACCGCTGCCGCAGCTCGCTGACAGCGTTCCCAGCCCAGAATTCGGAGCCGATCACCACCGGCGTGGCCTCCCAGGTGACCGCCTTGGCGCCGTTTTCGCAGAACTCAAACGTTTTGCGGTGCCCGGGGTCCGGCCACGCGCAGCTCATGCAGTCGAAGCCGTCCTTCTGGTTCAGCGCCAGCAGCGTCTTCCCGGCGCGGCCCACGCCCATCTGCAGCAGGGCCGGCTCCAACGAGTGGTAGACGCCCGGAACACCGGCGGCCCACGTCTTCGGGTGGCCGCTGACCTCGATGTCGGCCTCGTTGGCCTCTTCCACGCGCGGGTTCTTGCGTGCCACGGTGCACTCTCCTTGATCTGATCCCTCACCGTCAACGCACCGGTTTCAGTGGCGCGACGGTCCCAGTCCACCCTCATTCAGGGGTTCATCCAAGTCAAGCAGGACTAAGGCCAAACGCCTAGGTATGGTGGACGGATGGACGTCCCTCCTTTTGTCTGGACCCTGACTATTGCGGGAATCATTGGCCTGCTGGCTTTCGATTTTTTCTTCCACGTCCGGAAGGCCCACACGCCCTCGGTGAAGGAATCGGCCATCTGGTCCTCCATCTACGTGGGGATCGCCCTCCTCTTCGGGCTTGGCGTGCTCGTGGTTGGAGGGACCACCATGGGTGCCGAGTACTTCGCCGGGTACGTGACGGAAGAGGCCTTGTCCGTGGACAACCTCTTTGTGTTCCTGATCATCATGGCCAGCTTCCGCGTGCCCCGTGCATACCAGCAAAAGGTGCTGCTCTTCGGTATCGTGGTCTCGCTCATCGCCCGCACCGGGTTTATTTTCCTGGGCGCGGCACTGATCAACAGCTTCGCCTGGGTGTTCTACCTCTTCGGACTCATCCTGCTGATCACCGCTGGGAACCTGCTCAAACCAGACAGCCACGATGAGGACTCCGACGGCCTTGTAGTCCGGCTCGCCAAACGGTTCCTGCCGACCTCCCAGGACTACGACGGTGACAAGCTCTTCACCGTGGAAAACGGCAAACGCGTCCTCACCCCTATGCTCCTCGTGATGGTGGCCATCGGCGGCACCGACCTCCTGTTCGCGCTGGACTCCATCCCCGCCATCTTTGGCCTGACCCAGAACGTCTACATCGTTTTCACCGCCACGGCATTCTCCCTGATGGGCCTCCGTCAGCTGTTCTTCCTCATCGACGGCCTGCTGGACCGGCTAATCTACCTCGCTTACGGCCTCGCTGCCATCCTCGGCTTCATCGGCGTCAAGCTCATCCTGCATGCCCTGCACCAAAACACCCTGCCCTTTGTCAACGACGGTGAGCACGTCAACGTCGTGGAGGTCAGCACCGGCGTGTCCCTCACCGTGATTCTGGGCGTCCTGGTGGTTACCGTCCTGGCCTCGATCTTCAGCGCGAAGGGCAAGGCCAAAAACGCCGTATCCGGCGCAAAACGGCACGCCATCGAATACCTGGACCTCAACTACGAAACGAACATGGCGGAGCGGGACAAACTGTTCGCACGGATGGTCCGGGAGGAGAACCAGATCCGGAAGCTTCCGGAGAAGTACAAGCGGCTCGTCCACAACGAGACCGAGTTCCTGGACCTCCTCCGCAAAGCCCATGCCGAACACGACAAAGCCCAGGTACGGGCAGCGCAGGAGTAGCCGGACCTTATTGTCAGCCCCTCTTGCTAGATTCAAACCAGCGCCAGGGGAACTGTCCTCCGGCCAGGCAAGTCAATGGGGAGGCCCCGTGTTTCTGCTCGATCCAGCCAGCGTTGATCCCGGCCCCGGCGCGCCGCAGGACCTGGTGTTTTCGGCCAGCGATCTTGTGGCGGCCAGCGAGTGTGAGTACCGCACGCTCCGCATCCTGGACGAGAAACTGGGCCGGTCCCCCAAGGCGGTGTTTCCCGACGACGACATGCAACGCCGCGCCGGAGCGCTCGGTGACAAACACGAGGCCAAGGTCCTGGCCGGCCTGATTGCGCAGTACGGCGACTGGGACGCCGGCCGCGGCGCCGGGGTGTACTCCATCTGTCTCTTATAC
>DIZT01000334.1:0-277 GCA_002427975.1 Micrococcaceae bacterium UBA6021 | reverse complement strand
CGACCAGCTGATCGGCATGGGCCTGGAGCCTTCTCCCAGGGTCACCCTGGTGCTGGGCGCCTTTGTGGACGGCGATTACGTCCGCAGCCACCACTCCCTGCCGGACCTCCTGCCGGTCTACCGCGAGCGCCGCGACCGCTTCCGTGCCCTGACCGCTGCCCACCGGAAAGGCGGCTCGGCGGTGCAGTGGCAACAGCCCGGCGTCGCGTATTGCGGGCGGTGCAACTACTGCGCCGAGCAGGTCCAGTCCCACCGCGACCTCCTGATGGTGGGCGGC
>DIZT01000023.1 GCA_002427975.1 Micrococcaceae bacterium UBA6021 | reverse complement strand
GGGGGATTAGGCCATGCGGCGGGGATTTTTCCTCGTGACGCCAGCACGTGCCAGCTTCAGCCGCAGCACGTCCGGATCGGCCACGGCTTTCCAGTCCCAGCGGACAACCGTGTAGCCGAGCGCCCGAAGCCGGTCCTCACGCTTTTTCTCCGCCAGAACAATTTCCCGCGTGCTGCGGACACCCAGGAGGTCGTCGTCGAGATACTTGGCGTCGCCGTCGAACTCCCCAATGACGCCGTAATCGGGCCAGAAAAAGTCGGTCCGGGCAACGAATCCTTCGTGGTCATGGAAGGAATGCTGCAGGACCGGAGCAGGGAGCCCCAAGATGTGGATGAGTGCCCTGCTCCGGGACTCCCCGACGGATTCCGCAGCCTCGTCAGCCAGTTCGAGTACCTCCAGGACCCGACGGCGTTTGGCAGCAGAAGCAAGGCTGGCCGACGCCTGCCGGAGGCCCATCCGTGTAAGGCCTTCGCCTTCCGTGCGCCGGCTCCCCAGCACGTTGTCCGCCACCGCCACGGCCGCAGGAAGTTCAAGGCGGACAATACAATCCATAACCGTCTGAGCGAGCGACGTGACGCCGAACCCACGGGCCTGGACGATGTCGGCTTCCCAGTGATGCCGGGCGATTCCATAGCCGCGCAGGTCTTCCAGCCCGGTGAGGCCGGTCTTCGGATCCCTTGCTGCCCGAGTAGTTGGCGGGAGTTTGCCCGCCTTGTGCGGTGATGGCGTGAGGATGTGGATCTGGTCAGGGATTCTCGGGCTGGGCAATCGCCAGACACGCAGTGCGGTCAGGTAGCAGAAGCCCACCGCCGGATCGCTGGCCGCCACCGCTGCCACCGTGGCCGCATAACGTTCCCAGGCTTTGAGGGCGAGCCATGCGGGCTTGCTGTAGTAGACGCCCGTTCTGACGCGGACCAGGTCGCCCTTGTTGTAGGCGCGGCTCAAGCCACGGCTACTTCCGGTGAGGGCGCGCCTGCGGCTGGCAAGGATCAGGGCTGGAGGAGCGGATTCCATGGTCCAATGCTCAGCTGATCACCACAGCGCTGCCAGACCCGTCGGATCCAATGTGGATAAGTCCCGGCAATTCCCCTCACGTGGGCTTTTCTTCGTGGCACTCGGCGGGGAATTGACCGCGCGGCGGGGCATGCGCGGCGTGCACGAGGGAGCCGAAGGTTAACACTCACAATGGGGATAACCCTGTGAGTATTTACCTTGTGTTCATGCGGCGCTGTGGCCTGCGTCCTAGCCGGTGTCAGGGGTCTCTGGTCTACTGGATGTATGACTACATTGACTGAAACCACAGTCGCTGGCATCGATGACCAGCGGATCGCAAATGAAGACAGCACCACCAAGTTCATGGTTGCCCTGGACGTGGACGGCACCCTCGTGGACCACGACGGCCATATGTCCGCCCCGGTCCGTGAGGCCGCCCAGGCCGTGGTCGCCGCAGGACACGATGTCCTGATCGCCACCGGCCGTTCGCTGAACGCCACACTGCCCATCATCGAGCAGATCGGCATCGACCGCGGCTACGCCGTCTGCTGCAACGGCGGTGTGACTCTCCGGCTGGATCCGGACCTGGCCGACGGCTACGAAATCATCCACAAGGCCACCTTCGATCCTGCCCCGGCGCTCCGGGCCTTGCGGGAGAAGCTGCCCACCGCAAAGTATGCGCTGGAGGATGAGGAGGGCAACTTCCTGTCCACGGAACGCTTTCAGGACTCCAGCTTCGGCGTCGAGGCGATCGGCGTCGACTTCCAGACTCTGCTGGAAGCCACCGCGGTCCGCCTGGTGGTGTTCAGCACCGAAAACACGCCGGAGGAATTCTCCGCGACCATCCGCGAGATTGGCCTTGCCGGCGTCACCTACTCGGTCGGTTGGACCGCGTGGCTGGATATCGCCGCGGCCGGGGTCACCAAGGCCAGCGCGCTGGAACGGCTGCGTGGCCAATTGGGGACTGAGCCACACAGCACTGTGGCCATCGGCGATGGCCGGAACGACATCGAAATGCTCGGCTGGGCCGGACGGGGAGTCGCTATGGGCCAGGCCCCGGAGGAAGTCATCGACGCCGCGGATGAGGTCACGCATTCCGTGTTCGACGACGGCGCCGCTCACGTGCTGCGCAGCCTCCTTTAGCGGACGGTCAGCCGGACGTTCAGCGCACCTCGAGGATGAGCGCCAGCAGCCGGGCGGCGGCCGGCCGGGCAGCGTGTTCCTCATTCCATTGCGCCCTGGCCACCGCTTTGCTGACGGCCTGCGTGGTGATCCCCAATTCGTGGGCCACCGCTTTCTGCTGTCCGCGGACTCCTGGGGTCATCAGATCAAGGACCCGCCACTCAGCACCGGACCTGTCCCTGACAATGTGGCCCAGGAGCCGGAGGACGGCCTCGGCTTCGTGGGCGACGTCGGCCAGCGGCCCTTCCACAGCAACCGGGATGCGTTCTTTACCGTTGCGGAGCCGGTCCACCGCGCGCCGGGCGTAGATAAGGCCATGTCCGGAGGCGTCCTTGATCTGGTTCGGAAGCGGCTCATTGACCGGTCCGACGCCGATCCCCACGTACCAGGAGCCGCACCGCAAGGCGATCAGGGCTGCCTCGACGGCCTGGTGCGGGCAGTCCACAATGCCTTGGACTTCATCTTCCACGGACCGGTCGAAATCCAGGCGCGCGGGTATGTGCCGCAGGTCCTTCAACAGTTGAGGAACGCGGTCGCCGTCGCGTCGGCTGTCCGTTTGGTTGATGGTCAACGTGAACATTGTGGATCAAAGACTACCGGTTGGTAGCTGGCGGAAGGCAAGTCGGCGAGGGGTGCCAGGGTTGTGCCGCGGGCCGAAGGATGTTGCCATGGAGGCACGGCTGCCGCGGGTGGCGCGCAGCTACGTGAGGATGGTTATGGCCGGCAGCATGGGGCAGGACGAACTTGAACTTGTGGACCGCTGGTGGCGGGCCGCAAACTACCTTTCAGTTGGCCAGATCTACCTGCTCTCCAACCCGCTGCTGAGGGAGCCCCTCGCCGCGGACCACACCAAGTCCAGGCTCCTGGGGCACTGGGGGACCACCCCGGGCCTGAACTTCGTCTACGCCCACCTGAACCGCGTAATCCGCCGGGACGCCCTCGAAATGCTCTTCGTTGCCGGGCCGGGCCACGGCGGTCCCGCTGTGGTGGCCAACGCCTGGCTGGAGGGGACATATTCGGAAATCTACGGCCAAGTGGGGAACGACGAGTCAGGGATAGCAGAGCTGTTCCGCCAATTTTCCTACCCCGGCGGAATTCCCAGCCACGCGGCCCCGGAGACCCCGGGATCCATCAGTGAAGGAGGCGAACTCGGGTATTCCTTGGCGCACGCCTACGGCTCGGTATTCGACAATCCCCAGCTGATCACCGCCGTCGTGATCGGGGACGGGGAAGCCGAAACGGGGCCGCTCGCGGCGAGCTGGCACTCGCACAACTTCCTGGATCCGGTCCACGACGGTGCTGTGCTGCCCATCCTGCACCTGAACGGCTACAAGATTGCCAACCCCACCATCCTGGCGCGCATGCCGGAGGAGCAGCTGGAGCAGCTGCTGCGCGGCTACGGTCACGAGCCGCATTTCGTGACGGTCGCGGACCCGGACAACACGGTGCAGGCGCACCGGGACTTCGCGGCCGCCGTCGACAATTGCCTGGCCGGGATCCGCAACATCCAGGACTCCCGCCGCGGCGGAACGGGCGGCACAGCGGACGACGACGGCGCTGAAGCGGGCCCACCGGGAAACGGCGCCGCGCCGCGCTGGCCGATGATTGTGCTGCGCTCGCCGAAGGGCTGGACGGGGCCGCGGACTGTGGACGGGCTGCAGGTGGAGGGCACCTGGCGGAGCCACCAGGTTCCGCTGGCCGAGGTCCGCACCAACGCCGAACACCTCAAGCAGCTGGAGGATTGGCTGAAGTCGTACCGTCCGGAGGAACTGTTCGACGGCGACGGCCGGCTCCGGCCCGACGTCGCGGCTCATGCCCCCGTCGGGAATCTCCGGATGAGCGCCACCCCGCACGCCAACGGCGGTCTGCTGCGCACCCCGCTGAAGCTGCCCGCCTACGCCGCGCACGCCGTCGTCGTCGCGGAGCCCGGAACCGAACGGATCAGCCCCATGATCACCCTTGGCTCCTGGATGCGCGACATCATCTCGCTGAACATGGA
>DIZT01000014.1 GCA_002427975.1 Micrococcaceae bacterium UBA6021 | reverse complement strand
TGTCTCAAATCACCATACGGGCGCACCACTCGGCTGCGCCGTGACGTGGTGCCATGCGGCTTCTGAAGTACAGCAGGAGACTGGATACGTGTGAAAGGAGTCTGGATATTGGTATGCAAGGAGCCTTGACTCCGGTCGAACGAACACGGATCCAGCGCATAAGATTGCCCGCTATCCCAACCGCGGCACCCGCGGCCGTCGCCTTAGGTGACGATACTAAACGCTCCGGCGTTTGCGGAACTGCGATGTTGGCGCGAGGTGTTGCACCGAAGGTTGGTCCGGTGAGACCCACTAGGGCTTCAGCGACGGCTGCACACTGCGCCACGTCTACCCATATCTGCCGGTTGCGTCGCCAATGTAGCCCAGGGAACGTCTGGAATGCACCCGGAAGTGCCATTCCGGTACCAATACATCTGACAAACCCGCAGTCCTGCGTGCTGAAGGCCGCCCTGTCTGCTGAAGGCTGCCCTGCGTGCCGAGGCATGTCCAGTAGAAGCGAGCATTACCCGACAGGAGCGTTCATCCGACCCCTGGAATCGAGGAGACGCGCACTCCGATACCGGCAAGGTTACGGGAACGACCTCCCAATCGTGGCCGAGGTAGTCCAAGGACCCAAGAATGTCCGGCGATGGAAGCCTGATGCGCCATGCTGGATCCAAAGACACCCATGCTCAACCCGACAACGCCCGCAGAAACGAAGCATGGACTGAACCCTGTACAAAAAAGGAAGGTCCTGTTTCACGTGAAACAGGACCTTCCTTGAATGGAGAAACGCTAGTTCTCTGAACCTGGCGCAAGAACTTCCATGATGCGGTTCAGATCCTCAACACTGGCAAATTCAATGCTGACCCGTCCCTTGCGGACACCAAGCGAAATCTTGACACTGGTGTCCAGGCGGTCCGACAGGGATGACGCCAGATAGTCCAGACGCTCATGGCGGGCTCCGGGTCGCGGGATGTTGTTTTTGGCAGGCTTCGCGGGATCCTGGTATAGCGTCACGGCTTCTTCGGTTGCCCGAACCGACATGCCCTCGGCAACGATCTTCTGGGCGAGGCGTTCCATGGCCGCGGCATCCGGCAGAGCGAGCAGTGCACGGGCGTGACCAGCGGAAAGAACACTGGCTGCCACCCGGCGCTGGACCAGGGGCGGAAGCTTGAGCAGGCGCAGCGTGTTCGTTACCTGGGGACGTGAACGTCCAATACGGTCGGCAAGCTGTTCGTGTGTGGTCCCGAAGTCTTCAAGCAGCTGCTGGTAGGCCGCTGCCTCTTCGAGCGGGTTCAACTGGCTGCGATGCAGGTTTTCCAAGAGTGCATCGCGGAGCAGGTCATCATCGGTGGTGTCCCGGACAATGGCGGGGATGGTTTCCATCCCTGCCGCTTGCACCGCCCTCCAGCGACGCTCACCCATGACCAGCTCGTAAGGTTCTCCACCCTTTTCGGTTGAAGTACGAACCACAATTGGCTGGAGGACGCCGATTTCGCGCACGGAGTGGATAAGCTCCGCCATGTCATCTTCATCGAAGACTGAGCGGGGCTGTTTGCGGTTGGGGTGGATGTCCGTGACCGGAATCTCGGCGAAGCGGACTCCGGGGACCTCTATCAGGTCCACGCCGTTATCAGTGTTGCTGCTCTGGGTTTCAGCTGCCCCGCGGACAGAGACGTCAGGAGCGGATTCAACCGGAACGGACGCACTGTCCGCGGAATTCGCGGGCACACGGCTTTTTGTCGGCGCTTTGGCGGGAGCATTGGCCGGGGCTTTCGCTGCAGGCGACTTCTCGACTGTCTTGGCAGCCGGCTTCGCGGGGGAGGCGGTTCCCGGCGTGGCATCATCCTTCGTTACCGCGGCGTCCGTGGCCGACGCCTGCGCGGCCGAAGCGGAAGGGGTGGACGCTGACGTGCCATTCTCTGCGGCGTCGTCAGAGCGTTCGACTTTCTTACGGCCTTCCGGAAAGAAGAGATCCACAGGCCGCGACACAGCGCTGCCGTTGCCCGACGCACTACCGGCGGAACTTGGAATGAGTGCGCCAAGACCGCGGCCTAGGCCCCGTCGCTTTTCGCTCATGGATAAATCCCTCCGATGGAAGAGCCAGACCTTGCCGGACTCCGGTTGTTGCAGTTCTTGAAGATTCTAGCGTTCAGCGATTTCGGCTGCGGCTTCCAGGTAAGACAGGGCTCCACTGGAGGAAGGATCGTACGTCATAACAGTCTGCTGGTAGCTCGGGGCCTCAGAAATTCGCACCGAACGGGGAACCACAGCACCCAGGACCTGATCGGGGAAGTGCAGGCGCACCTCCGCTGCCACCTGGGCTGCAAGGTTGGTTCGGCCGTCGTACATCGTAAGGAGAATGGTGGAGACTACCAGATCAGCGTTCAGGTGCTTCTGGATCATTTCAATGTTCTTGAGGAGCTGGCTCAGGCCTTCCAGGGCATAGTACTCACACTGGATGGGGATGAGCACTTCTCCGGCAGCGCAGAAAGCATTAACCGTGAGCAGCCCGAGGCTCGGCGGGCAGTCAATGAAGATGTAGTCGAGGCGTACTTCGCCGTTCTTGGCCCGGGTCTTGGCATAGACGTCGATCGCCCTGCGCAGCCGCTGTTCACGGGCCACAAGCGAGACAAGCTCAATCTCCGCACCGGCCAGGTGAATGGTGGCCGGAGCACAGATGAGGTTGCTGATGTCCGGGCATGGCGCCACAACGTCAGCCAGGGGGAAATCGTTGATCAGGACGTCGTAGATGCTGTCCACATCGGCATGGTGCTCAACACCCAGCGCAGTGGAGGCGTTGCCCTGGGGATCAATGTCAATGACCAGGACATTCAAGCCGGCAGCGGCCAGGGCGGCAGCGATATTCACTGTAGTGGTGGTCTTGCCGACCCCGCCCTTTTGGTTGGACACCGTGAAGATCCGGGTTTTCTCGGGCTTGGGCAGATTGCGGCCAACGAGGCGTTCCCGGCGTCTGGTCTCGTGTGCGAGCTCCCGGGCGATCGGACTGGAGTCGTCCATGGTGTCCATAACGCTGATTCGGCCACCTATTGCTGTTTCACGTGAAACAGAGGCAAGAATCGCCATATCCGCAACCGGAGTGGGGTGAATATCCCCTCGGCCCGGCGCCGAACCCATGCCAGCAACTGATCGTGCTGACCCCAAAGACACAAACGGGGGAATCCGTTGTGTGGAGGCTTCGCTACTGGTCACTGGGACACACTCACTCTCGTTCGGCTTTTTTGCTGCCGTTGTCTAGCCTAACCGCTTCGCCCCGCAGACCAAGGCTACCGGGCCCGGACTAGGAGATCTTTCGGGACTTGTTCACGATAATCCGCACCACCGTGGTGGGCTCTTCCAGAAGGTTTTCCCCAACAGTCACCACGGAAGTCTGAACGCCCCCGAGCTTCCGGATGACCTTCGCGGCCTTTTCTATTTCCTCACCCGCGCTGCGTCCCTTAATGGCCACAACCTCACCCTTGCCGGCGAGCAAAGGGATGGTCAGACCAGCCAGGTTGCTCAGCGCGGACACCGCCCGGGCAGTGACAACATCAGCGTCAACCATTCCTACCGCCAGTTCCGCGCGGGTACGCATCACTGTGACGTTAGTCAGGCCCAGATCGTCCACCACTTCCTGGAGCCAGATCACCCGGCGTTCCAACGGCTCAATCAGAGTGAGCTCGAGGTCCGGCCTCGCGATGGCCAGGCAAAGTCCGGGGAGTCCGGCTCCGCTACCAACGTCGGCAACATGGCTGCCGTGGGCGATCTCGCTCTCGATGACGGCACAATTGAGAACGTGCCGGCTCCACAGCCGAGGAATCTCGCGCGGCCCAATCAGCCCGCGTTCCGTCCCGGACGTAGCCAAGTGCTCTACGTAGCGTTTGGCCAGATCCAGGCGGTCGCCGAAAATCTTCTCAGCTGCCAGCAATTCAGCTGCCGTGATGTCAACCATGATTAGCGGATCAGCATTCTCTAGTCTGCGGATACAACGATGTGGCGTCCGGCGCCTTCGCCCTCGGACTCGCTGACGAGGCCCAGGTCTGCGACAGCGTCGTGAACGATCTTGCGTTCGTAGGCACTCATCGGCTCCAGCGCCACGGCCTTGCCGGTCTCCTGGACCGACGCTGCGGCGTCCTCGGCAATCTTCTGGAGGTGGCCGGCACGCTGCTGACGGTAGCCGTTGATGTCCAGCACCAGGCGTGAGCGGTTCTCCGTCGCGGAGAGAACAGAGAGCCGGGTCAGCTCCTGAAGAGCTTCCAGGACTTCGCCGTCTTCGCCTACGAGGCTGTCGAGGCCATCGGAGTCTTCCTCGGCAACGATGGAAATGTACGTGCGTCCGTTCCGGACTTCGATGTCAATGTCGCCATCGATGTCGGCGATGTCCAGGAGTTCCTCCAGGTAATCGGCAGCAACGTCGCCTTCTTCTTCGAGGCGGCTGGCAGCAGATCCCTTGGGGGAAGCATCGGCGTCCGTCGAGGATTCGTCCTGATCCTCAATGACCTCGTCGGAAACGGCCTTTTCGGTGCTCTCGGCTGACATTACTTCTTCTTCCTGTTCTTACGTTGTGGCTGGGGGCGCTGTCCCTTTTGCTCGATGACCGCGGCTGCGGCAGCCGCCTCCGCTTCGGCGTCGGCCTTCTTCCCGCCCAGAATGGGCAGGGCCGGCAGGCCCTTGGCCGCCCGGCGTTCGGCAAGTGCCTTGGCGGCAGGGGATCCCGGCGTCGGCATGCGGCGGATGACAAAGAACTGCTGCCCCATGGTCCACAGGTTGGTGGTGGTCCAGTAGATGAGCACACCGATGGGGAAGTTAATGCCACCCACACCGAACACCAGCGGCAGGATGTACAGCATCATTTTCTGCTGGCGCATGAACGGGCTGGCCATGGCCTCTTCGGACATGTTCTTGGCCATGATCTGCTTCTGGGTGATGAACTGCGAGGCCGTCATGGCAAGGATCATCACGATAGACAGGACCCACACAACCACCTGGTCGCCGCCGCCGCCATGCAAGAGGGATGCTGACAGTGGGGCGCCGAAAATGCTGGATTCATCGAACTGCACCACTTGTTCGTGGCTCATCGCCCCTATCCCGATGCCCGTCTGGCGTGCAGCCGTGATACCGGAGAGCACCTGGAACAGCGCGAAGAAGAACGGCATCTGGATCACCATCGGCAAGCAGGCCGAGAACGGGTTCGTACCGTGCTTCTTGTACATGGCCATCTGTTCCTGAGCCATGGCCTGGCGGGAGAGCTGGTCAGTCTTTCCCTTGTACTTGTCCTGGAGCTTCTTCAGGTCCGGCTGCAGCAGCTGCATACCGCGCTGGGCCTTGATCTGCTTGACGAAGACCGGGATCAGGGCCGCCCGGATCACCAGCACAAGACCGATGATGGACACCGTCCAGGTCCAGCCGTTCGCCGGCGGTAAGCCCATGAAGCTCAGTCCGTCGTGGAAACCGATCATGATGGCGGACACAAGCCACTTGAACGGGGCCAGAATTGTTCCAAAGATGTCCATACGTTATCCCTATTCGTCAGGCCGCAAAGCGGCCTTCTCCATCAGTCTGAGCAGCCAGGTATTTGTCCGGGTTGTTCAGCACAACAATTGTGGGGGTCCGGTGATCGGGCCAGTGGCGGTGGCCGGCGGGGACATGGTCCACACCGCCGGCATTCCACGGATGGCAGCGCACAAGGCGGCGGGCCGCAAGCCAGCTGCCCTTCACTGCGCCATGGACGGTGATTGCCTCGAGGGCATACGCCGAGCAGGAAGGAAAGAAGCGGCAGACCTGGCCGTACAAGGGGGAAATCACCTTGCGGTAGGCCATCAGCAGCAGAATAAGAATGTTTCTGGGCAGGTTCCAGAGGAAGGCGCCCACAGCGGCAGCAACAGGCTGCAGGTAGTGGACGACGGCGGCAGTTACCTTACGCACGCTCTGTCCCCTCCTGTGTTGTACCGGCTGAACCGTTTACAGCAGCCCGCGGAAGGCGGCTGCCCAACCGGTTCGTAGTTGATTCCAGTGCGGCGTTGTAGTCCGCCAACAGCTGATCCCAGCTGGCGGCCGCGGACGCAGGCAGCGCCCGGACCACTATGGCGAACCCGGTACCGTACTCGCGCAGCGAGGCAGCACCGGCTTCTCTCAGTCTTCTCTTAACGAGGTTCCTGACCACAGCGTTCCCGACACCTTTGGAAACGATGAACCCGATCCGGCTGGGTTCCTCGGCAGCTATAGCTGCCGCATATAACACTACGTTCCGGCGTCCATTGCGGACACCGGAACGTACAGTTGTTGAAAAATCGGTTGCAGTCCTCAAACGGTTACGGGTGGCCAGCACCTTAAACTCGCAAAGAAAAGTTAACCGACGAGTCAGTTATCTAGGCCGACAGTTCGGTGCGGCCCTTGCCACGACGGGCTGCCAGGATGGCACGGCCGGCACGGGTACGCATACGAAGGCGGAAGCCGTGCTTCTTGGCTCGACGGCGGTTATTCGGCTGAAAAGTCCGCTTGCTCACGTTAGTTACTCCAGTGGATCAAAGGTGCGCCCACCCGATCAGTAAATGAGAAGAACTGGCCGACGCTAAGTTTTGTATATGTACGCTTCCCCCGGCTGCTCAAACGCGCTGCGTCGGAGAGATTCAGATGGGGCCAAAAAGCGTACACAAAGGACATCACAACGTTAGGGCCAAATACGCCCCAGAGTCAAACCGGGCCACCCCTGGGTCCCTGCCTCCGGCTGTGGTTAACTTCCGCGGTCAGCCTGTGGATGAAGTGGCTCACAGGGCCTGTTTTCGAACCACAACGGTGTAATTATCCACAAGCTACTTCCCAGCTATCTTCTGGCGTTTTGATCCCCTAGAGTGACTCAGTAGCCGATTATCCACGGACTGTGCATAACCCTGTGGATGAACCTGGACCAGCATCCTGGTTCCGGACTTGGGGCTGCACGTAATGCAGGCACGCAAGTTTTGAGGAACTGATTGATGACAGTAGACGAAGCCAACCACGCCAATACTGTCGGAAGTTCCTGGCGTCGCGTTGTGAGCCTGCTCGAACAGGACGACCGCGTTTCACCACGGCAGCGGGGCTTTGTCATCCTGGCGCAGGCCCAGGGCCTGATCGGTTCCACCCTCCTGGTGGCCGTTCCCAATGAGCTGACCCGCGAAGTCCTTCAGACCCAGGTCAAGGACGCCCTGGACGACGCCCTGCACAGCGTTTTTTCCGAAGACATCCGCTGCGCGATCGACGTGGACACCGACCTGGTGCCCATCCACGTAGAGCCGGAACCCGTCGTCGAGCCTTCCTACTCCCCGGACCAGCTGATCGAACAGAAGCCGCAGCCGATGCTGCCGAGCACTTCCCACGAATTCGGCCGGCTGAATCCCAAGTACGTCTTCGATACGTTCGTGATCGGCTCGTCCAACCGTTTTGCCCATGCAGCCGCGGTGGCGGTAGCCGAAGCACCGGCCAAGGCCTACAACCCGCTGTTCATCTACGGTGATTCCGGGCTGGGCAAAACCCACCTCCTGCACGCCATCGGCCACTATGCCCGCCGCCTGTACAGCGGAATCCGCGTCCGGTACGTGAATTCCGAGGAGTTCACCAACGACTTCATCAACTCCATCCGCGACGACGAAGGCGCCAGCTTCAAGACCACGTACCGCAACGTGGACGTGCTGCTGATCGATGACATCCAGTTCCTGGCCGGCAAGGACCGGACGCTGGAGGAGTTCTTCCACACCTTCAACTCCCTGCACAACAACAACAAACAGGTGGTCATCACCTCCGATCTGCCGCCCAAGCAGCTGGCAGGTTTCGAGGACAGGATGAAGTCACGCTTCGAGTGGGGCCTCCTGACCGACATCCAGCCGCCCGAACTGGAGACCCGCATCGCCATCCTGCGGAAAAAGGCCCTCAGCGAAGGCCTCTCCGCCCCGGACGACGCCCTGGAATACATCGCCTCCAAAATTTCCAGCAACATCCGCGAACTCGAAGGCGCGCTGATCCGGGTGACGGCCTTCGCCAGCCTGAACCGGCAGCCGGTCGATGTGGCCCTGGCGGAGATGGTCCTGAAGGACCTCATCACCGACGACGGCGCCCAGGAAATCACCTCGAGCCAGATCCTCGTCCAGACGGCTGAGTATTTCAAGCTCAGCATGGAAGAACTCTGCAGCAAGTCGCGTACGCGCACGCTGGTGACCGCCCGGCAGATCGCCATGTACCTCTGCCGCGAGCTCACGGACATGTCACTGCCCAAGATCGGCCAGGAACTCGGCGGCCGCGACCACACCACGGTGATCCATGCCGACCGCAAAATCCGTGAGCTGATGGCTGAGCGCCGTGTGATCTACAACCAGGTCACTGAGCTCACCAACAGGATCAAGCAGCAGCAGCGCAACTCCTGAGCCGTCGCCTCTATACCTTATTAACAGGTGCATGTGGATAACCCTGTGGATACTTAAGGGGACAACCGCGGTTAATGGGCTTAAAACCCTTAAGGCGCCTGTGGATCAGCGAAAACGCAAAAGTTGTTATCCCCATCCACAGCCTGTTTAAAACTGCGTCGCCCACAATCCGTGAACAGGGCTTAACCGCTGGATCCTGCGGCCGGATCGAGTTATCCACAGTATCCACAGCAGTTATTAACACTACTAATCCCAAGAAATTGATTTCCCTCAAATAACAATCTCGATCCGCGCCCCGAACCGACCCAGGCCCAAGGGCCCCCCGCATGCCGGGCGTGCTGGCCGGGGATGGGTTAATCAGCGGTCTTCCGGCTAAGCTGTCAGCAGCGCTCCCATCCTCGGGTTTCTTTGTGGTTCAGCAACCGATGAACCATGCAGGTTCCGTTGTTGGGGCGCCACTACTTTTGGGCTCCCTGTGGGAGTTTCCGGTTCAGACATGGCAGCAGCAATGAAAGGCGGCACCCTTCCGTGAAGTTCAGAGTCGAACGGGACGTCCTGGCAGAAGCCGTCACCTGGACAGCCCGGTCGTTGTCTCCGCGGCCGCCAGTTCCAGTGTTGTCGGGCCTGCTCCTGAAGGCTGAAGCCGGAACGGTCAGCCTCTCGAGTTTTGACTACGAGACCTCCGCACGGCTGGAAATCCCGGCGGATATCACCGCTGAAGGGACCATCCTCGTCTCCGGCCGCCTTCTTGCCGACATTTGCCGGAGCCTTCCTTCGGCTCCGGTGGACGTGGAGACCGACGGCAACAAAGTCACGCTGACCTGCCGCCGCAGCAGCTTCCACCTGGCCACCATGCCCGAGGCTGAATACCCGCCGCTGCCTGCTTTGCCCGCCATCAGCGGCACTGTCCCGGGTGACGCGTTCGCCCAGGCCGTGTCCCAGGTGATCATTGCGGCCAGCAAGGATGACACCCTCCCCATCCTCACCGGCGTCCGCATGGAGATCGAGGATGACCTCATCACGCTCCTGGCCACGGACCGGTACCGCCTGGCTATGCGCGAAGTGCCGTGGAAGCCCACCACCCCGGGAATTTCCACCAGTGCATTGGTCAAGGCAAAAACCCTCAACGAAGTAGCGAAGACTCTTGGCAACAGCGGCGACATCAACCTTGCCCTGGCTGACGATGACAGCCGTCTGATCGGTTTCGAGAGCGGCGGCCGCACCACCACATCGCTGCTCGTGGACGGTGACTACCCCAAGATCCGCTCGCTGTTCCCCGACTCCACCCCGATCCACGCCACAGTCCAGACCCAGGAACTCGTGGAAGCCGTGCGCCGTGTGTCCCTGGTGGCCGAGCGGAACACCCCGGTCCGGCTGGCTTTCACCGAAGGACTGCTGCACCTGGACGCCGGCACCGGCGAGGACGCCCAGGCTTCCGAAGAGCTCGAAGCCCAGCTCTCCGGCGAGGACATCACCGTTGCCTTCAACCCGCATTACCTGGTGGAGGGGCTCAGCGTCATCGAAACGAAGTACGTCAGGTTCTCCTTTACCACCGCGCCGAAGCCCGCCATGATCACGGCCCAGGGCGACGCCGACGGTGAGGACCAGGATGACTACCGTTACCTGGTCATGCCCGTCCGCCTCCCCAACTAGGTAGCAGTTGATGTCGTTATGGGCGCCCATAACGACATCTAATGCGACCTAGTTGGGATGACCCGTCACGAAACCGCCACCCCAGCGCAGAAAAGAGTCTCAAGCGTGCATATCGGACTGATCGGCCTCGGCAAAATGGGTTTCAACATGCGCGAACGCCTGCGCAAGGGTGGCATCGAGGTCACGGGTTTTGACCGAAACCCCGACGTCACCGACGTTGCCTCCGTGGATGAGCTCATTGCGGCCGTTCCAGCGCCGCGGCTGGTCTGGGTCATGGTCCCGTCCGGCGACGTCACGGATGCCGTCATCACCGAGCTGGGGAACAAGCTCGACGCCGGCGACCTGGTGATCGACGGCGGCAACTCCCGCTTCACCGAGGACCAGAAACATGGTGCCGCGCTGGCTGAAAGGGGCATCGGTTTCGCCGACTGCGGGGTTTCCGGCGGTGTGTGGGGCCTCCAGAACGGTTACGGCCTGATGGCCGGCGGCGACGCCGCCGATATTGAGCGCGCACTGCCTGTTTTTGATGTCCTCCGTCCCGAAGGGGAGCGCGCCGACAGCTTTGTCCACGTGGGTGTAATCGGTGCAGGCCACTACGCAAAAATGGTCCACAACGGTATCGAGTACGGCCTGATGCAGGCCTACGCAGAAGGCTATGAACTGCTGGCCGCCAAAGACATCGTCGATGATCTTCCCGGAACATTCCGCGCCTGGCAAAAGGGCACTGTGGTCCGGTCCTGGTTGCTGGACCTGATGGTCAAAGCGCTGGACGAGGATCCGGGGCTGGAATCCATTGATGACTATGTCGAGGACTCGGGCGAAGGACGCTGGACGGTCGAAGAAGCCATCGCCAACGCTGTTCCGGCCCCGGCCATCACGGCTGCACTCTTCGCACGCTTTTCCTCCCGCGAAGAGAATTCGCCGGCGATGAAGATGGTTTCCGCTTTGCGTCACCAGTTCGGCGGGCATGCCACCCGTCCCGCCAAGTAAGATCCACCCCGGAACCCTCGGGGTTCCGAGAATTATGAAGACCGCGTGTACCTAGAACACCTTTCGCTGACTGACTTCCGCAGCTACGCCCAGGTTGACCTTGCCCTCGAGCCCGGCGTCACGGTCCTGGTGGGGGCAAACGGGATCGGCAAAACCAACCTCGTGGAGGCCATCGGATACCTGGCCACACTCAGCTCGCACCGGGTCAGCTCCGACGCTCCGCTGTTGCGGTTCGGTACTGACCGCGCGTTGGTACGGGCCCGCGTGGTCCGCGGCGGGCAGACCACGGTGCTGGAACTTGAGATCAACGCCAGCCGTGCCAACCGCGGACGGATCAACCGCAGCAACCCCGTCCGGGCCCGGGACCTCCTCGGAATCTGCCAGACCGTACTGTTCGCACCCGAGGACCTGGCCTTGGTCAAGGGAGACCCCTCAAACCGCCGCCGTTTCCTTGACGAGCTCCTGGTTAGCCTCATTCCCCGGCACTCGGCGACGCGAACGGACTACGACCGGGTCCTGAAGCAGCGCAACGCCCTGCTCAAATCCGCGCGGGCCGGAAAGTTCACCGCGGGGCACGTTGCCACCCTCGATGTCTGGGACCAGCACATGGCCCGGGCGGGAGCCGAGCTGCTGCACGCCCGGCTGGAATTGGTTGAACTGCTGCGCCCACATCTGGCCAAGGCATATGCCCAGCTCACAGACGGCTCCAAGGAAGCCAGCGCCATGTACCGGTCCACACTGCAAAACCTGATGGACGACGACGGCGGCGCGGCGCCGAGTGCAGGCGGCGGTTTGACGGTGGCTGGCTCCGCCGCTGCCGAAGACCTGCGGTATCTCACCGTTGAGGAGCTCACCGGGCGCTACGTGCAGGCCTTCGCGGCGTCGCGCCGCAAGGAGCTTGAACGCGGAATTTCGCTGGTGGGGCCGCACCGGGATGAGCTGGAACTGATCCTCGGCGAGGCGCCCGCCAAGGGCTATGCCTCACACGGCGAAACCTGGTCGATGTGCCTTTCGCTCCGGCTCGCCTCCTATTACGTCATGCTTGATGACGCCAGGACCGGCGGGTCCGCCCCGATCCTCATCCTCGACGACGTGTTCGCCGAGCTGGATGTCCAACGCAGGCGTAAACTGGCGGCAATAGTCTCCGGCGCGGAACAGGTCCTGGTGACCGCCGCCGTCGACGCCGATATCCCGGAGGAACTGTCCGGCCGGCGGGTGAAGGTCATTCCGGGAGGAATCGATGAATAAGGATGAAAACGGCGGGCTGCAGCCCGGCCGCGATCCTGACACCATCGATGCGCCCCAGGCGGCCCTGAACCGCATGCGGGAGGCAGCGGCAGCGCGCGGCGAAATCCGCCGAAAGGCACTCCCCAAGGCCGGCGCCGCCAAGACAAAGCGCGGGATCAGGGACACCCGCGGCTTCAGCCAGTTCCATTCGACCGGCCGTGATCCCCTGGGACTGGGCAAAGTCGTGGGACGACTCGTAGCCGAACGTGGCTGGAGCTCGCCGGTAGCGGTGGGTTCTGTCATGGCGGAGTGGGCCACGCTGGTTGGCCCGGAAATTTCAGCGCACTGCACCCCGGAGAGCTTTACGGATACTACCCTTCACGTGCGCTGCGATTCGACGGCCTGGGCCACGCAGCTGCGGCTCCTGAGCATCAGCCTGCTGGAAAAATTCCGCACCGAACTGGGCGACGGCGTGGTCACCAGCATCCAGGTGCTCGGACCGTCGGCACCCAGCTGGCGCAAGGGCGGACGGACCGTCAACGGGCGCGGGCCGCGCGATACTTACGGTTAGCCGCCGCCGTTGGCCCTTGAATATTCGTCCGACGGCGTGTACGGCGGTCCAACGCCCTTGGAGTGTATAGGCACCCGGAGGCGGGACCGCGAGGGCGCCCAAGGCGCGGCCAATGGCCTCACGCGGGCATATCGGGGTTCCGCGAGGCCCCCGGAATGCGGGTTTGTAGCCCATTTCACGATAGAATCACAGCAGATAACTGGGCGCCGGTGAAACGTTGACTGAGTCCGTTTTCCGCTCGCTCTCCGCAGGCGGACTTCGGTTCTGCAGGATGACCTGCTCATCAGCGCCATCAGCTTGTGCCTGTTGGCTGCTGCTTTCCCTCGGGAAGGCCGCCGCCGGCCATCATCGAAAAAGAGGAGTCGACAGCACCTGTGGCTAACGACAATACAGATACCCAGGCAGTGGAACGCGCAGCGGAGGATGTACCTACCCCCGGTACGCCCGCGGAGGCAGTGACACCGCGGGAATACGGTGCAAGCGACATTACTGTACTCGAGGGTCTCGAGGCCGTGCGGAAACGCCCCGGCATGTACATCGGTTCCACCGGGCTGCGCGGCCTGCACCACCTGGTCTATGAAGTGGTGGACAACTCTGTTGACGAGGCGCTGGCCGGGTACTGCACGCACATCGAAATACTCCTGCAGGCCGACGGCGGCGTCAAAGTTGTTGATGATGGCCGCGGAATCCCGGTGGACATGCATCCCACCGAGCACAAGCCCACCGTCGAAGTGGTCATGACTATCCTGCACGCCGGCGGCAAGTTCGGCGGCGGCGGTTATGCAGTCTCCGGCGGCCTCCACGGTGTGGGTATCTCCGTGGTTAACGCCCTCTCCAGCCGGGTGGACACCGAGGTCCGGCGCCAGGGCAACGTCTGGCGGATGTCTTTCGCCGACGGCGGCAAGCCGCAGGGCGGCCTGGTCAAAGGTGAAGAGAGCGGCACCACCGGCACCACCCAGACGTTCTACCCGGACGAGGGTATCTTCGAATCCACGGAGTTTGATTTCGAGACGCTCCGCGCCCGCTTCCAGCAGATGGCTTTCCTGAACAAGGGACTGCGGATCACCCTCACGGACGAGCGCACCGCAGAGGCGCACACGGACGCCAGCGAGGATCTTGACCTTGATACGGTGGTCACCGAAGGTGAAGTCACCGCTGAGCACCGCACCGTGGTGTACCAGTACGACGACGGGCTGCTGGACTATGTGAAGCACCTGAACTCGGGCAAGAAGGTTGATGTTGTCCACGAGGACGTCATTTCCTTCGAAACCGAGGACACGGAACGGCACATCGCGCTGGAAATGGCGATGCAGTGGACCAACGCATATTCCGAGAGCGTCCACACCTACGCCAACACCATCAACACCCACGAGGGCGGCACCCATGAAGAGGGTTTCCGCGCTGCGATGACATCCCTCATCAACCGCTACGCGCGGGAGAAGAGCATCATCAAGGAAAAGGACGACAACCTCACCGGTGACGATATCCGCGAAGGCCTCACGGCGGTCATTTCGGTGAAGCTGGCCGAGCCGCAGTTCG
>DIZT01000257.1:7398-13771 GCA_002427975.1 Micrococcaceae bacterium UBA6021 | reverse complement strand
GCGAAGGTGACGGTGAGCGTCGTGGATTCTCCGGCGGCGATAACCGCAAGCCGTTCGGTGACCGCCAGGACCGTGCCCCCCGCAGCTTCGACCGCGGTGACTCCGGCCCCCGCCAGTTCGGCAGGGACCGTGCGGAAGACCGCCCGGCCCGTGTACCCAACGCCCGTGATCTTCGCAGTGCCAACCGCCCCGACCGCGAACGTTCCCCGGAAATCGATGAGGATGTCACGGGCAAGGAGCTTGACCGCGCCACGCAGCACCAGATCAAGACCCTGGAAGACAAGAGCGCCGAGTGGGTTGCCCGCCACCTGGTAATGGCCGGACGCCTGATCGACGAAGAGCCCGAGCTGGCCTTCCAGCATGCCCTCGCCGCAAGCCGGCGTGGTGGCCGGCTGGCGGCCGTCCGTGAGGCCGTCGGGCTCACCGCCTACGCGGCAGGACACTACGGCGAAGCGCTGCGCGAATTCCGGACCTACCGCCGCATCAGCGGATCGAACGTCCACCTGCCCGTGATGGCAGACTGCGAACGCGGACTGGGCCGGCCCGACCGCGCCCTCGACGTGGTGCGGTCCGAGGAAGCGAACGACCTGGACGCGCCCGGCAAAGTCGAGTTGGCCATCGTGGCGGCCGGGGCACGGTCTGACCTCGGCCAGTTGGACGCGGCCGTGGCTGAACTTGAAATTGTCCAGCTGGACATGAACCGTGCGTTCTCCTACAGCCCCAGGCTTTTCCGGGCATACGCAGACGCCTTGGCAGCAGTGGGCCGTGAAGACGAAGCGGCTAAGTGGCAGAAGCAGGCCGTCCTGGCTGAAAATGCCCTGGGCCTCGGCGTCGACGAGGAACCGGACATCGTGGACCTGGGCTGGGACGAGGAAGAGGAAGCCCGCGAGGAAGCGCAGCGCCGGCGTCTGCTGGAGCGCGCTGCCGCGGGCCCCGACTCCACTGCCTCCACGGCTGCTGCCCGAACCGAAGTATCAGCGAACGAAACTGTCGTTCAGGCCACCGGCGTGGATGCAGCCATCGAGGACGTGGAATCGGATTATTTCGAGTCCGATGACGCCGAATCTGATGAGGACTCGGCCGAAGCAGACGAGCTGGAATCCGGTGAAGCAGAGAACGGTGAAGCGGAGCACGATGACGGGCCCAGCGAAGCAGAAGACAACGGCACCGATGGCCACGCTGACGGACGGGACAGCTAGCCCGCTATGACTGAAGTTCCACTGATTTCCCTGTTTGACGCCCTTTTGGCGGACCTGGACGGTGTGGTCTATGCCGGGCAGCACGCCATCCCCGGCGCCGTGGACTCGCTGCAGCGATTGGCTGGCTTGGGCATCGGCCTGGGGTATGTCACCAACAACGCCTCCCGAACACCGGCCCAGGTTGCGGCACATCTCCGTGAACTGGGTGCACCGGCAGACGACGACCAGGTAGTCAGTTCCTCCCAGGCCGCGGCCGAACTCCTGGCATCTCTCGTTGACCCCGGGGCGCGGGTGCTGATCACCGGGAGCCCCGCCCTGGCGCAGGAAATCGAACTGGTGGGCCTGACTCCCGTCTACAGCCAGGACGAGGACCCGGTCGCCGTGGTCCAGGGCTTCAATCCGGGGATTGGCTGGAAGGATCTGGCCGAGGCGGCGTACGTCGTATCGGCCGGAGCACTGTGGATCGCCACCAACACCGATATGTCCATTCCGCAGGCCCGGGGCATTGCCCCGGGCAACGGCACCCTGGTGGCAGCAGTAGCCGCCGCCACCGGACGGACGCCGCGGGTTGCGGGCAAACCGGAGGCGCCGCTGTTCCATGCCGCCGCCAAGCGGCTCGCCGCTGACCGCCCGCTGGTGGTGGGCGACCGCCTGGACACCGACATTCTCGGCGGCAACAACGCCGGGTTTGCCACGGTAGCCGTGCTGACCGGCGTCGACACCCGGGAAACCATCCTGGCCGCACGCACCGCGGAGCGCCCCACCTACATCATCAATTCCCTCACCGACCTCCACCGGCCCTACCCGGCTGTGGACCACGCTGACGGAGCCCACCGCTGCGGCGCATCCACCGCGCGGGTCAGCGGTGAGACCATCCACATCAGCGGCAGTGAGGATGACCTGGATTCGTGGCGGGCCGCCTGCGCCGCCTGGTGGACTGCGGTCCCCGACGCCGCCCGGCCCACGCAGCCCAAACTCGAGTGGCGCAATCATTAGACTGGTCCAATGACTGAGCTGAACGAAGCCCACCGTCCGGAAGCAGCCCAGCCAACGCCGGAATGGCCGGACACGGCTGCGCCGGCAGTCAGCGATCCGTCCATTGCGGCCCTCATCGCCACGCTGGACGGCGTCGAGGTGCTGCCCGTATCTGAGCATGAAGCTGTCTACAGTGACCTCCACGATGCCCTGCTGCACGCCTTGAACGAAGACCCGCCAACCGGAGAGGGAGAGGCTTGAACATGGCACGACTTGACCAGGCGCTCGTTGCCCGCGGTCTGGCCAGGTCCCGGACCCACGCAGCATCGTTGATTGCCGAAGGCAAAGTGAGCTCAGCCGGCCACATCCTTTCCAAGGCGTCCCAACAGGTAGACGACGGCAAGGACCTGGCGGTCGAGCACACCGAAGAGGACAGTTACGTCAGCCGGGCCGGTCACAAGCTGGCCGGCGCTCTGGACGCATTTCCCGCGGTCACGGTTGCGGGCAAGAGGTGCCTGGACGCCGGCGCCTCCACCGGCGGCTTCACCGAGGTGCTCCTGCGGCGCGGTGCGGCACACGTGGTGGCGGTCGACGTCGGACATGACCAGTTGGTCCCGCAACTCCGCGCCGATGACCGGGTAGCCGTGCATGAAGGCCTGAACGTGCGGTACATGGCGCCGGCGGACATCGGCGGACAGGCCGAACTCACGGTGGCTGACCTCTCCTTCATCTCGCTGACGCTGGTGGTCCTGCCGCTGGCCCTGTGCACGGTGCCGGGCGGTGACCTGGTGCTGATGGTGAAGCCCCAGTTCGAGATCGGCAAGGACCGGCTGGGCCGCACCGGCGTGGTCAATTCCGAGCGCGAACGCCGGATGGCGGTGGAAAAAGTCGCCAATGCAGCGCTCGACGCCGGCCTGGACTTATGCGGCTTAGCGGCCAGTCCGCTGCCGGGCCAGGACGGAAACGTCGAATACTTCCTGTGGATAAAGCGCAGGATGACCCAAGAACTGCCTAAGATCGAAGAGCGCCACGCAGCCCTTGACGGGTTGCTTGGACGAATCTGGCCGAACCACTAGAAAGCGGAACCCGATGAGCAGGCGAGTACTTGTCCTTGCCCACACTGGCCGCGAGGAATCACTGAAGGCCGCCTGGGAAGCCTGCGCCCAACTGCATGACTCCGGCATTGTTCCCGTCATGCAGGAATCTGAGCTGCGGGACATGGAAAGATTCTTCGGGCACCTTACCCAGCCGGTGGAGATCCTGCACGACCATGTCCTGTTGCCGGACGTTGAACTGGTGATGGTCCTGGGCGGTGACGGCACCATCCTGCGCGCCGCAGAGCTGGTCCGCGAAGTGGACGTGCCGTTGCTGGGCGTCAACCTTGGCCACGTGGGCTTCCTGGCCGAGAGCGAGCGGGCGGACCTGACCCAGACCGTGGAATGGATTGCCCGCCGCGACTACACGGTGGAAGAACGCATGACCATCGACGTCCAGGTCTGGGTCCGCGGCCAGAAGATCTGGCACACCTGGGCCCTGAACGAGGCCGCGATCGAAAAAGGCAACCGCGAACGCATGCTCGAAGTGGTGACCGAAGTGGACGAGCGTCCGTTGACGTCCTTCGGCTGCGACGGTGTGGTGGTGGCCACCCCCACCGGCTCCACGGCTTACGCGTTCTCCGCCGGCGGGCCCGTGGTCTGGCCCGAGGTTGAGGCCCTGGTCATTGTTCCCATCAGCGCCCACGCGCTCTTTGCCAAGCCGCTGGTGGTATCGCCGCGGTCCCGGCTGGCGGTGGAAATCCTCACCCGCACCGGCGCCCAGGGCGTGCTCTGGTGCGACGGGCGCCGCTCCGTGGACCTGCCGCCCGGCGCCCGGGTTGAAGTGACCAAGTCCGCCACGCCGGTCCGGCTGGCCAGGACCCACCAGACGCCCTTCTCAGCGCGGCTGGTCCGCAAATTTGAACTCCCCATCCACGGCTGGCGGGGGCCCGTGCCGCAGTCCGAGGCCATCCACACCGGACCCATCCCGATCGTCCGGACTCCCCGGCCCAGGCCGCCACTCCAGCTTGCCTCCGGCGACCAGCCGGACGACGAAACCGATCCCGCGACCGCAAAGTGAACCATGCTTGAAGAACTGAGAATCCGCGATCTGGGCGTTATCACCGACGCCACCCTGCCGCTGGGCCCCGGGCTGAGCGTCGTTACCGGCGAAACCGGTGCCGGTAAAACGATGGTGGTCACCGCCGTCGGCCTCCTCCTGGGGGCAAGGTCCGACGCCGGGGCCGTCCGGAGCGGTGCGAAGAGCGCCACTGCGGAGGCCGTCCTCAAGCTCGACGCCGGGCATCCGGCGATAGCCCGGGCGGTGGAGGCGGGCGCCGATGTGGAGGAGTTCGACGGCGGCGCTGAGCTCATCCTTGCCCGTCGCCTCGGAGCGGACGGGCGCAGCCGTGCCTTCCTGGGCGGGCGGGCCGCTCCCGTAGGCGTCCTCGCGGAGATTGGTGAAACCCTCGTTGTGGTCCACGGTCAGTCGGACCAGATCAGGCTGAAGGGGGCAGCCGCCCAGCGCGGCGCCCTGGACAAATTTGCCGGCGATTCCCTGGCCGGCCCGCTGGCCACCTACCAGGCGCTCTACAGCCACTGGAAGGCCAGCCAGGCGGAGCTGGAAACCCTGCGCAGTGCCGCCCGCGACAGGATCCGCGAGGCCGAGTCGCTGGAGGCCGCCCTGACCGAAATCACCAACGTGGATCCGCAGCCGGGGGAAGACGAGTCCCTCAAAGCGGAGGCCGTCAAACTGGCCAACGTGGAAGAGCTCAGGATTGCGGCGAACACGGCGCACCAGGCGCTCATCGCGGAGGACTACGGTGACGCGGGCGACGCCACCACCCTCGTGGACGCGGCGAAACGGACCCTGGAACACGTGGCTGAGCACGACGCCGAACTGGGGTCCGCCGCCGCGCGGCTGGCCGAAGTGGGCTTCCTGCTCAACGACATCGCCACCGAGCTGGCCAGCTACCAGGCCGGCCTGGACTCGGAAGGGCCGGAACGCCTCGCCGAGATCGAAGACAGGCGGGCAGCCCTGGCCACGCTGGTCCGCAAGTACGCCCCCAGCATTGACGAGGTCCTGGTGTGGGCGGAAAACGCCCGGGGGCGCTTCGACGAACTGCAGGACGACTCCACCAGGATCGAGGCCCTGGACGCTGACGTGGTCCGGACCGAGGCGGAGCTGCTGAAGCAGGCAGCCGCCGTCAGCAAGATCCGGGGCAAAGCCGCCAAGGCGCTTTCCAGCCGAGTAAGCTCGGAGCTGAAGGCATTGGCCATGGCCGACGCGACCCTGGTGATAACGCTTGAGGCGGCCGGGCAGCTGACGCCACATGGAGCGGACGAGATCGCGTTCCTGCTCCAGCCGCACTCGGGAGCCCCGGCCCGTCCGCTGGGCAAGGGCGCCTCCGGCGGCGAACTGTCCCGCGTCATGCTGGCCATCGAGGTGGTGCTGGCGGCGGTGGATCCGGTGCCCACCTTTGTGTTCGACGAGGTGGACGCCGGCGTCGGCGGGCGGGCCGCCGTCGAAATCGGCCGCCGGCTGGCCATGCTGGCACGGCACGTCCAGGTCCTGGTGGTCACGCACCTGCCGCAGGTGGCAGCCTTCGCGGACCAGCACATCACCGTCACCAAGACGTCCGTCAGAGGGGCCGACGGCGGCACCGCCACCGGGTTCACGTCCAGTGATGTTCGGCTCCTCGACGGCCCGGAGCGGGTGCGGGAGCTCGCCCGGATGCTGGCCGGCCAGGAGGATTCAGAATCGGCGCAGGCGCACGCCCAGGAGCTGCTGGACGACGCAAAACTGCTGCCGCAGCGGGCCTGACGGCGGACACCCCTTGATCGAAGGGCGCCTCGCCCTGCACACTGGATCATTTGGGGAGACAGTTCCTGATCGGGGAGAGGCTCAATTGATGATAGGCTCGAATTCCGTGGTGCAGCGATCAAATTCCCGTGTAAATTCCCGGTTCCCGGGCTCGTCCAAGACGACCAAACACATCTTCGTAACCGGTGGTGTGGCGTCCTCGCTCGGTAAGGGACTGACGGCTTCGAGCCTCGGTCACCTCCTGCGGGCACGCGGCCTGTCTGTAACTATGCAGAAGCTCGATCCCTACCTGAACGTGGATCCGGGCACGATGAACCCCTTCCAGCACGGCGAGGTCTTCG
>DIZT01000257.1:1615-7230 GCA_002427975.1 Micrococcaceae bacterium UBA6021 | reverse complement strand
GCACATCACCGATGAGATCAAGCGCCGCATGCGGCTTCCGGCCGAAGGCAAAAACGCGCCCGACGTCATCATCACCGAAATCGGCGGCACCGTGGGCGATATCGAGTCCCAGCCGTTCCTGGAGTCGGCCCGCCAGGTCCGCCAGGACATCGGCCGCGGCAACGTGTTCTTTGTCCACGTTTCCCTGGTGCCGTACATCGGACCGTCCCAGGAACTGAAGACCAAACCGACGCAGCACTCCGTGGCAGCCCTGCGCTCCATCGGCATCCAGCCCGAAGCCATCGTTGTCCGTTCGGACCGCGAGGTCCCCGAAGCCATGCGCGCCAAGATCGGCCGTATGTGCGACGTCGACATCGAAGCCGTCATCGGGTGCCCGGATGCCCCCAGCATCTACGACATCCCCAAGACCCTGCACACCCAAGGACTGGACTCCTACATCGTCCGAGCCCTGGACCTGCCGTTCAAGGACGTTGACTGGACCAGCTGGGACAAGCTGCTCGAAGCAGTCCACAACCCCAAGCACTACGTGGAAATTGCACTGGTGGGCAAGTACATCGACCTGCCTGATGCTTATTTGTCCGTGACCGAAGCCCTCCGTGCCGGCGGCTTCGCCAACGACACCAAGGTCCAAATCCGCTGGGTACCGTCGGATGAATGCGAAACCCATGAGGGCGCCGTGGCGTCCCTGGACGGCGTGGACGCCATCTGCGTTCCCGGCGGCTTCGGCATCCGCGGCCTCGAAGGCAAGCTGGGTGCCCTGAAGTACGCCCGCGAAACCAAGCTCCCGGTCCTGGGCCTGTGCCTGGGCCTGCAGTGCATGGTGATCGAATATGCGCGCAACGTGGTGGGCCTCGAAGGCGCTTCCTCCAGCGAGTTCGAGCCTGACTCCAAGTACCCGGTGATTGCCACCATGGAGGAGCAGTTGGACATCGTGGACGGCAAGGGCGATCTCGGCGGCACCATGCGCCTGGGCCTGTACGAGGCAAAGCTCGACGAAGGCTCGGTCATTGCCGAAACCTACGGCAAGACCACAGTCAGCGAACGCCACCGGCACCGCTACGAGGTCAACAACAAGTACCGCGACCAGATCGCTGCCGAGGGCCTCGTGTTCTCCGGCACGTCACCGGACGGCAAGCTCGTGGAATACGTTGAGCTGCCCCGCGAGGTCCACCCGTTCTACGTGGCAACCCAGGCGCACCCCGAACTGAGCTCACGGCCCACGCGCCCGCACCCGCTCTTCGCCGGGCTCATCAAGGCGGCCCTGGACCACCAGAACGCGCAGGACGCACCGGCAGCCAAGCCGTCACGTGCGGTTGCCGCAAAATAGAACCGAATAAGCAAAGGACGGCGCGATGCCCGGTACACCTGAAACCCCCCAAGCTGCACGGCAGGTTTCGGATGCACCGAGCCCGCGCCGTCTTTTGTCTACGGAGAAGGTCTATAAGGGCCGGATCTGGGATGTGGTCAGCGACAGCTTCCAGCTGAGCGAGACAGGGGAGTCCCTGACCCGTGACTACATCGACCATCCCGGCGCCGTGGCCGTCCTGCCGATGAACGCCGCCGGCGAGGTTCTGCTGATCAGGCAGTACCGGCACCCCGTGGGCATGGACCTTTGGGAAATCCCTGCCGGCCTCCTGGATGTGGAAGGCGAGGATTTTGTGGCAGGGGCTGCCCGCGAGCTCGCCGAGGAGGCGGACCTCGCGGCCGGCGAGTGGAACGTCCTGGTGGACTTCTTCAACTCGCCGGGCTCCTCCAGCGAGGCCATCCGCATCTACCTCGCCCGGGACCTCACCGAGGTGCCCCACCACGAACGCCACGAGCGGACCGATGAGGAAGCGGAAATTGAATTCCACTGGATCGCCTTGGACGACGCCGTGGCCGCGGTCCTGGAAGGCCGGCTGCACAACCCGTCCGCCGTCGTCGGAATCCTGGCCGCCGCCGCAGCGAAGGCTGACGGCTTTGCACAACTGCGTCCCACGGATGCACCCTGGCCCGCGCACCCCAGCCAGCGTTAATGACGGCGGGTACTGAGGCAGAAGCGCCGGCGCCGCCCGTCCGGGCCCAGACGGCCATCGACCGTGCCATCACCGACTACCTGCAACACATGGGCGTGGAACGCGGCCTGGCCGCAAACACACTCTCCGCATACCGCCGTGACCTGGCGCGGTACTCCCGCTATGTGACGTCGGAGGGCTGCCAGGGCCCGGGCCAGATCACCCGCCATCACGTGACGGGGTTCGTTATGGCCCTCAATGACGGATCCGACGGCGGCACGGCCCTGGGTGTCAGGTCTGCGGCCAGGACCGTGGTGGCCGTCCGGGGGCTGCACAAATTCTGGGCGCTGGAAGGGCTTACGACCACGGACCCCGCCAGCGATGTCCACCCGCCGATGCCGGGCAAGCGGCTGCCCAAGGCCATCAGCGTGGACGAAGTCATCAGGATCCTTGAAGCCGCGGGCACGGACACCGCCACAGGGCTCCGGGACCGTGCTCTGCTCGAATTTCTCTACTCCACCGGGGCGAGGATCAGCGAGGCCGTGGGCCTGGACGTTGACGACATCTCCCTGCAGGAAGCGGAAGCCGGGCCTGCCGTGGTCCGCCTGTTCGGTAAAGGATCCAAGGAACGGCTGGTGCCGCTGGGGTCCTATGGGGCGCGGGCCGTGGACGCTTACCTGGTGCGCGGCCGTCCGTTGCTGGCGGCGAAGGGCACGGGAACACCCGCCCTGTTCCTGAACGCCCGGGGCGGAAGGATCAGCCGGCAAAGCGCCTGGACCATCCTGAAGGCGGCGGCGGACAAGGCGAACATCACGAAGGATGTTTCCCCGCACACACTGCGGCACTCCTTCGCGACGCACCTGCTCGAAGGCGGCGCGGATGTCCGCGTGGTGCAGGAGCTGCTGGGGCACGCTTCGGTCACCACCACACAGGTCTACACCCTGGTCACCGCTGACACGCTTAGGGAAATTTACGCAGCCGCCCACCCCCGGGCGCTGGGCTGACGCGGACGGCCAGGCTATAGGGTTGAGGGCATGACGTTCACCCCTGTCACGCTGTGCTTCCTCACCCGTGAGTCCGCCGGGGTGCCACAGGTCCTGCTGGGCCTGAAGAAGACCGGCTTCGGCCGCGGCAAAGTGGTGGGCCTCGGCGGCCACGTTGAGCCCGGGGAGACAGATGCCGAGGCTGCCTGCCGCGAAGTGCACGAGGAAGCCGGCATTGTGGTCCGGCAGGAGGATCTGCGCGACGCCGGTGTGGTCACCTTCGACTTCCCGGCCCGCCCGGAGTGGAACATGAGCACACGGCTCTTCGTCGCAGCCCGTTGGGCGGGGCAACCGGCCGAAAGTGCCGAGATCCGGCCGGAATGGTTCGACGTCGGTGCCCTACCCGTGGAACGGATGTGGCAGGACGCAGCGCATTGGCTGCCGCTTGCGCTTGGCGGGACTTTCTTGCGTCTGACAGTGGTCCTGAACGATGACAACGAGACCGTCCGCGAAGTGCTGGACTGATGACGCCACCTCTCCGTTGGCGTAACGCACGACGGCGGGCCTGTCACCTCGCAAGGTGACTGGCCCGCCGTCGTGCGCCTCAAAAAGGGTTACGGAACGTGCCGTTCTTCCGGGCCGTTGTATTCGCTCAGTGGGCGGATCAGGGAGTTGCTGGCTGCCTGTTCCATGATGTGCGCGGTCCAGCCGGTGATGCGGCTGGCCACGAAGATCGGCGTGAATGTCGCGGTGTCGAAGCCCATGAGGTGGTAGGTGGGGCCGGCCGGGTAGTCGAGGTTGGGTTTGATTCCCTTGGCCTCGTCCATGGCCTGTTCCAGACCGTTGTAGAGCCCCAGCAGCTCGGGGCGGCCGTAGTGGGCGATCATCTTGTCCAGGGCGGACTTCATGGTGGGCACGCGGGAGTCGCCGTGCTTGTAGACGCGGTGGCCGAAGCCCATGACCTTCTTCTTGTGAGCCAGGGCGTCTTCCATCCAGGTCTTGGCCCTGGCGGCGGCGTCCTCCAGGGATTCCTCGGGCCGGATGCCGATCTCGTCGAAGGTGTGCATGACGGCTTCGTTGGCGCCGCCATGCAGCGGGCCTTTGAGTGCGCCGATGGCCCCGGTCACGGCCGAGTGCAGGTCCGAGAGGCTGGAGGTGATTACGCGGGCGGTGAACGTGGAGGCGTTGAAGGAGTGCTCGGCGTACAGGATCATCGAGACATTGAATGCCTCGACGACCTCCGGGACATGATCCTCGCCGAACGCCATCCAGAGGAAGTTTTCCGAGTAGCCCAGGTCATCCCGGGGTTCCACGGCTTCCTGGCCGCGCCGGCGGCGCTGGTCGTAGGCCACTACCGCCGGCATCGCCGCGAAGAGATCCACGGCCTTGGCCATGTTGGCCTCGGGCGAGGAGTCTTCGGCCAGGGGGTGCCGGGCGCCCATGACGGAGGCTGCGGTCCGGCAGACATCCATGGGGTGGGCCGTGGTGGGGAGCGTGTCGATGACCTGCTTCACGACAGGATCAAGGGCACGGCCGGCGCGCTCGCGGGCCGAGAATGCCGACAGCTCTTCCGGGGTAGGCAGCTCGCCGTTCCACAACAGGAAGGCCACTTCCTCGAAGCTGCATTTGGCGGCGAGTTCCTGGACGGGGTAGCCGCGGTACAGCAGTGAATTGGTATCCGGGTTGACCTTCGAGACCGCGGTGTAGTCCACCACGACGCCGGCCAGGCCCTTCTTGATATCGACAGCTACCATGCTGTCCTCCTTCGTTCATTGGGCAAGCCCGGATGTGCCGGAATGCTTGCGTCTCCTTGGTGGGTCCCGGGTCCTACCGGACGCCGGGAATGTGGAAGTTGAAAACGCCGGTATCGAAGTGGTTGTAGGCTTCATAGTCCACAAGGTCATAAAGCCGCGCACGGGTGAGCATGTTCTCCACCTGTGCTTCCTGCGACCCTGTGGCCTTGATCGTTTCCAGCGTACGCTCTGCGGCGCCCATGGCAATGCGCAGCAGCGTGACCGGGTAAATGACCATGTTGACGCCGACGCCCTGCAGCTGATCGACGGTGAACAGATCGCTCTTGCCGAATTCGGTCATGTTCGCCAGGATCGGCACGTCCACGGCGTCACGGATGGCCT
Organism: Micrococcaceae bacterium UBA6021; assembly: GCA_002427975.1. GTDB lineage: Bacteria > Actinomycetota > Actinomycetes > Actinomycetales > Micrococcaceae > Arthrobacter. Next base: position 2,118 of record DIZT01000257.1, on the reverse strand, counting down.
GGAACTCGGACAGATCCTTCATCGCTTCCGGGAAGATGGCGTCCGCACCGGCTTCAACCAGGGCCCGTGCCCGGTCCTTGGCGGCTTCGATCCCTTCAACGGCGCGGATATCGGTGCGGGCCATGATCAGGAAGTTCGGATCTCGGCGGGCGTCAGCGGCGGCGCGGATGCGTTTGGTGGCAGTGTCCAGGTCCACCACGTTCTTGCCGTCCAGGTGCCCGCAGCGCTTGGGGTTGAACTGGTCTTCGATGTGGCAGCCGGCCAGGCCGGCGTTCTCCAGTTCCTGGATGCTGCGGGCCACGTTCATGGGCTCGCCGAAGCCGGTGTCCGCGTCCACCAGCGTGGGCAGGTCGGTCATGCGGGCGATCTGCCCGGCACGGGTGGCAACCTCGGTGAGGGTGGTCAGCCCGATGTCCGGCAGGCCAAGGTCATTGGCCAGCACGGCACCGGAGACGTAAACACCGGCGAAGCCCTTTTCCTCGATCAGCCGCGCCGAGAGCGGG
>DIZT01000257.1:441-1484 GCA_002427975.1 Micrococcaceae bacterium UBA6021 | reverse complement strand
TCCGGGGTTGTCTTGGAATACAGCATCTGATTCTCCTGTGCGGTGTGGGTAAGGAGTGCTTAGAAGAGGCCGGCGGGTGCGTTGCTGAGGTCGATGACGCCCGGAGCGGCGGTGATGTTCAGCTGGTCCAGTTCGCCGGGGCCCAGGTCCGGAAGGCTTTCGGCGGCTGCGAGGAAACGCTCGATTTCCTCTTCGGCGACCAGGCCGGCTGCCAGGGTGCGGAATTTGTTGATGTACTGCTGGCGGGCGAACGGGCGGGCGCCGAGCGGGTGGGCGTCGGCTACGGCGATCTCATCGGTGATGACCGTGCCATCGTTCAGGGTGATCTCCACGGATCCGCCGAAGGCCTTCTCCGCGATATCCAGCGAGTGGTAGCGGCGGGTCCATTCGGCGTCTTCGACCGTGCTGACCTTGTTCCACAGCTCCACGGTGTCGGCGCGGCGGGCGCGTTCCGGGGCGTAGGAATCCACGTGGTGCCAGGAGCCGTCCTGGAGTGCCACGGTGAAGATGTACGGGATGGAGTGGTCAAGGGTTTCGCGGCTGGCCGTGGGGTCGTACTTCTGCGGGTCGTTGGCGCCGGAACCGATCACATAGTGCGTGTGGTGGCTGGTCTTGATGAGGACCGACGTCACGTTGGCGGGGTCGGCCGCCTCCGGGTGCTCCTTGTGCAGCTTGCGGGCCAGGTCGATCCAGGCCTGGGCCTGGTATTCGGCGGAGTGTTCCTTGGTGTACGTGTCCATTATGGCGCGCTTTGCCTCGCCTGCCTCGGGCAGCGGGACCTCGTAGGAGGCGTCCGGGCCATCCAGCATCCAGGCGATGACGCCGTCCTCACCTTCATAGATCGGCACCGGGGAAGTCTGGCCGCGCATGGCGCGGTCCACGGCTTCAACGGCCATCTTGCCTGCGAACGCGGGAGCGTGGGCCTTCCAGGTGGAGATTTCGCCCTTGCGGGACTGGCGGGTGGCGGTGGTGGTGTGCAGTGCCTGGCCGACGGACTGGAAGATCGTCTCGACGTCCAGGCCCAGGAGTGTGCCGATGCCGGC
>DIZT01000257.1:0-153 GCA_002427975.1 Micrococcaceae bacterium UBA6021 | reverse complement strand
CGATGGCCACGGAGGCGTTGTCGATGACACGGTTGATGACCATCTCGGTGACCTCGGGGGTGACCTCGACGGCGTCGGCGGCGACGGCCGCGATCTTGTGCGCCAGCTGGTCTTCACGGGCGAGGTTCTCTTCGCTCTTGTAGACGCGGACGT
>DIZT01000190.1 GCA_002427975.1 Micrococcaceae bacterium UBA6021 | reverse complement strand
GCGTCGGCGGTGTCGAAGGTGGTGATGCCCAGTTCCAGGGCCTGCCGGACGCAGGCCGTGGCGGTGTCCTGGTTGATCTGCTCGCCGTGGGTGACCCAGTTCCCGTAGGCGAGTTCGCTGATGTACATGCCGGATGATCCAAGTTTGCGGTATTCCATGCTCGTGTCTTCCATATCTAATCGTTACGGCCGTATTCCTGTTTGCGGTGGCGGCCATCTGTGGCGTGCCTGACCTATGCCAAAGGCGTGATTGTCAGGCTCTCGAGTGTTGCGGAGCCGCCGTGGGCGTAGATGGAGACTCCGGTGCTTGTTTTGTTCGGGAAGATCAGGTCGGTGAGCACCAGCTCGCCGTGTTGGGCGAAGACCTCAACGGAGCAGTGGTCGAGGTAGATCTTTAGCTCGTATCGGCCGTCCCGGGCGTTGATGGGCGCGGTGTCAACGGAGGCGAATCCATCGTGGAAGCCGGTGTCGCCGGAGGCGGTCCGATCGAGGATGAGGCGGCCTTGGGCGGGGTTGATGCCGATTCGGGTTCCTTCCGTGCCGCTCCCACGAACGATGATGCCGAATTCTTCGGCCGTCCCTGCCGTGAACTCGGCTTCGATGAGCTGAACCGTGCCCGTAGCGGCAGGGATCGGGCGTGTTTCCCCGGCCAAATGGATGGGGCCGTCCTTAACTGCCGGCACCTCACCGCGGCATACGGCTTCCTCGACGACGTTCTGGACTAGTCTTGTGCGGCCGCCAACGGTGGCCAGGGAGAGTTCCCGGGGCAGAGACATGGGGCTCCGCCAGGGTGAAGTAGGGATCTGATTGGCATAGTCCCAGTTGTTCATCCAACCGATCATGATCCGTCGGCCGTCGGGGGCGTCGCTGAAGGAGACGGCGGCATAATAGTCCCGTCCCCAGTCCAGCCAGTTGTACTCCTGAAGGCGGTCGGGGTCCTGCTCCCCGCTGGTGACGGTGGAGTCGGAGGTGAATTTGACGCCGTCGAAGTCTCCTGTGAAGTACTGCCCGGCTGACCCGCCGTTCGGGCCGCCGGGGTTCAGATTCACCGTCAGAACCCATTTCAGCTCCAGTGGATTGCCGTCCACCGGCAGGGCAAACAGGTCCGGGCATTCCCACATGCCGCCGGTGGCATTGGCGGGGCCGAAATCGCTGAGGTGTTCCCAGGTTTTCAGGTCCTCGGACTTGTAGAGGACTACTTTGTAGTCTTCGGCTTCGACGGCGGCCATCACCCAGTAGGAGCCGGCCCCGCCGTCGTAGCGGAAGACTTTTGGGTCACGGAAGTTGGCCGAGTTGCGGCTGAGCACCGGATTGCCGGCGTGTTTTTTCCAGGTGAAACCGCCGTCCAGACTGTAGGCCAGTGACTGTGCCTGGACGCCGTGCAACGGCGAGGCTTCCTTGTAGGCGCTGGTGTAGATGGCCACCAGCGGGGGCGTCGTGTCGGTGCCGAGCCCGCTGCTGTTTTGGCTGTCGAATACGATGCTGCCGGAGAAGATCTCCTCCTGCTCGTCGCAGGCAATCGCGACAGGCTGTTCGGTCCAGTCCACGAGGTTGTCCGACGTCGCGTGGCCCCAGGACATGTTTCCCCAGGTGTTTCCGAAGGGGTTGTTTTGGTAGTAGAGGTGGTAGAGGCCCTGGTGGTGGATCAGGCCGTTGGGATCATTGAGCCAGGTGTTTCGGGCCGTGTAATGCAGGGCGGGCCGGAAGGCTTCCGGGTGTGTGGTGGTCACGGCCGTCATGGGAGGCGTACTCGTTTCAGGTTCGGGATGGGCAAGGAAAGGGCCTGGATCTTGCCGTGATCGTCAGGTTGGCCGCGGTGTTGGAGCCGGAAAGTGGTGGTCAGCTGACTAGGCTTGCCCGCATTTCCGCCGCGGAGGGCAGGTTCGCCCCTGGGCGGCCCACGGTGATGGCGGCTGCCATGGATGCCATGCGGGCGATCTGTTCGAGAACGGGCGGAGCCAGGCCCTCGCCTCCTCTGGTCAGAAGTCCCAGGATGAGGGCCGCCATGTAGGCATCCCCTGCACCGATGGTGTCCGCGACAACGGATTCCACGGAGGGGACGCTGATTTCCGTCTCCGCGGTGAGCAGGAAGGATCCTTCTGATCCGCGGGTGACCACGACCAGATCCGTGCCGAGTCCGCGGATGTGGCGGGCAGCCTCCTCCGGCGACCTGCGCGGATACAACCATGCGGCGTCCTCGTCGCTGAGTTTCACGACGTCCGTGAGGGGAACGAGATCTTCGAAGATGGTTCTGGCTTCGTGATGGCTGCCGAGCAGTTCGGGCCGGATGTTGGGATCATAGGTGACAGTGCTGATGCCTGCGCAGTGCTGCAGGAGTGACTTCACGCCTGCGGCTCCAGGGGCGAGGAAGCTGGCGATCGACCCGGCGTGCAGGAGCCTTGGCAGGTACGTCGGAGCAAACGGGGCCAGCTGCCAGAGGAGGTCGAAGGAATAGGTTGCGGACCCGTCGCCGGCCAGTGTTGCTGTGGCGGTCGATGTAGCGGCGGCGGACTGGGAGCCTGGGAGTATATGCACACCTGCGCCGATGAGGTGGCTGCTGATGGCAAGGCCCCGGTCATCCGTGCCGATTGAGGTCAGGAACCCTGTCGAAACATCCAGACGGGCGAGTCCGTAGGCCACATTGGCGGGTGAGCCCCCGGGGTGCTCAGTGACCCCGTCCCCTGTGTGGACCACGTCAATGAGTGCTTCACCGACGACGATCACCTCGGGTACGCCGGAGAGTACGGCAGCGGGTTTCATCATGGGATTCTTTCCTGGGTTTTCGGCAGCCTGCAGCGAAGCTGATTGGGTCTGATTCTGCGGAGAAGGCGGCGGTCGGGTGGCTGGTGGCCGTCAGGCGGCAGATTCCGGCACTTTCAGCGCCCAGTGGGATTCGCTGAGGGCGACGCGTTCGCCGGTGCCCCGGCCGGCGTTCCGCTCCGCGGCATCCCTCTTCGGCGGGCGGACGGTCTGCGTTCTGCGGGCGTCGGGTACGGCGGAGAGCAGCAACTGGGTGTACGGGTGATGGGGGGCCGCCATCAGCTCGATGCTCTCGCCACCCTCGACCAGGTCACCGGCGCGCATCACCAGGGTGGTGTCGGCGATGTAGCGTGCGGATGCGAGGTCGTGGGTGATGTAGAGCATGGACACCCCCCGTTCATCGCGGAGTTTGCGCATCAGATTGAGAATGCCGATGCGGACCGAGACGTCGAGCATTGAGGTGGGTTCGTCGGCCAGGATGATTTCCGGTTCCACGGCCAGGGCTCTGGCGATGGCGACGCGCTGCCGTTGTCCGCCGGAGAGCTGGTGGGGGTATCGGTCCAGCATCTGCTCGCCCAGGCCGACTGTTGCCATTAGTTCACGCAGTTTGAGTTTGATGGCCTTCGGGCTGTCGTTTTGTCCGTGAAGCTGTAGGGGCCGCGTCAGGAAGTGCTCGATGCGGTGTGCCGGGTTGAGGGATCCGAAGGGGTCCTGGAAGACCATCTGGACCTTGCTTCGGTATTTCATTGACGCCCGGCGCCGTTCGGTGGCAAAGATGTCCTGCCCGTCAATGATGAGCTGGCCGCCGGTGGGCTGCTCAAGGCGGGCGAGGATGCGGGCGATGGTGCTTTTTCCGCTCCCGGATTCCCCGACAAGTGCCACAATCTCGCCATGGTTGATATCAAAGGAGACGTCGTTAACGGCACGTACGGTCGAACGGAAGGGAAAGCTTCCAAGATGATAGTCCTTGCTCAGGTTGCGGACCTGGACCAGGGGCCCGGTCCCCGTTTCGGGGCGGGATGAGGTGCTGTGTGCGGGGCTCATCGGCTTGACCTTTCGGAGGGGACGACATATTCGGGTACGAGCAGGCATGCTGCGTCGTGGTTTTCGGCTCCTGGAAGGAGCAGTGGCTCGATGGTGCGGCACGCGTCGATAGCGAGCGGGCACCGGGGGTGGAAGCGGCACCCGGTGGGCGGGTGTGCCATATTCGGCGGGGCGTCCGGGATGCCGGTCAACTCCACTCTCGGGCCGGTCAGCGGAGGGAACGCTCCCATGAGGGCGTGGGTGTAAGGGTGAAGCGGGTTCTCCAGCATGTCTTTGGAGGGAGCGACCTCGACCAGCTTTCCCGCATACATCACGGCCATGCGGTGGGAGAGCTCGACCATGAGTGAGATGTCGTGCGTGATGAACAGAATGGAAAACCCCAGCTGCTGCTGTAGTTCTTTGATTTGGTGCATGATTTCCTGCTGAACGACCACGTCCAGGGCCGTGGTGGGTTCATCCATGATGAGAAGGGAGGGTTTGAGCGCCAGCGCGATCGCGATCACTGCCCGCTGGCGCATTCCGCCGGAGAGCTGGTGTGGGTAGGACTTGAGGCGGTCGGGGCTGATGTCGACAAGTTTCAGCAGCTCCGCAGCACGTTCACGGGCGGCTTTCTTGGGCATCCTTTCGTGCGTGGTGAAGACATCGACGATCTGGTCTCCGATGGTCATGACAGGGTTCAGGGAGTTCATCGCGCTTTGGAAGACCATAGCGACGTCGCGCCAGCGGGTGCGTCGCAGTTCTTCTTCGCCCAGGTCCAGGAGATTTCTTCCGTTGAGCTCGATGGAGCCGCCTGTGATTTTTGCCGGGGTTTGCAGGAGTCGCATGACCGCGTTGGCGATGGTGGACTTGCCGCAGCCTGATTCGCCGGCGAGGCCGAACACTTCACCTGCGCCGATGTCGAAGCTGACGCCGTCCACGGCCGTAACGTCTCCGCTTTCTGCCGTGTAGTGGACTTGCAGGTTTTTCACGCTCAGCACGGGAGCGGCGGCACGGCCGATGTTTCCCCGGTCCTGTTCAGTCAGGGTTTGCATCTGTTAGCCTTTCTTTTCCACGCGCAGGCGGGGGTTGGTGATTTCATCGACGGCGTAGTTGATCAGGGCCAGGGCAAATGCGACGACGGCGATGGCTACGCCTGAGGGCAGGAGCACCCACCAGTCGCCGGTCATGAGGGCGCCGTCGTTGTTTGCCCAATAGAGGTTGGTTCCCCAGCTGACGGACCCGGTATCGCCGAGTCCCAGGAACTCCAGGCCTGCCTGGGCGCCGATGCCGTAAATGACGCAGCCGAGCAGGGTACTCATGACGATGGAGGCCATGTTGGGCAGGATTTCCCGGAACATGATGCGCCAGGCTTTCTCACCGGTCACCACGGCGGCGGCGACGAAGTCCTTGCTGCGCAGCGACAGTGCCTGGGAGCGGAGCACACGGGCGCTGCCTGCCCAGCCGGTGATGACCAGGACGATGACGACGGTGGCGGGGCCCGGCGGCAGGAATGCGGCGAGAACCACCAGCAGTGGAAGCCCGGGGATGAGCAGAAAAATGTTGGTCAGCAGCGAGAGTACTTCGTCGATGGCTTTGCCGAAGTACGCGGAGGCGATGCCGACGAGACAGCCGATGAAGGTCGCTGCCAGGCCCACGATGAATCCGACCGTCAGTGAGCTTCGCGATCCCCATAGGGTCAAAGCGAGCACGTCCTGGCCTTTGGAGGTGGTTCCGAGCAGGTGGTTCGCGGATGGCGCCAGGGATGCTTCCGGGCCGAAATCGGAGGGGTTTCCCGGTGCCAGGAGGGGTGCCAGCAGTGCCAGGAGGGCAAATATGACCAGGACGGCCAGCCCGAAGAGGGCCTTCTTGTTCGTCAGGATACCGTGGACGAACCCTCCATGGACCAGGCGTCCGGGGACCGCAGGTTCCGGTACTTGAACGGTAGGGTTGCCGGCCGTGGTGGTCGCGGTAGGTGTTGAGTCTGTGAGTGGCATTGGGGGACCTGTTTCTAGCTGACCCGGACCCGGGGGTCCAGCCGTACGTAAATGATGTCGACCAGGAAGTTCGCTGCCAGCACGGCGGCGGTGATGGTCAGGAAGATGCCTTGGGTCAGCGGGTAGTCCAGTGCCTGGACGGAGGTCAGGAGCTGGTAGCCGATGCCCGGGTACGCGAACACGGTTTCGGTGAGGAGCGCGCCGCCGACGACGAAGCCAAGAGACATACCGAACGACGTCACCGAGGGCAGCATGGCGTTGCGGGCCGCATACTGGAACATGATCCGTGCCGGACGCAGTCCCTTGGCCCGGGCCATCGTGATGTAGTCCTCAGCGGTGGTGGCGATCATCGTGTTGCGCATCCCCAGCATCCAGCCGCCGATGGAGACCAAGACAATGGTCAGGGCCGGGAGGATGAGGTGAGCGGCTACGTCGCCAATGTACTTGAGTGAGAACGAGGCGCTGAGCCCCGTGGAGAAGGCGTGGTTCAGAGGCAGCCAGCCAAGAGTGATACCGAACAGATAAAGAGCGGCCATGGCCAGCCAAAAGTAGGGGAATGATCCGACGAAAATCAGCAAAGGGGGAAAGACGGAATCGAGGAATTTACCGCGCCGCCACGCTGCCAGAACGCCGAGGAAATTGCCCAGGACGACCGCAATAGCCAGGGACGTGCCGCCCAGCAGAAGGGTCCATCCGATCTGTGACCCGATCACCTCCGAAACGGGGGCGGGGAACCGGGACAGCGAGATGCCCATGTCCCCACGGAAAATTTTACCGATGTAGGTGAAGTACTGCTCCCACAGCGGGCGGTCGTCCAGACCGAAGAGCCGCCGGAGCGCATCCACCTGGTCCGGGCGCATTTGGGACTGGACTTGGGAGAACATTCTGCTGACCGGATCTCCGGGCATCAGCCTCGGGAGGAAGAAGTTCAGGGTGATGCAGGCCCAGAAGGCGATGACGTAGAACCCCAGGCGGCGGAGGAGGAATACCATGATTCCGCTTCTTTCTTGATGATTGTTGCGCCGCCCCGGGGATCGGTCCGGGTCCGGCAGGTGGTAACGGTGCGGGTGCCGCGTGTGTGCGCGGCTTTCGTGGCTGTTCGGAGCCGGTTGCCCCGAACAGCCACGTGATGCCTACTTGGCCGGCTTGAGCGAGGTCAGAACCAGGACAGTGGTGGCGGAGCGGGCCGAAAGAGTTGCGTACGGGTTATCGCTGCTGGGCCAGCCCGTGAATCGCTGGTCGGTGTAGGCGCCCCACGCCGGGCCGGAAAACAGCGGGATCACCGGGGCCACGTCATTGAAGCGTGCCTCCAGGCTGTCGACGAGGGTCTTCTGCGCCGCCGGGTCTGCCGTTGCCGCCAGCTTGTCCAGGGTTGCGGTCGCTTCCGGGTCACCGAAGCGGTGGTAGTTTTCGTTGGCCTTTTCGCCGACCGGGACAACAACCTTCTGTGACATCACGCCTCGGTAGAACTCGAAGGGCGTCGCGCCAGCGTTACTCCAGACGATGCCGCTATCGAAGGACCCGTCAGTGTAGCCGGAGACGACCTGGGACCAGTCAGGGGAGTTGACCTCGACTTTTACGCCGAGTTTTTCCATGTCCTTGGAGATGATCTGGCCGACGGAGAGCCAGTCCGAAGATGCCGAGCCGACAGAGAACTTGAACTGGAACGGCTTGCCGTCCTTGAGGGTGCGGATACCGTCGGCTCCCTTTTTGTAACCGGCGTCATCGAGCATCTGGTTGGCTTTGTCCACGTTCAGCTTCGTCCACTCGCACTTGTCGACGATGCTCTGGTCGCGCCAGGTGGTGTAGACGTCGCTGAGGCCGGTGCAGTCGGCCGGATGGGTGTAGCCCGACATGCCCAGGCTGGTCACCTGATCGCGGTCCACGGCCATGCTGAGTGCTTTGCGGACGACTGGATCGTTAAAGGGAGCCTTGGTGGTGTTCAGCTGCCAGTTAATCGTGCCTCCGGTAGTGGGGTACCAGAAATGACGATGCGCCGGGTCTTTATCGACAAAGGTCTTCTGGACGTTGGGGATGAACTGGTCGCTCCAGTCCACGTCACCGTTCTGCAGGGCAAGGTTGGCCCCGGAGTTGCCAGCAAATGCCAGCATCCTGATGCCGGTGAGCTGCTGCTTTTCCGGCTGCCAGTAGTTGGGGTTCTTATCCAGTTCGAATGACTGTGTCTCGAACTGGGAGACCTGAGTGTAGGGACCCGTACCCACCGGGTTGTCGTTGGTGGCCTTTGCCGGGTCCGCGATCTGAGACCAGACATGCTTAGGGGCGATGACCTGCTGGCCGACCTCGTACAGACCGGGTGCATAGGGCTTGTTGAAATCGAAGCGGACGGTGTGGGCGTCCACGGCGGAGACCTTGTCCAGATACTCGAAACCACCCTGGATCTTTTTCTGGAGTTCAAAGGTGTACACCACGTCGTCGGCGGTCAGAGGCTGCCCGTCTGACCATTTAACCCCGTCGCGGAGCGTGAATGTTACGCCCATACCGTCTTCGTCTGCTTTCCACGAAGTCCCGAGCCAGGGTACGGGTTCCCCCTTGACAGGGTTGACGATCATCAGGGGCTCGAAAACCGACTGCTGCGTCATCGGAAGCGCCTTCGGGGAGAACGGGTTGAAGTTGCTGGTGAACGTTGCCGTGTCCTCCCGGGGGATGGTCAGGAGCCCGCTGGAGGAACCCCCACCGTTTGCTGTGCCTCCGGATGTGTCTCCGGCGGTGCAGCCGGTTAGAGCCAGCGCGCCGATCGCCAGAGAGGCAGCAACCACCGTCAGTGACCGTTTGGGATGGATTTTGGGCATGAGGAATACTCGTTTCGTCAGTGAAATGGAGATGGGGTTAGCGGATGGTGGACGTCAGGACGCCGGGACGGGCAGGCGCACAGATGTACGCTCCACCAGAGGACATTGGACAATGTGTTGGAGCGGGGCCAAATTGCGGTTCGCTGCCAGTTTGGCCAGCAGCGCGACGCCAGTTTCCCCCATTTGCCGGAAGGGCAGTGCGACGGTCGTCAGGCTGGGTCTCAGGTAGTTGGCGATAACTTCCTGGTTGTCGAAGCCAACCACGGAGATATCATCCCCAATACGAAGCCCTCGTTCTTTGATGGCGTCGTAAGCGCCCATGGCCATGCGGTCAGTGGCGCAGAAGATCGCGGTAGGCGGCACGGCGCTGTCAAGGAGGGAGGACGCCGCGCGGTAGCCCTGGTCTGCCTCGCCGTCCTCGTTGATAATCAGCCGTTCGTCGAGGCCAAGACCTGCCTGCTCCAGCGCGCGGACGTAGCCCGCCCGCCGGCCGATGGCGGCCGGAATGACGGGATCAAGGTTGATGAGCCCTATCCGGTCGTGTCCGGCCCCGATGAGCCTCGTGGTGGCAGCGTAGCCACCCTGCACCTCGTCAGGAATGACGGAATGGAGGTTGGCCGCTTCGTCAAAGCAGTGAACAAGGACAGTCGGCACCTCGTCTGCGACTGCAGGCAACCGCACACCCCTATGCCAGCTTGTTGCGTAGATCAGACCTTCGACACGGTGCTCGAGCATCGTTTCGATTGCCTTCCGGTCGGCGTCACTGCTGCCATCGGTGCTGGCGATCAGAAGTGTTTTGCCCTCCCGCGCGGCCTGTTCCTGGGCGCCTCGCACGATGTTGGCAGCATAAGGCGCGGTCACGATTTCCGTAATAAGCCCGTAGAGCTTGGTTTGCTTGGATGCTAATGCTCGTGCTCCCGCGTTCGGGCGGTAGCCCAGTTCGGTCACGGCCCGGTGGACGCGGTCACGGGTTTCTTGTGGAATTCCGTTTCCCGTTCCGCCACTCAGGACAAACGAAACAGTCGTCCGCGATACACCGACATGGTTCGCGACATCCTGCATCGTCACCTTGGCCTGCCGTGAGTTCGTCATCATTGACCGTCCGATGTCTAGTAAGAAATGCTGCGTTTTTGGATGAGCGTCCACTCGGCCACTGAAGCGCGTTACTAACGCGCGTAACCAAGGTGTGAGATAAAACATAACCCCGGCTGTGTCAGATGTCAAGGATCCTGAGGGTGCGCCATGGTCTCACCCATGAGTTGTAGGCCGTTGCGATGGGTGCGAATCCCCCCGTCCGGTGCAGTCTCCGTCCGCAGGTGAAGGATGCCCCACACCGGCGCACACGAGGCGGCCAGCATGGTCGCACCACCGCACGCTTATTCACGTGGCATCGTCGAGGCAGGTAGAACCCGTTCTGTCGAATATGCAACTGGACAACTTCAGGGCCAGGGAAATTCCCC
>DIZT01000314.1:642-12041 GCA_002427975.1 Micrococcaceae bacterium UBA6021 | reverse complement strand
CCCCGACGAAGTCTTCGGAGAAGTGATTACTATTGGACTGCCACGTACCAATCTAAGGAGCGTCCGACCCAGTGAGCGTTGAGCCAAGAGTTAGCATCCATCCTGATTCGTCCGTCCTGATGGCCGCCATCGCGGCCCGCCTGATCACCAAACTGGTGGATGTGCAGGACAAACACGGTGAGGCCACAGTGGTGCTGACCGGCGGCACGGTGGGCATCGGTACGCTGAAGGCTGTTGCGGACTCTCCGGCGGCGCCTGCCGTCGACTGGTCGAAGGTGAATTTCTGGTGGGGCGACGAGCGGTTTGTTGCCGCTGAAGATCCCGAGCGGAACACCTGGCAGGCCTTTGAGGCACTCCTGTCGCACATCCCGGTTGATCCTGCGAGGATCCATCAGCCCGCGTCGTCGGACGACTTAGACACACCCGAGGAAGCCGCCGAGGACTACGCCCGCAGGCTCCAGGAAGCAGCCCAGGCCGAACATGCAGCTGACATGTCCGATGACCGTCCGGACGAACCCGGGGTGCTGCCCCGCCTGGACGTAGTGCTGCTAGGTGTTGGCCCGGATGCCCACGTGGCGTCACTGTTTCCGGAGCAGGGCGGCATCAGGGAGAAGTCGCTGACGGTTGTCGGGGTGCGCAACTCCCCCAAGCCGCCGCCCCAGCGCATCTCACTCACGCTCCCCGCAATTAACACCGCCGCCGAGGTGTGGATGGTAGTGGCCGGTGAGGACAAGGCCGGTGCCGTGGGGTTGGCCCTGGCAGGCGCCAACCCGGTCCAGGTTCCGGCGGCAGGGCCGCGGGGCACGTCCCGCACCCTGTGGCTTATTGACGAAAACGCGGCGTCACGGGTCCCGGAGCAGCTCGTCCGGAAGGACGCCACCGGCGCGTAGCTTTTCCAGCGCTCCGGCCAGGACAGCTTCGGCGTCCTGGTCGGAGCGCCGCTCTTTAACGTACTCGAGATGGGTCTTGAAGCCCTCGTCCAGCGGATCGGGCAGGGCGGCTTCCTTGCCGTCCCTGGACGCCGGAACCCCGCAGCGGCGGCAATCCCAGACGGCTGGAATCTGTTCGTCCGGCAGCCGCAGGAATACAAGCTGGGTTTCGTGCCCCTTGGCGCACCAGTACGAAACACGGATACGAGGGACCCGTTCACCCGAACCTTCGGTCTGGTTCTTGGGACCGGCTCCTTCGGTCACACCCACCCGGGTGCCGCGGAACGCTGACGCACTATGTACCATCGGGACTCCTGGCTGCTTAAACAAAAACTGTGGCTGTTGGAACCCAACAGCCACAGTTTAGTTCGGAGATCCACGCCGCGGCAGTGCCGGACGGCTATCAGTTGCAGGGCTACGAGTCCCCTGCGCCGCTGAAGCGCATGATCAGGCCCAGGGCAATGATCACAATGCCCCAGGTAACCCCCAAAATTACGGTGAACCTGTTCAGGTTCCGCTCGGCCACACCCGAGGAGCTGAGGCCGGAACTCATACCTCCGCCGAACATGTCCGACAGCCCGCCACCCCGTCCCTTGTGGAGGAGGATAAGCAGCGTCAGCAGAAGGCTGGTGATGCCCAGGAGAATCTGCAGAATGACATGAAGAACGTCCACGACGGCCTTTCGGAAGATTGGAATTGCGGGAGCCTGGAACTGCGGGGCGGACTAGTCCGTCAGCAGGTGACTCTCGAACCTGACAATATTAGCAAACTCCGCGGGGTCGAGGCTGGCGCCGCCTACCAACACGCCGTCGACGTCGCGTTCGTTCAGGATCGCGGCGACGTTGTTGGCCTTGACCGAACCGCCGTACAGCAGCCGGATCTTGGCGGCAACGTCATCCCCGAAGATCGTGGCGAGTTCGGCCCGGATGGCTGCACACATCTCCTGGGCGTCCTGCGGCCCGGCGACTTCACCGGTACCGATGGCCCAAACGGGCTCGTAGGCCACGACCAGGACGGCCGCCTGCTCGGCGGTCAGCCCTGCGACATCAGCACGGAGCTGTTCCAGGGTGTACTCCACGTGGGTTCCGGCCTGACGGATTTCCAGCCCTTCGCCCACGCACAGCACCGGAGTAACACTGTGCTTGAACCCGGCCTTGACCTTGGCGTTCAGGACTTCGTCGGATTCCTGGTGGATGGTGCGGCGTTCGCTGTGCCCCACCAGGACGTAGCGGCAGCCCAGCTTGTTCAGGAACTGGCCGGAGATATCGCCGGTGTAGGCGCCTGAGTCGAACTGGGAGAGGTCCTGGCCGCCATAGGCGACGTCCAGTTCATCGCCCTGGACCAGGGTCTGCACGCCGCGGAGGTCGGTGAAGGGCGGGAAGACCGCAACTTCAACCCGGCTGTAGTCGTGCTTGGCGTCGGACAGGGTCCACGCCAGTTTCTGCAGGAGGGTGATGCCCTGGACATGGTCCATGTTCATCTTCCAGTTGCCCGCAATGAGAGGCGTGCGGTCAAAAGCGCCGTTTGCTGACGTAGTCACGTGTTCTCCAAAAAGTACTTGATATGTGTGCGGCCGGCAGGGTGCCCGCGGGCCCCCTGCCGGCCGGAGGACTTGGCAGTGAAGGTTCCTAGCGGTCCAGGACGCTCAGTCCCGGGAGTTCCTTGCCTTCGAGATATTCCAGGCTGGCGCCGCCGCCGGTGGAAATGTGCCCGAACTGGCCGTCAGCGAAACCAAGGGTCCGCACGGCGGCAGCGGAGTCCCCGCCACCTACCACGGTGAAGGCGTCTGCCTCGGTCAGGGCTTGCGCCACCGCACGGGTGCCGCCGGAGAATGCTTCGAACTCAAAGACGCCCATCGGTCCGTTCCAGAACACGGTTTTGGCGCGCGTGATCCGGTCCGCAAAAGCGGCTGCAGAGTCCGGCCCGATGTCCAGGCCAATGCCCTGGGCTCCGAAGCTGCTGCCCTCGATGCCGTGTGCGGGGACGGTTTCGTGGTCCGCGTCGGCGGCGAACTTGCTGGCCACGACAACATCCGTGGGAACAATGAATTCAGTTCCGGCGTCGCCCGCCCGCTTCAGGTAGTCCTGGACAACCGGGATTTGGTCTTCCTCCAGAAGGCTGCCGGCCACACTGTGGCCTTCCGCTGCCAGGAACGTGAAGAGCATGCCGCCACCCACCAGGATGGTGTCCGCCCTGCCGATGAGGTTGTCGATGACTGCCAGCTTGTCGGAGACCTTCGAGCCGCCGAGCACCACCACATAGGGCCGCTGCGTGTCAGCCGTCAGCTTCCGCAGGACCTCCACCTCGGTGTGTACAAGATCGCCCTGGTACGACGGCAACCGTGTGGCGACGTCGTAAACACTGGCGTGCTTGCGGTGCACGGCACCGAAAGCGTCGTCAACGTAGGCGCCGTTGTCTCCGGTGAGTGCCACGAGCTCGTCCGCAAAGGCGCCGCGTTCGGCGTCGTCCTTGCTGGTCTCCCGTGCGTCGAAGCGCACGTTCTCCAGGACGAGGACTTCGCCGTCCTGCAGCGCTGCTGCAAGATCCTTGGCAGAGCTGCCTACAGTGTCCTGCGCGAGCGAGACCTTGAAACCGGCAAGTTCGGCCAGCCGCGACACGGCAGGCTTGAGGGAGTACTTTTCCTCCGGAGCGCCCTTGGGGCGTCCGAGGTGGGCTGTTACCAGCACGCGGGCACCGGCGTCCGTGAGCTTTCCCAGCACTGGCAGAGAGGCCCTGATGCGGCCGTCGTCAGTCACTGTAGAGCCGTCGAGCGGCACATTCAGGTCACTTCGAACCAGAATGTACCGCCCGCGGACACCTTCAGCGATCAGTTCGTTGAGGGTGTGGAATGTCATGTGTCTAACCCTAGCCCAGCTTGGCTGCGACGAGCTCCGTCAGGTCGACCAGGCGGTTGGAGTAGCCCCATTCGTTGTCATACCAGGAAACAACCTTGACCTGGTTGCCGATGACCTTGGTCAGGCCGGAGTCGAAAATCGACGACGCCGGGTCCCCCACGATGTCCGAAGAAACGATCGGAGCGTCGGTGTAGGTCAGGATGCCCTGGAACTCGTCGGACTCCGAAGCCTTCTTCAGGGCGGCGTTGACTTCCTCGACGGTGGTCTCGCGGGAGACGGTGACGGTGAGGTCAGTGGCCGAGCCTGTGGGGACGGGAACGCGGATGGCGAAGCCGTCCAGCTTGCCCTTGAGTTCCGGCAGGACCAGGCCGATCGCCTTGGCCGCACCCGTGGAGGTGGGGACCATGTTGATGGCGGCGGCACGGGCACGGCGGAGGTCGTTGTGCGGGCCGTCCTGGAGGTTCTGGTCGGCGGTGTAGGCGTGGATCGTGGTCATCAGGCCACGCTCAATGCCGAAGGTGTCGTTGAGGACCTTGGCCAGCGGGCCGAGGCAGTTGGTGGTGCAGGACGCGTTGGAAATGATGTTGTGCGCCGCGTTGTCGTACAGTCCGTCGTTGACACCCATGACAATGGTGATGTCTTCGTCGGACGCCGGGGCGGAGATCAGGACCTTCTTGGCGCCTGCATCGATGTGCTTCTGCGCGGCAGCGGCCTTGGTGAAGAAGCCGGTGGACTCGATGACGATGTCCACGCCCAGCTCACCCCACGGAAGGTTGGCCGGATCGCGCTCGGCGAGAACCTTGATGACGTTGCCGTCGACAACAATGTTGCCGTCCTTGACCTCAACGGTTTCCTTCAGGCGGCCGCCGACGGAGTCGTACTTGAGCAGGTGGGCCAGGGCCTCGGGGCTGGTGAGGTCGTTGACGGCAACAATCTCAAGGTCTGCGCCCTGAGCGAGTGCTGCGCGGAAGTAGTTGCGGCCGATACGGCCGAAGCCGTTGATACCAATACGGGTCGTCACTTTTTCAGTCTCCTTGGTGCTTGATTAAGCACAACTAGTTGAGCGGGCGTTCAAGCCAACTAACAGATCCCGCACGCCATTGGGCAGAGATGATTTACAGATCGGAGGGCGACCAGCCACGTTGCTGAAGGCTGACCGCCTTCCGTGATCCATCTTACGTTTAAGTAGGTCCGCCCCCGCAAGTGCGGGGGCGGACCTTCCACATTCCGGCCTAAATCACGCGAAAATGTGAAGTTTGTTACATGCAGGTGTAGCGCGGGCCACTACGGCAGGGTGATGAGGCCCGTGGCGTTGGTGCGTGCGGCATCGAAGCGCTTGGCGACGTCGGCCCAGTTGACGATGTTCCAGAACGCCTTGACGTAGTCAGCCTTGACGTTGACGTAGTCCAGGTAGAAGGCGTGCTCCCACATGTCCAGCATCAGCAGCGGCGTGGTGCCGAGTGCCACGTTGCCCTGCTGGTCGTACAGCTGCTCGATGACCAGGTTGCCACCGATCGGCTCGTAGGCCAGGAAGCCCCAGCCGGATCCCTGCAGGCCAAGGGCGGCGGCCGAGAACTGGGCCCGGAAGGCGTCAAAGGAACCGAAAGCGTCGTCAATGGCAGCTGCCAGCTCGCCCTCAGGCTTGTCGCCGCCGTCCGGAGACAGGTTGTTCCAGAACACCGAGTGGTTGATGTGGCCACCGGTGTGGAACGCGAGGTCCTTGGAGAGGCGGTTGATGTTGGCGAAGTCGCCCTTGTCGCGTGCCTCTGCCAGCTGGGCAAGGGCGTTGTTGGCGCCTGCAACGTAGGCTGCGTGGTGCTTGCTGTGGTGCAGTTCCATGATCCGCGCCGAAATGTGCGGCTCAAGGGCTGCGTAGTCGTAGCTGAGTTCTGGCAGTACGTACTCGGTCACAAAATCCTCCAATGTCGTGGACGGTCTGTCCGGTTTGTAACACTTTCGATCGTGCATCCGGATGGCGGGCATCCGGAAGATTGGGTAAACGCTCTGATTCTAGGGGCGCCGCTACTCGTCCAGCATTTCAGGCGTCACATTGGCATCCGTGCCAGGGATCCCCAAATCGATGGCGCGCTTATCCGCCATGGCAAGAAGCCGCCGGATGCGGCCGGCGATGGCATCCTTGGTCATCACGGGATCGGCCAGGCGTCCCAACTCGTCCAGGCTTGCCTGCTTGTGGGCAACCCGGAGTTCGCCGGCATATTTGAGGTGGTCGGGGACGTCGTCGCCCAGGATCTCCAGGGCACGGTCCACGCGGGCGCCGGCGGCCACGGCCGCCTGGGCGGAGCGCCGCAGGTTGGCGTCATCGAAGTTGGCCAGCCGGTTGGCGGTTGCCCGGACCTCCTTGCGCATCCTGCGTTCTTCCCAGACCATCAGTGCGTCATGGGCGCCCATGCGGGTGAGCAGGGCGGCAATGGTGTCGCCGTCGCGGATCACAACACGGTCCACTCCCCTGACTTCCCGGGCTTTTGCCTGGATGCCCAGGCGGCGGGCGGCGCCCACGAGGGCAAGCGCGGACTCGGGGCCCGGGCAGGTGACTTCCAGGGAAGACGAGCGGCCGGGTTCGGTCAGGGAACCGTGGACCAGGAAGGCGCCACGCCACACTGCCTCAGCGTCAGAGGCCGAGCCGTTGACAACGGCCGAGGGAAGCCCCCGGACCGGCCGCCCGCGGCCGTCAAGGAGCCCCGTCTGCCGGGCCAGGGACTCGCCGTCGCGGACTACCCGCACCACGTAGCGGCTGCCTCGGCGCAGTCCCCCGCCGGAGACCACAATGATCTCACTCTGGTGCCCGTAGACTTCGGCGATGGCTGCCCGTAGCCGGCGGGCCGTGGATGCGAGGTCAACCTCGGCCTCGATCACGATCCGGCCGGAGATGATGTGCAGGCCGCCGGCGAACCGCAGCATCGCCGAGACCTCTGCCTTGCGTACTGACGATTTCTTGATGTCCAGACGGGACAGTTCTTCCTTGACCGATGATGTCAGTGCCATGGCACCTTCCTAACTGTTCCCAAAAATGTCGTGGTACGCCGCTGCCAGACGCAGGGGGTCATGGACGGGTCGGCGGCCCGACGCCCCCACTCTACCCAAGACCACCTCGGCGCCGATCATCGCCGCCGCTTTCTCGAACTCCTGCCGGTCCGGCACCGACGCGGGGTCTGCCAGGACGACGTCGACGCTGAAGTCCGGCGCGTACCGGCGCAGCGCGTGCAGGTGGTCCGCGGCGGACATGCCCGTGGTCTCCTTGGTATCGGTGGCCAGGTTCATGGTGAGGCAGCGTTTCGCGGCCGTGCCGCACAGTGCCTCGCGCATTTCCGGGAGCAGCAGGTGAGGCAGCACGGAGGTGTACCACGACCCCGGTCCCAAAATCACCCAGTCAGCCAGCTCGATGGCAGTCAGGGCCTCCACGCAGGCGGGTGCGTGTTCGGGCAGCAGCCGGACGTGTTCCAGGGAGCCGGCGACGGCGCAGCGTGCCTGCCCGCGCACTGTCTGCAGCGCGGCGTCCCCGTCCGGTGCGGTGACGCGGATGTCCCCTTCGATGGTGAGTGGCACGGTGGACATGGGCAGCACCTGCCCGCGGGCGCCCAGCAGGGCACCGGCCCACTTGAGACCTGCCACGGTATCGCCAAGGAGCTCCCACAGGGTGACGATGAGCAGGTTGCCCATCGCGTGGTTGTCCAATGACCCGCCGCTGCCTTTGCCGGGCTGGAAACGGTGCTGCATCACGTCACGCCAGGTGCGGCCCCAGTCGGTGTCATCGCACAACGCGGAGAGCGCCATGCGCAGGTCCCCGGGCGGGAGCACGCCGTACTCGTCGCGCAGACGCCCGGATGACCCGCCGTCGTCCGCCACCGTGACAATGGCCGTGAGTTCCGAGGTGAGGAGCCGCAATGCCGACAGCGAAGCGGACAGGCCGTGCCCGCCGCCGAGCGCCACGACGTTGGGTCCCTTGTCCTGCTGGCCTGCTGCCGTTCCTCCTGAAACCGGTATCAGCGGCAGCGGCCCGGTGAGCATCCCCATTATTCGCGGCCCAGATCCCGGTGGGTGGTGGTCACGGTGACGCGGGGATACTGTGCCAGTTTCTTGGAAAGCTCGACGGCGACTGCCACGGAACGGTGCTTGCCTCCGGTACAGCCGATGGCGATGGTGGCGTAGTGCTTGTTTTCGCGCCGGTAGCCGTCCAGGACGGGCTCGAGCGCGAGAACGTAGCGGTCCACGAAGTTCTTCACGCCTTCAGCCTCGAGCACGTAGTCGCTGACATCCTTGTCCAGGCCCGTATGCGGGCGCAGCTGCGGGACCCAGTGCGGATTCGGAATGAACCGGACGTCCGCAACATAGTTGGAGTCCACCGGCAGGCCGTACTTGAAGCCGAAGCTCATGACGTTCAGCCGCAGGGCCACCGGACCCGTCTCGCTGAAGAGTTCCGTGATGGCCGTGGCCAGGCCGTGGACGTTGTAGGCGGAGGTATCCAGGACGACGTCGGCGCTCTCGCGCAGTTCCTTGAGCACCTCGCGTTCGGCTGCGATGCCGTCAAGGATCCGGCCGCCTTCCTGGAGGGGATGGGGCCGGCGGCCCTGCTCGAAGCGGCGGACCAGGACGTCGTCATTGGCGTCCAGGAAAAGTACCCGGAACGTGACACCGCTGGCGGCCAGGGCCCCCAGCGCTGCACGGACGTCGGCAAAGAGGCCCTTGCTGCGGACATCCATCACCACGGCCAGCCGGGGAATGGACTGCGGCGCGTGGGAGACGAGTTCGGCCAAGGTGCCGAGCATCTGCGGCGGCAGGTTTTCCACGACATACCAGCCGTGGTCCTCCAGCGCATCCGCGGCGGTGCTGCGACCCGCCCCCGACATACCGGTGACCACCAGCAGTTCCGCTTCGAGGGGCTTGACCGGCGTCAGCCCGTCCTGCTCCGTCCCGGATTCCGCCGTTGAGTCTGCCATTCGTTCCGCCCCGTTCTGTCCAGATGAAGGCAGGCCACCGCAAAGGCGGAGACCTGCGTTCCTTACCCTACCTAGGTTTCAATGATTTCGCCGGTGGTCATATTTACCGCCGGAACAGTATCGCCGCCGCCGTCCTCCGCGCTGAAGTGGGCCACGATGGCGTTGGCAAGGGCCGGCCCGATGCCTTTAGCGTCCGTGAGCTCGGCCGCGGTGGCAGCTTTCACGCCCTTGACGGACCCGAAGTGCGTGAGCAGGGCCTTGCGTTTGGATTCACCAAGGCCCGGGACTCCGTCCAGCGCCGAGACCGTCATGGCCTTGCCGCGCTTCTGCCGGTGGAAGGTGATGGCGAAGCGGTGCGCTTCGTCGCGGATGCGCTGCAGCAGATAGAGGCCCTGGGACGTCCGGGGCAGGATCACCGGGAAGTCGCTGTCCGGCAGCCAGACTTCTTCAAGCCGTTTGGCCAGACCCACCACATACACATCCTCGATCCCAAGGTCCGCCAACGCCCGGGCTGCGGCATTCACCTGGGGCTTGCCGCCGTCGACCACCACCAGGTTGGGCGGGTAGGCAAACTTTGCCCGCGGCGTGGCAGTAGTGGTGTCCAGGACTGCCGCGTCCCCTGCCGCGTCCAATGCAGCTTGGTGCCCTGCAAGGGCGGACGCCTCTACCTGCGCCGACTTATCCTGCAGGTAATGCCGGAAGCGCCGGATCAGAACATCGTGCATTGCGGCGGTGTCGTCGGCCGCGGCGGCCCCGGTGACGGAAAATTTCCGGTAGTCGGATTTCTTGGGCAGCCCGTCCTCCACCACCACCATGGACGCCACCACGTTGGTGCCCTGGACGTGGGAGACGTCGAAGCATTCAATCCGCAGGAGGGCCACAGGCAGGTCCAGGGCTTCCTGCAGCTCCTGGAGTGCCTGGGAACGGACCGTGAGGTCCCCGGCGCGGCGCGTCTTATGCAGTTTGAGCGCATGCTCGGCATTCTCGCGGACGGTGGACATGAGCGCGGCTTTGTCGCCGCGCTGCGGCACCCTGATCTCCACCTTGGCTCCGCGCAGTCCGCCCAGCCATTGCGTCAGTTCCGCGGCGTTACTGGGCGCGACGGGCACGAGCACCTCGCGGGGCAGCCGCCCATGGCTGTCACCGTCCTCGCCGTAAACCTGCTGCAGCAGGTGTTCCACCAGGTCGGGGGTAGTGGAATCCTCCACCTTTTCAACCACCCAGCCGCGTTGGCCGCGGACCCGGCCACCCCTGACGTGGAAAACCTGGACGGCGGCCTCCAATTCATCCTCGTGCAGGGCAAAGACATCGGCATCGGTATCTTCGGCGAGCACCACGGCGTTCCGCTCAAAGACCTTCCGCAGTGCCGAAATGTCGTCCCTGAGGCGCGCCGCGCGCTCGTAGTCCAAGGTGGCAACGGCGTCGGCCATCTGCTTTTCAAGCTTGTTGATGAAACGTTTGGCCTCGCCGCCCATAAAGGCGCAGAAGTCCTCCGCCAGGGCGCGGTGTTCCTCCGGGGTCACCCTGCCAACGCAGGGCGCGGAGCATTTGTCGATGTAGCCCAGGAGGCAGGGCCGGCCGCTGGCCTGTGCCCGTTTGAGGACTCCGGCGCTGCAGCTGCGGACCGGAAAAACCCGCAGCAATGTGTCCATGGTTTCCCGGATGGCGCCGGCAGTGTAGGGGCCGAAATACCGGGTGCCTTTGCGGCGGTCCCCCCGCATGACTTGGACCCTGGGGAGCTTCTCGCTCATGGTGAGGGCCAAGTAGGGGTAGGTTTTGTCGTCCCGGAAAACCACGTTGAAGCGAGGCTTGAATTCCTTGATCCAGGTGTATTCGAGCTGCAGGGATTCCAGTTCGCTGGCCACCACTGTCCACTCGACGCTGCTCGCTGTGTGGACCATTGCGTGGGTTTTGGGCAGCAGGCCCGCCGGGTTCGCGAAGTAGGAGTTCAGGCGGGACCGGAGGCTTTTGGCTTTGCCCACGTAGATGACCCGGCCGTGGGGATCCCGGAACCGGTACACCCCGGGGTTGGTGGGAATTTCACCGGCCTGGGGCCTGTAAGTTGCTGGATCTGCCACTACTTCATTCTACTAATCGGTGGTCTTGCTCTGGTTGTAGCTCGCGGATCGTTCCTGGCCGCTGAGTTCGGCGATGGCGTCCATGATGCGGTCCGTCACCTGGCGGCGCGCCGGCAACGAGTGATCCGGGCCGGTCTTCTCGAAATACAGTGGCTCGCCCACCTTCATGGTGAAGTGATGCGGCTTGAAGCCCTTCTCGCCGGCCGGCTGAACTCCCGGGTGCCAGCGACGATCCTGATCGCGCTGGGCGGGTTCATCCCCGGCGTGACGAGCGGCCTCAACCGCTTCGGGATCACCTGGTCCTTCTTCCTCGGCGAGTTCCTCGGCGTGGTCCTGATCTTCACCGGCTTCCTNNCCCTTCTCGCCGGCCGGCTGAAGGTTCTCCGTGCCGATCATGCCGACCGGAACCACTGGCGCTCCGGTGGTCAGGGCGAGCCAGCCCACGCCCGTGCGGCCACGGTAGAGGATGCCGTCCCGTGAGCGTGTGCCCTCAGGATAGATACCTATGCCTTTTCCGGCTTCGAGGATGTCCAGGAGGGTCTTGAGCGCCTGGACGCTTGCTGCCTGCTCGCCCCGTTCCAC
>DIZT01000314.1:0-496 GCA_002427975.1 Micrococcaceae bacterium UBA6021 | reverse complement strand
GGGATGGAACCCACAGACTCAAAGAAGGACTTCATGACCCTGCCCTTGAAGCCGCCGGTGGTGAAGTACTCGGCTTTGGCGAAGAAGGCCACCGGCCGCGGCATCAGCGCCTGGACAATGACACTGTCAAAAAAAGAGAGGTGGTTCGGCGCCACAATGAACGGGCCGTCCGTGGGAACGTTTTCAAGGCCGACGACGGTGGGCCGGCAGGTGCTGGAGACCAGTCCGCGGGTTGTCCAACGGACCGCATCAAATAGTGCCATCGTTGCGCACCTCACTCATCGCTGCGCTGTGGATGGCTTCAAGCCGCACGACGGCAGCCAGCATTTGCGCAGGGGTGTCGACGACGGCGACGGCCCCGGCGTCGTCCAGTTCGCCGTCGAGGGCGAAGCCCCAGCCCACGCCGATGCAGTCGAGCCCGTTTGCAATGGCACCCGCCACGTCCTGGGCGCGGTCGCCCACCATGACGGCGTGCTGCGTGGACAGATCGCCCAGT
>DIZT01000278.1:30433-34268 GCA_002427975.1 Micrococcaceae bacterium UBA6021 | reverse complement strand
TGGACGCGTTAAACGCAAAAGGCCGGCAACCAAACGGTTACCGGCCTTTCTCAAGCAGCTGGAATCAGCGGTGCTGGATTACCAGGAAGACTTGGTGATGCCCGGGAGCTCACCGCGGTGAGCCATGTCGCGGAAGCGAACACGGGAGATACCGAACTTCTGGAAAGTACCGCGGGGACGTCCGTCGATGATGTCGCGGTTACGCAGACGGACGGGCGACGCGTTGCGGGGAAGCTTCTGCAGGCCGAGGCGTGCTGCTTCGCGAACTTCGTCGGTCGAGTTGGGGTCAACCAGAGCCTTCTTCAGTTCGAGGCGCTTTGCGGCGTAACGCTCAACGATGACTTTACGCTGTTCGTTCTTTGCGATCATTGACTTCTTAGCCATGTGTTTAGCGCTCCTCTCGGAATTCGACGTGCTGACGGATCTTGGGATCGTACTTCTTCAGAACCATACGGTCCGGGTCGTTACGACGGTTCTTCCGCGTCACGTAGGTGTAACCCGTGCCCGCAGTCGACTTGAGCTTGATGATTGGACGTACGTCCTTGTCCTTAGCCATTAGAGCTTCACTCCCCGAGCAAGGATGGCGGCGACGACTACGTCGATGCCGCGTACGTCGATGGTCTTGATGCCACGAACAGAAACCTGCAGCGTGACGTTACGGCGCAGGGACGGAACCCAGTAGCGCTTCTTCTGAATGTTCGGATCGAACCGACGCTTGTTGCGACGGTGCGAGTGCGAAATGCTGTGCCCAAAGCCCGGCTCGGCTCCGGTCACTTGGCAGTGTGCTGCCATGACTTCTCCTCAAGAATTGAATGTAATGATCCGCATATCTGCTGCAGGATCATGCGGCTAAGTGCGACCCAAAGTGATCAGGGTGAACGGTTAGTCACGCAACTTGAGCCCCTAACTACCGGCTACCCTGGAGAAAATTACCGGGCCACCGGAGCAATTGCGCACGCTCCGCGCACTTAGCGCCTACCAAGTCTACGAGTTCACGCAATTAAAGACCAATCCGGGCCCGGACAGTGTATAAGGGCACAGCCCTCCCGCCGTGCTCTCATAGCAGGCGCACTGGTATTTTCACAGCAGAATGAAAGCTTCGTGGCTCATCGTTGAAGCATGTCAACACAGCTCCGGCCGGCCACTCCGGCCCAAAATCACTCCGGCCAAAGTGGCCGCCGCACCACGCCGGGCCGCATTTCCAGGGCCGGCCGGTTCGACGGACAGCACCGCCGGCGACGGCTCCGCGCCGATGCACTGACGGTCATCGCCTGGGCGTCAGTGGCCGCCGCAGTGGCGTTGTGGCTGGCCGACGGCGGCGCAACAGTGATCAATTCGGCCGCCTCAGCGTTTACAGCGTTGGGGATCGTGGCCGGGCTGGCAGGCATGGACCTGGTGCTGCTGATGTTGCTGCTGGCAGCCCGCATTCCGTTCATTGACCGGACCATCGGCCACGACCGCGCCCTGGAATTCCACCGCATGCTCGGCAAACCCTCCCTGTACCTCCTGCTGGCCCACGGGCTCCTGATCGCGGTAGGTTACGGGCTGGCCGAGGGGCTGGACCCTATCAGCGAATCTGTTGCCCTATGGGTCCTTGTCCCCGACATGTGGCTGGCCTACATCTCGATGGCCCTCTTCATCGCGGTAGTGGTCACGTCGCTGGTGGCCGTCCGGCGTCGTTTCCCGTACGAATTCTGGTACGCAGTGCACCTGCTTACGTACGCCGCCGTCGGAACTTCCCTCCCCCATCAGTTCAGCGTGGGCGGGCTCTTCGCCGAGGGGACGTGGCAGCGCTGGTACTGGCTGGCCATTTGTGCCGCCACCGGCGCGGCCCTGCTGTACTTCCGCATCGTGCGGCCGGTCGCCGCCACCTTCCGGCATCGGCTCACGGTCAGCCGCGTGTCAATGGTGGCGCCGGGCGTGGTGAACATCGAGATGGCCGGGCTGCAGCTGGACCGGCTCGCCGGCAACGGCGGCAGGTTCTTCATCTGGCGCTTCCTCGCCCCGGGCCTGTGGTGGCATCCGCACCCCTTCAGCCTGTCGGCCGAGCCGCTGGCGCCAGGGTCCAAGGGTGAGCCCGCGCTGCGGATCACCGTCCGGAACCTGGGCCGAGGTTCAGCGCAGCTTGCCAGGCTGCGGCCGGGCACCAAGGTAGCCGTGGAAGGCCCGTACGGATTGTTCAGCACCGCGGCCCGCACTCGCGAAAAAGTGGTGATGATCGGAGCGGGAATCGGTATTACTCCGCTGCGCGCCCTTCTGGAAACCACGCCATTTGCCCCCGGAGACGCCACAGTCCTTTTGCGCGGGCACAGCAAACAGGAGCTGTACCTGGGAACCGAGATCCTGGAACTCTGCCAGAAGCGCGGTGCCAGACTCTTCCATCTGACAGGTGCCCGGGCGCCGTGGGACGACCACAACTGGCTGCCTGACGACGCCGTCCGCAACGGCTACAGCATCGCCTCCTACGCCCCTGACATCGCCGATTCAGACGTCTACATCTGCGGCCCGGCAACCTGGGCCGGCAACGTCATCTCCGATGCCCTGATGGCGGGCGCCGACGCAGAACAGATCCATCACGAAAGGTTTGACTGGTGAAAGCACGGGGAGCGGTATCAGCAGCGCTGGCCGCGGCCGGCATCCTCCTGGCCGGCTGGCAGGCCGGGGCCCAGGTAGCGGAAAGCCGCAGTTCGGTTGCCGCGACGTCGGCGGCAGGGTCCGGATCGTCCGGTTCGTCCGGCACCGGCGGCTCGTCAGCCACCGGCTCCTCAGCCTCCGGCTCGTCCGGCTCCGGAACGTCCGGTGCCGGCTCATCCGGTGCTGCAGCGTCCGGTTCCGCCGGAGCTGCTGCAACAGCAGCAACGTACGACGGCGCCGTGGTACCGACGCGGTTTGGCTCTGTCCAGGTCCGGATCACCGTGGCGGCGGGGGCGATCACCGACGTCACGGCCCTCCAGCTCACCGACGACGACCGCAAGTCCGTCCAGATCAGCAACCGCGCCGCTCCCCTGCTCCGCGGTGAAGTCCTGGCCGCCCAGTCGGCCAAGGTCAAGACGATCAGCGGCGCCACGGTCACCAGCGGCGCCTATCTCACCTCGCTCCAGGCAGCCATCGATGCCGCAAACCTCTAGGAACCCCATCATCCAGGCAACCCGGCCGCTCCTGAAGGCCAGGACATTCCGCAGCATGGGCACTGTCATCAGTCTGACGATGCCGGTGGACTCCCCCGCGGGAGGCAGCGGACAGGAGGACGAGCTGGCAGCGGCCGCCGCCGTCGTCGAGCGCCATTTCCTGGAACTGGACCAGACGTTCAGCCTGTACCGGGCCGATTCTGAAGCGAGCCGCCTGGCCCGCGGCGAATTGTCGCTGCGGGACGCGTCGGCGGCCATGCGCGAACGCTACGCGGAGGCGAATGAATGGCGGTTGCGCACAGAAGGTGCTTTCACTCCGGAGAGGCCCGACGGCGTGCTGGACCTTTCGGGCCTCATCAAGGCTTATGCGATCCAGGAGGCAGGGACCTCACTGCTGGCGCTCGGACGTACCCACTGGTGCTTGAATGCGGGCGGCGACGTGTTGGTCAGCGGCTCGCCTCACCCCCGGAGCAATGAACCGTGGGACGCCGGCATCGTGGATCCCGCCGACCGCAAGGTCCTGCTGGCCGGCTATCCGCTGGGACAGGACCAGCGGCACGCGGCGTTGGCGACGTCCGGCTCCGCCGAACGCGGTGACCACATCTGGGGCCGGCCCAGGGATGCCTCGGCGTTTGTCCAGGTGTCGGTTGCGGCTGCGGACATCACGACGGCGGACGTCCTGGCCACTGCGATTGTGGCCGGCGGCA
>DIZT01000278.1:0-30360 GCA_002427975.1 Micrococcaceae bacterium UBA6021 | reverse complement strand
GGTTTCCGCAGCTAGGGCCGTGTGAGCTGGGCGTACTTGGGCGCCAGGCCGTCGCCGGAGGACTTGCCGGTGACGCGGCGGACCACCCACGGGCCGGCGAATTCGCGGACCCAGCGGGCGTTGGCCCGGATTGCTTCGGCCCTGTTCAGCTCGGGGACCGGGGTCATGGGCGGGACTTCGATCGAGTGGTCGTGCTCCAGGACGGTGAGGACCCGCTTGGCCATGTTGGCGTGCCCGGCGGCCGACATGTGCATCCGGTCCCGGGCCCACATGCCCCAGTCGTAGTACTCGTTGAAGCGCCAGTAATCCACCAGCAGTGCACCATGGTCCCCCGCGACGCCGCGGACCAGTTCGTTATAGATCGCGGTGCGTCCCCGCATAGTGCTGAAAACCTTGGAACCGCGCGCATCGAACCCGGTGAACATCACCACCGTGGCGCCGGTCGCAGCCAGCTTGCGGATGCCGGCGTCGTATTCCGCCAGGAGATCGTCGATGTCGATCCTGGGCCGCAGAATGTCGTTGGCACCTGCGTAAATGGTCACCAGGGTGGGGTTAAGTTCGACGGCGGCGTCCACCTGCTCTGCCATGATCTGGCGGAGCTTCCTGCCGCGGATGGCCAGGTTGGCGTAGCCGAAGCCGGGATCCGCGGCGCCCAGCTGCTCAGCCACGCGGTCCGCCCAGCCCCGGACACCGTTGGGGCGGCCGGGATCGTCATCGCCAACGCCCTCCGTAAAGGAGTCGCCGAGGGCTACGTACCGGGTCGAAAAATCCATGGCGTCAGTCTTTCATCTGTTGCCGGGAGCAACCAGCGGGGCGTTGTCACGGCGATTGCTTATGGCCGGCGTTCGGTGTCGCGGAGGATCCA
Source organism: Micrococcaceae bacterium UBA6021 (assembly GCA_002427975.1). Classification (GTDB taxonomy): domain Bacteria; phylum Actinomycetota; class Actinomycetes; order Actinomycetales; family Micrococcaceae; genus Arthrobacter. The sequence continues at coordinate 29,495 of DIZT01000278.1, read as the reverse complement.
GTGGTCATTGTCCAGGCGGGCCACAATTTTTTCGCCGATCCGTGCCAGGTCGTTGACCTCACGCTCCGTCAGGGCGTCCAGGAACTTGGTGCGGACTGCCTCCACATGCCCCGGCGCCAGTGCCTCCAAAGTGGCCATCCCGACGTCGGACAGGTGTGCAGTGGTGACGCGGGCATCGCGGGGGTGCGGGCGCCGTTCCAGCCATCCGCGCTTCTCCAGTTTGGCAACCACGTGCGAGAGCCGGGACAGCGACGAACTGGTGCGGGCAGCCAGCTCGCTCATCGGCAGGAAGCGGCCCTCGGACTCGGAGAGCATGGCCATGACGTTGTAATCGAACAGGGACACCTTGCCGGCGGTGTGGAGCTGGTTGTCAAGGGCAGCCGGGAGCAGGGTGTTGATGCTCAGGAGTGCCAGCCAGGCACGGCGTTCGTCGGCGTTGAGCCAGCGCGGTTCGGTCATAAGTCCATTCTAGAAGCAGAGCGTGGTTGAGAGTTCAAGTGACGCACCAGTTCCCGTAGACGCCTGCCAGTAGGCTGACCCTATGTATGTTGTGTCGCTGACCTACAAGGTGCCCGAAGATATTGTTGACTTCCATCTGGAGGGTCACGTCGAATGGCTAAAAAAGGCCTTTGACGACGGCGTTTTTGTGGCCGCGGGCCGCAAGGTTCCCCGGACCGGCGGGCTGCTGCTGTCCCGGGCGGACCGGCCAACGCTGGAGGCCAGCCTGGCCAAGGACCCGTTCTACGCCAACGGTGTGGCTGAGTTCGAAATCATGGAATTCGCGGCCAACAGGGTGGCTCCGGGCTTCGAGAACCTGCTGGACACCTAGGGCTCCGGCCCTGTCCCGGCAGGCGCAGGCTCCGGGGAACTGCCCGGCATCCGGGACAGTTCCCCGCCGGCACCTATTGCTCCAGAACCAGGAGCTGCGCCCGCCCCGGCGTCCAGCCCACGAACACTTCACTGCCGGGAACTGGCCTGTCCGCTGCGTCTGAACTGAGCTCCCGCAGCTGAAGATCCAGTCCACCTGCCGTCAGCCGGTGCCGGACTGTGGCTCCCAGGTTGGTCGAGGATTCAAGCCGGGCCGCTCCTCCGTTGCCCTCTGTGGCGGACGAACGGAACTTGAGGTGTTCCGGTCGGATGGAAACGGCATACTTGTCCCCCGTAACGCCGCGGTCCGGCATCCGGGCGGTGCCCAGGCAGCCAAGGTCCACCAGCACTTCCTGGCCGTCGCGCTCAAGCACGGTACAGGGAATGAGGTTGGTGTCCCCCAGGAAACTCGCCACCCAGTCAGTCAGGGGCTCGTTGTACACCTCTTCCGGCGCGCCGGACTGCACGATACGGCCGTCCTTCATCACCACGATCCGGTCCGACATGGCCATGGCCTCATCCTGGTCATGGGTCACGAACAGGACGGAGATGCCAAGGCTCTTCTGAAGGGTCTTGATTTCCTCCTGCATCTGTTCCCGGAGCCGCTTGTCGAGGGCAGCCATCGGCTCGTCCAGGAGCAGGGCCGCCGGGTTGAAGACCAGAGCACGGGCCAGCGCAACGCGCTGCTGCTGACCCCCGGAGAGCTGGCGGGGCTTGCGGTCGCCCATCTTTCCCAGGCCCACCCGGTCCAGTGCCTCTTCAGCACGCTTCCGGCGTTCGTTTCGGGGGATTTTCCGCATCCGGAGCGCGAATTCCACGTTCTCCAGTGCGCTCATATGCGGGAACAGCGCGTAGTTCTGGAATACGACGCCAAGGTTGCGTTCGCGGGGCGGCAGCCTGTCCACGGGCTGGCCATCAATCAGCACCGACCCGCCGGTGTGCTCCTCGAAGCCGGCCACCATCATCATGGTGGTGGTCTTGCCGGACCCGCTGGGTCCGAGCAGGGTGACGAACTCACCCGGCTGGACCATCAGGTCCAGCCGGTCCACGGCTACGACGTCGCCATAGGTTTTGGTGACATTGCGAAGTTCAATGGTGCCCTTCGGCGCTGTACCCGGACTGGTACTTGTACCAGGGGACGGGGATGATGCTGTGGAAATCAGTGATGTGGTCATCGACATTCCTTACGTTTGGGCGGAGACAGCCAGCGGAAGCATCCGGGCCGTGGACCGGCGCCTGAGGACAAACAGGACTTGGAGGAGGAGCCCGATGGTGGCCACGCTGACCAGCAGCGCGGACGACACCGCAATCTTGGGCGTCAGGTTGAACTGGATATCGGTGAACATTTTGACGGGCAGCGTTGTGGCCCCCGGAGACTGCATGAACAGGGACATCACCGTCTCGTCGATCGAGACAGAGAAAGCAAACAGTGCGCCCGAGATCAGTCCCGGCAGGATGATCGGAAGGTACACATGCCTGAAGACAGACAGGGGGCCGGCGCCGAGGCTTTGCGCCGACCTCACCAGGGCGGGATTGAGGCCGGCCAGAGCGGCGCGGGTGGTCAGGTATACGTACGGCGTGGCGATCACCGCGTGGGCCAGTCCGATGGGAATGATGCTGCCCACCATCCCGACGGAGATGAAGAACTGGTAGAAGGCGAGCGCCAGCACCACTGTGGGCACGATCATCGGGGCCAGGATCAGACCCATGACCGCCGACCGGCCGGGAAACTTCCGCCCGTGCAGGCCGATCGCGGCCGTGGAACCAAGGAGCACACCGATTACGACGGCGATGCCCGCCGATTGCAGGCTCGCGGACAACGCCGCGGTCCAGGCTTTGTCGGCGAAGAAGCCGGCGACCGCCGCCAGGGAGAAACCCTCCGGAGGAAACGTGATGTAGCGGCTGTCATTCAGTGCCACCGGGACCACGATCGCCGTCGGAACAACAAGGAAAAGGAACACAGGGATGGAGAGCAGCGCCAGCAGGCGCTGCTGCGGATTAGATGTCCTCATGCTGGCCTCCTGCCTTGAGCACGCGCTGGTACACGGCCACCATGATGCTCACCATGGCCGTGAGCACCACGGCGAGCGCCGCGGCACCGGAGAAGTCAGTCAGCTGGCGCGCGTAGTAATCGATCTGGTTCGCGATCATCATGTCGCCCGGACCTCCCATGACCACAGGAGTAATGAAGAAGCCCGTGCTGATAATGAAGACCAGGAGTCCCGCTGCGGAGATCCCCGGCGTGCTGAGGGGAAGGGTGATCCGGCGGAAGACCGATCCTTCCCTGGCGCCCAGTGAACGTGCAGCCAAGCCAAGCCTGTCGTCAATGGCGGCCAGCGAGGAAAAAATCGGAAAGACCGCATATGGAAGCAGGCAGTGCACCATGCCGACGATGACGGCGGAACGGTTGTGCAGCAGTTCCACCGGCGCATTGGTCAGGCCAATTCCCTGAAGGAACGCGTTGACGATGCCGTTGTCCTGCAGCAGCACAGCCCAGGCGAAGTTCTTCACCAGGATGCCGGTCCAGAAAGGCAGGAGCACGACGGCGAACAAGATCACGCGTGCCACGGTGCCGGCACGCCAGAGCACGAGGGCAATGACGTAGCCCAGCACAACGGTCACGATCGTGGACGCGAGGCTGATTGTCAGGGTATTGACCAGGGAACGCAGCACCAACGGGTCCACCAGCACCCGCTGGTAAGCGTTGTCGGCAAAACTGGAACCCACGAGTTTTCCGAGCGGAGTCAGGAACAGGATGACGTCGAAGACGAGGATCGGCGCGAGGAGCAGCCACCAGCCGTTGAGCCGCCTTCGGCCGGAAGGGCCAGGCTCAGCGATGGAGGGACCACCCGGCCGCGGGACCGGCCGCAGAGTTGCAGTGCTCATGTCAGCTGGCCTGCCACAGCTTGAACTGCTGCTCTGTTTTCTTCAGGTTCTGGGACCACCACTTATCGTCTCGGACAAGGATCTTATCGGCCAGACCGGGGCTGGTGGGCAACGTGTCCGCGACTTCCTTCGGCAGCTTGGACAGGGCCGGGGTATTGGCCAGGGTCAGGTTGGTGACGGTGTCGAAGGCGGCCCCTGCCTCGGCGTCATTGGACATGAAGTTCATCAGCTTGAAGGCGGCTTCTTTGTTCTTGGCGCCCTTTGGCACCACAAAGTAGTCGCCGGCCAGGACGGCGTTCTGGGGCGAGAAGTTCAGTTTGGCACCGTCCGTGCGGGCAGCGTTGATGCGGTTGTTGAAGCTTGTGGACAGTGAAACCTCTCCTGAGGTGAGCTGCTGGATCGGCTCCTGGTTGGCGGAGTGGTACAGGAGCCGGTCCTTGCCGGGGTGGTGCCCGAGGACCCGCAGTGCACGGTCAACGTCAAGGGGGTAGATCTGGTCAAACGGAACACCATCGGCCAGGAGCGCAGCCTCCAGGACCGAGCTGTCGGAGAGCTGGTTGTAGACGGACCGCTTGGTGTTGTACTTGTCCTGGTCGAAAAACTGGGCCCAGTCCTTGGGCGCCTGCGCATCGGGGATGATCTTCTGGTCCCACGCCATGACAAAGAGGAAGCTCAGGTATTTGATCCCGTACTCCGCCTTGGCATAGCCCGGCAATCCCTTGTCGCTGATGATGTCGTAGTCGAACTTCTCCAGCAGCCCCTCGGCAACGGCGGTCTCGTACTCCGGCGCGGTGATTTCAACAAGGTCCCACTGCACATCGCCGGACTGCACCTGGGCCTTGAGGGCGGCGAGGCTGGTGTTGGCCAGCAGCGTAGTTTGGATCCCTGACTGTTTGGAGAAGGGGTCCAGGATCGTCTGGGTGAGCTGGTCATTGTAGGAGCCGCCGTAGGACGTGACCGTGACGGTCTTGTTGGCTGCCGCACTGTCGGCGGGTTTTGCCCCGCAGCCGGACAGCGCCAGGCCTGCGAACGGGGTCAATGCTGCTGCTTTCAGGAGCTGCCGGCGGTCAAAATGAAGGGAACTGTCAGTCATCGCGGTGGTGCCTCTCAAGGCTGTGGCCCGCCCGGAGCGCGCCAAAGGACGCCGTATGCCGGAGGGAGCAGGTTGGGGATTCCACGTTCACGCTGGGATCCCGTCGGCGGCGGTTCACGCGCCCGAACGGTCCACGCAGCGTTGAGCGGACTTGGGCTGACGGATGGAGTCGTCGTCAGTGCCGCAACAGTATCTGTGATGTTGCCCACAAGTCAACGGTTGTTTACGAATCGACTACTTTGGGGCTGTCCTGAAGCACTGCGCTCCGGTCCATCAGTCTCTTCAGGCCGCCTTTCCGCGGCACCCTGACCGGTTCGGGCCAGCGCGGACTGAGCGCGTCCCCCAGTGTGACGCCCCTGATCTTGCGGCCGAACAGCGGCAGGACCCAGTCATTCACCCAGCGGCGCTGCCGGCTCTCCCATTCGCGCAGGCTGAGCCGGGCGGGCGGATCCCATTCCTTGGGCTTGATCTTGTGTGGAATCCCCAGCTGGTCCAGGACCTGTCCGGCGAGGTATTTATGGCCAGCTTTGGACATGTGCAGCCGGTCTGAATCCCACATGCGCCGGTCGTGGAAGGCGTCCAGGCACCAGTAGTCCACCAGGACGGCGCCGTACTTGGCCGCAAGCTCCCGCACACGCTGGTTGTATGTGGTGTTCCGCTTCTTCAGCGGTTCCAGGAGGGCCGACACCTTGACGTCGAAACCTGTGAACAGCAACACCGTGGCACCCGTACCGGCCAGGCTGGCCACCAGGTTTTCGTAGTCGTCCATCAGCGCGGCCATGTCCGTACCCATGTCCAGGATGTCGTTCCCCCCGGCGTACAAGGTGACGAGCGTGGGCCTCATGGCCAATGCCGGTTCGAGCTGTTCACTGATGATGTGCCGGAGCCGCTTGCTCCGGATGGCCAGGTTGGCATACCTCCAGCCGGGCTCAGCCTTGGCGAGCTTCTCCGCTACCCGGTCTGCCCAGCCCCGCACGCCGTTGGGCAGCCGCTCATCCCGGTCGCCCACACCCTCAGTAAAGGAGTCCCCGAGGGCAACAAAGACACGCCGCCCACTCCGAGGCAGCAAAGGATAAGCACCCACCCCGCCACCGTAGACACCCAAGGCAACGCCAGGGTTAACGCCAAGCGACAGGAAGTGAGAGAGCGTCCGGAAAAAACCCACAGTAAGTGAGAGAGCGTTTGGGAAGCAGGGCCGGAGGGGAGACGGCTTTAGACCTCGGCCTTCCCCTGGCGCCAGTACCCCATGAACGCAACCTGCTTGCGGTCGATCCCTACATCCCGCACGAGGTACCGCCGCATGTCCTTGATGACGGCAGCCTCGCCGGCGATCCAGGCGTAGAAGGGCATGGCACCGGCGGGCATGTCGGGGTTCTTGGTGGCCTCGATCTCGGCGGTTTCCATCCGCGCGGGCGTCTCCCAGAGGATGTCCACGTCCACGTTGACGTCTTCGGGCTCCGGGCCGGCGCCGCCGTCGGACGCTTTGATCCCAACCCAGCCGGGAACGGGGACCGCCGTGCGCACTGCCTGCTGCAGCAACTCGCCGTGCGGGCGGGCCCGGCCAATGGCGGCGCCGCGGGCAAGCCAGGTGATGTCGACGTCGGCGTCCGTTTCAAGGTCCAGGAAGTCGCCGGCCTGCGGCACTTCCAGGAAGGCGTGGCCGCTCATGTAGGACGGCAGGCTTTCGAGGATGGCGGAGATGGCAGGGACGGCGGTCTCGTCGCCGGCGAGCAGGACACGCTGCGCCATACCCGGCCGCCACTCGATGCCGGAGTAGGTCCCGGCGGTGACGCAGTGCGCGGCGCGGTTGTTCGGGCCGATGATGGTGATCGCGTCGCCCGGTTTGGCGTTCAATGCCCAGTTCGCGGCGGGACCAATGTTTTTGTTCCATTGCTCAGGCGCGTCGAAATGCATCACGAAGTCAACGTCAATTTCCGGATAAACAGCATCAAGCCGGGACTGGCGGACCGTGTAGGTGCGCATGGAGCCGCGCACGGCGGGGTCCATGGCCAGCCATTCCCGGTACCAGCCGGCCTGCGCCATCTCGAAGACCGGCAGCGGCAGGCGGACTCCCCCGTCGGCAAGGGACGGGATCATCAGCTTGATCCGCAGGTCCAGGGTGTCGCCGTGAACGCCGAAGTCACGCAGCGAATAGCCACCGAAGGTGATCCGGCGGAAGGTGGGACCCAGTTCCTGCACCGACGAAACGGTGACCTCGAAAGCCAGGGTCATGGGCTCGGTGGCGGCGATGTCGCGGGTCTTCATGAAACGAGCTCCAGTTCGTTGGCGGTGGTGTGGTGGCGGCCGATGGGGATAATCAGTGGCGTGCCCGAGACCGGATCGGGAATCACCCGGGACTCGAGGCCAAAGACGCTGCGGACCAGCTCCTCGGTGACAACGGTGGTGGGGTCGCCGAGGGCCACGATCCCGCCGGCTTGCATGGCGATGATGTGGTCCGCGTAGCGTGCTGCAAGGTTCAGGTCGTGCAGGACGATGGCCACGGTGGTGCCGCGCTTCCGGTTCAGGTCCGTGACCAGGTCCAGGACTTCCACTTGGTGCGCCAGGTCAAGGTACGTGGTGGGTTCGTCCAGCAGCAGGACGTCGGTCTCCTGGGCCAGCGCCATGGCGATCCACACCCGCTGCCGCTGTCCGCCGGACAGTTCGTCAACGTTCCGCTCAGCGAGTTCCAGCGTTTCTGTCGCTTCCAAGGCGCGCTGCACCGCGGCGTCGTCGTCCGGGCTCCAGCTCCGGAAGAAGCCCTGGTGCGGGTAGCGCCCCCGGCCCACGAGGTCGCGGACCGCGATACCGTCCGGCGCGGCGGGGTGCTGCGGGAGGAGCCCCAAGGTGCGGGCCAGTTCCCGGGCCGGGCGGGCGTGGATGTCCTTGCCGTCCAGGGTCACCGTGCCGGCCGCCGGTTTGAGGAGGCGGGACAGGCCGCGGAGCAGCGTGGACTTGCCGCAGGCATTGGCGCCCACGATCATGGTCACCTTGCCCTCGGGGATTTCCGCCGTGAGGCCGTCCACCACGCAGCGCTGATCGTATTTCAGCGTGAGGTCCTGGGCGCTAAGAACGGCCATGTCAGGCATCCTTTCGGTTGGCCGTGACCAGGAGCCACAGCAGGAACGGGGCACCGAGCGCGCCGGTGATCACGCCGACGGGCAGCACGGTGCCGTCCAGCAGCAAGGGAGCGAGGTTGGCCGCGAAGTAGTCGGCGGCAAGGACGATCATCGCCCCCACCAGGGCCGACGCCGGGAGGCTGGCTTTCCGGGTGAAGCGGCGGGCAATGGGGCCGGCCAGGAAGGCGACGAACGAGACCGGGCCGGCTGCCGCCGTCGCCACCGCAGCCAGTCCGACGGCGGCGATCACCACGGCGAGGCGGGTGAACCCGACGCGGATGCCCAGCCCGGCCGCGGCGTCGTCGCCCAGTTCCAGGATGCGGAGCGGCCCGGCCAGGGCGATGACAGCGGGCACCAGGACCAGGAGCGCCACGGCGAGCATGCCGGCGCGGTCCCAGTTGGCGGAGTTGAGGGAGCCGTTGAGCCAGACGAGTGCGTCGGCTGCCGTTCTGATGTCCGCGCGGGTCATCAGGAAGCTGACCACCGCATGGAGGGCGGCGGCGATGCCCACCCCCGCCAGGATCAGCCGGCTGCCGGCGGCGTTGCCCCGGTTGCCGCCCCCCGAGCCCAGTGACGGACCCCGGGAGATGGCGTAGATGAGCGCCGCGATTCCCAGCGCGCCAGCCAGCGCCGCGCCGGACACGGCCGGACCGGTGGCGCCGAAGACCACGATTGCGGTGACGGCGGCGGCGCTGGCGCCGTAGCTGATGCCGATCACGTCGGGGCTGGCCAGCGGGTTGCGGAGCATGGTCTGGAACAGGCCGCCGGACAGGCCGAACGCGACGCCGATCATGGTGCCGATGACGGCCCGGGGCAGTTTGTTCTCCATCACGATGAAGCTGGCGCCGGGAATCCGTTCGCCGCCGGTGAGGTGGGCGAAGAGGATCCTGAAGAAGTCCGGGATGGTCACGGTGTAGCTGCCCAGCAGGACGCTCGCGGCGAAGAGGATCACGACGCCGAGGGCCAGGACGGCGGTCCGGTTCAGCACGGCCCGGCGCACGGTTTGCCCTATCAGTTTTGGTCGCCAAAACCCGGTTTTAGCAGCAGGAAGTGATAGGTCAACGGGGGGTTTGAATTCGGCGAGTTTCACAGTCCTGCCCTCTTGCCGCGGCGGATGAGCCAGACGAAGACCGGTGCACCAACGAGTGCCGTCATGATGCCGGCCGGGACCTCGCCGGGAAGCAGCACCACCCGGCCGATCATGTCCGCGCCGAGAAGAAGTGAGGGGGCCAGCACCAGGGAGAAGGGAAGGATCCAGCGGTAATCGGGGCCGGTGAGTGAGCGGACCGCGTGCGGAATGACCAGGCCAACAAAGCCGATGGGCCCGGCCAGCGCCGTCGCCGAGCCGCACAGCAGCACAATGCCCAGGGCCGTCACGCCACGGGTCCGGCCCACGCGCTGGCCCAGCCCCCGGGCGGTGTCGTCGCCGAGCGCCAGGCTGTTGAGGATGCGGCCGGTAGCCAGCACAATGAGAGCACCGACGGCCAGGAACGGCAGGCCGGGGAGCACCACGGACCAGTCGCGGCCGGCGATCCCGCCCACTTGCCAGAAGCGGAAGCGGTCCAGGGTGTCCCGGCTGGAGACCAGGATGACGCTCATCAGCGAGTACAGGCCGGCGCTGAGCGCGGCCCCCGCGAGGGCGAGCTTGACCGGCGTCGCACCGTCCCTGCCCATCGACGCGATGAAGTAAACCACGACGGCGGCGGCCGCGGCGCCGATAAAGGCGAACCAGATGTAGCCGCTGAGGGAGGTGACGCCGAAAAGGTAGATGCCGGCGACCACGGCCAGTGCGGCTCCGGCGTTGACGCCCATAATGCCCGGGTCTGCCAGGGGGTTGCGGGCGACGCCCTGCATCGCTGCGCCGGCCAGGCCCAGGGCACCGCCGGCCAGCAGTCCCAGGGCGGTGCGCGGGATGCGGGCGTGGACCACGGCGTGGTCGCCGTTGGCAGGGTCGAACTGCGTAAGAGCCTGCCAGACGGTGGCCAGGGACAGGCCCCGGGCACCGACGGCCAGCGAAGCGGCAGTCAACAAAGAAAGTACAACGACGGCGGCCAGCAGCCAGGCGGCTTGCCTGGTCCGGGAGCGCGGGCGGGCGCCGGCGGGGTTTCGAGAGGTGAGGTCTCGGCCCTTTCGCGTCGCCAAAGCGCCGGGATCCCGCTCCTCGGCGCGCGCCGTCGTCGTACTTTCCGTCATGGGGCGGTGCTTACTTCACTGCATCCGCGGCAGTGGCCAATTGCGGCAGGAACGTGTCCAGCGACCACGGCAGGCTCAGCGGCGAGGAGGCCGAGATGGACAGCGTCAGGGTGTTGTCCGAATCGGCAACCAGGGCGCCTTTCTGGATGGCCGGGATCTGGCCGAGCAGCGGGTCCGCCTTGATGGAGTCGGCGGTGGCGGCGTCCGGGACCCAGGTGACAAAGATGTCGGACTTGAGTTCGTTGGCCTTCTCGGCGGACCACGGGATGAAGAACTCCTTGGACCCCTTCGAGTTGTCCTCCACAACGGAAGCCAGCTTCATGCCGATCTCGCTCAGGAAGCGCGGGCGGTTGTCGTTGGCGGTGTAGACGTTGACGCCGTCAGCCGAAGCGGGCTCCAGGTTTCCGTAGATGAAGCTCTTTCCGGCGATCTGCGGGTACTTGGAGACCTTTTCCTTGATGGTGGCCTCGGTGTCGGAGATGAGCTTGGTGGCCTCGGCCCCCTTGCCCAGCGCCTTGCCGATGATGGAGGTCGAATCCTGCCACGACGTTCCGTAGGCAAGCTCCGGGTGCGCCACCACGGGGGCGATCTCACTGAGCTTCCTGTAGTCCTCTTCGGTCAGGCCCGAGTACGCGGCCAGGATGACGTCCGGGGTGAGCTTGGCGATTTCAGTGAAGTTGATGCCGTCCGCCTCGGAGAACTGGACCGGAGCCTTGTCCGATCCGAAACCCGCGCCGAGTTCCTTCAGGGCCGCATCCTTCCACGGGGTGGAGCCCTGCTCGTTGCCGCCCCACTCGTTCTTGGGGACGCCTACCGGAACCACGCCCAGCGCGAGTGCCACATCGTCATTAACCCAGGAAACGGTGACGACGCGCTTGGGCTGGGCCTTGATTGTGGTCTCACCGAAGACGTGCTTAAGGGTGACCGGGAACTGCGGGCTGCTGGAGCCGGAGGTGCCGGCGTCTGATGTGGAAGACGCGGGGCCGGTGGAGCAGGCGGACAGCGTGAGCGCTGCGGCGGCCAGGACGGCCGTTGCCTTGCCGGCTGACTTGAACAGCGTGCGGCGGGTGGCACTCGGACCGGAGAAGAGGGGGGAAGTCACGGAACTCCTTAGGTGAATGAAGCAAACCTAAGTAAGGCTAGCCTAGCCTGTCCGGAATTAGAAAAGCTTTGTATTGCGTAATTGGTTTTGTGACCCACAAAACACCAGGAAATCATTGCCCGCAAGGGGTGAACGGTGGTTCACTGGATAGGGGTAAACGTGCGTTCACCGCGCGGTCGCCCCTCCACCCCAGAGCTGAAAGCGATAGATGCCGCGTTCCAACGCCCTCAACACGGACACCAACCTGAACACCAAACGGAGCCCGTCCCCGTCCGCCATCACCGCTGTCCTGGCCCTCAGTGGCACGGTGGTGGCCCTCATGCAAACACTTGTGGTGCCACTCCTTCCGGATTTCCCGCGCATCCTGGGCGTCACTGCCGACGACGCCTCCTGGCTGGTGACCGCCACTCTGCTCGCCAGCGCAGTGGCAACGCCCATCGTGTCCCGCAGCGCGGACATGTACGGGAAGCGCAAGATGATGGTTGTGTGCCTGGCCATCATGGTGGCCGGTTCGGTCATGGCAGCGGTTGGCGGATCCTTCGTGTGGCTCATCATCGGCCGAACGCTCCAAGGCTTCGCCTCGGCCCTGATTCCGGTGGGCATCAGTATCATGCGCGATGAACTGCCCAAGGAGAAGATGGGCTCCGCGGTTGCCTTGATGAGCGCCACCCTGGGAATCGGCAGCGCCCTTGGCCTGCCCTTGGCCGGCCTGTTGTACGAGGGCCTGGGGTGGGCCTCGATCTTCTGGGTGTCCACTGCCGCCGGCGCACTGCTGCTCCTCGCCGTGGTGCTGGTGGTTCCTGAATCCAAGGTCCGCACGCCCGGGCGTTTCGACTTCGCCGGCGCGTTGGTACTGTCCGCCGCCTTGGCAGCCCTGCTGCTGGCCATATCCAAAGGCGGCTCGTGGGGCTGGGGCTCGGAACCGGTTCTCCTGCTGTTCCTCACCGCCGCAATACTTCTGGCCGCCTGGGTCCCGTATGAGCTAAAAGTCAGCCAGCCGATGGTTGACCTGCGGACGTCCGGGCGACGCCCGGTGCTGATGACCAACCTGGCCTCGCTGCTGATCGGCTTCGCCATGTTCGCCAACATGCTCCTCACCACCCAGCAGCTCCAGCTGCCCACCGCCTCAGGCTACGGTTTCGGACTGAACGTGATCACCGCCGGCCTGTGCATGGTCCCGTCCGGCCTCGCCATGGTGGTCTTCGCGCCTGTTTCCGGGCGGATCATCCGGGTCTTCGGCGGCAAGACTGCGCTGATCTCCGGGGCAATCGTCATGATTGTGGGCTACGTGGGCCGCGTCTTTTTCTACGACTCAATAGCGTGGGTGATCATCGGTTCAACCGTGGTCAGCGTGGGCACAGCCATCGCCTACGCCGCCATGCCCACGCTGATCATGGGCGTGGTGCCCATCACCGAGACGGCCTCGGCCAACGGGCTGAACAGCCTGGTCCGCTCCATCGGCACGTCGACGTCCAGTGCCGCGGTTGCCGCGGTCCTCACCTCAGTCACCTTGACGGTCGGGGCCGCTCAGCTCCCCTCGTTTGATGCGTTCAAGGACGTGTTCTGGCTGGCCGCGCTGGCAGCGACAGCATCGGTGCTGGCCGCGGTCTTCATTCCGCGGGCCGCGGCGGCCCGCCGTTCGCAGGTGTCCCTGTCCGCGGACGCTGCCGCGGCAGCTAGCGCTGCCGCCAACGAAATCGTGGTGCAGGGACGCGTCCTGGCACCCGACCACCGCCCCGTCACTCCCGCCGTCGTAACTGTCCTTCAGACGGCCGGCGAGCCGGTTGACTGGAGCCGCGTGGACACGGAAGGGAACTACTCGGTGGCGCTCCCCGGCGCCGGGAAGTACCTCATGGTGGCCAATGCCGCCGGCTGGGCACCAATGGCCGAGGTCTTTGACTTCGACGGCCGCACACTGCACCAGAACTTCCTGCTCCAGGACCGCCTGGAAATCGGCGGAACGGTCAGCGCCGGCAGCGAACCTGTTGCCGGAGCTGTGGTGACGCTCCTGGAGGCCAGCGGCGCGCATGTTGCCACCACGCGGACGGATGACGGCGGCGGGTATGCCTTTCCGCTGCCGGCCGCCGGCCGCTACATAGTGACCATGCTGCACCCGGTGACTCATCAGGCCATGGCCCGGAAACTCGCGGTGGACAACCGCTCCGTAAATGTGGACCTCGCCGCGCCTCGTATGGAGGAAAAGTCCCCACAGCCGGTGGACGCATGAGCAGCCCCAGCCACGACACGGTCCTCCGCTCCGCCGGACGCCTCTTCGGGGAACGCGGCTACCGTGCCGTGACGGTGCGGGACATCGCCGCCGACGCAGGCGTGTCGGCAGCCTTGGTCATGAAACTGTTCCTGTCCAAGGAAAAGCTTTATGCCGCCGTGCAGCCGGACGAGTCGCTGCTCACCGAACTGGCCGTCCCGATCTCGGAACTCGGCAGTGCGCTGGTGTTCCGCGTGCTGATGCGCCGGGAACGCGGCACGCATGAGCCGTGGGCCATCATCCCGTTCGCCGTACTGGACTCCCCCGACCCCGATACTGCGCGGACAGACATCCGCGAACGCTACCTCACCGCCATTGCGCGCCTGATCGGGGACACCTCGCCGGACCGCCGCTTCGCAGCCACTGTGATCGCCCTGATGACCGGTTTTGGGGAAACCGTTCGCACCCTGGGCCTTTTCCAGGGCTGGAATTTCGACGACCTGGTGGCACACTACGGAGCAATCGTCCAGGCCCAGATCGACGCCTGCGCGGCCGCCTGCCCGTAGGAAGAGCAACGCGGGGTCACATACGGCCCATCCCGGCGGGGAATATGGGCGCTAAGTGACCCCGCGTTGGAGTAGAGCGTCCGGGTCAGCGGAGCACAATGTCCACGGGGTTCGCCTCGGATCGCCATGTGCCTTCCGAGCCCGGCTTGGGCCGGATCACCGGAGCGGTGAGTACGCCGGAGCGGTTGGTGCGCTTATCGCGCAGGATCTCCGTGACGGAGCCCAGGTGCCGGGACAGGTCGATCACGTTCTCCGGCGCGGCCAGCAGAAGCTGGAAGCCGAACTCGTGCAGTGCCTTGATCCCGGCGCCGGCGAACTCTTCCGATGCCAGCACAAACGCCTCATCCATCATCACGGTTCCGTACGTGGTGAACCCCTGCTCGGCGATGCCCAGCTGGTAGCTCAGCGCCGCGGCCATGATGAACGCCGTGAATCGCTGCCGCTCGCCGCCGGACATGGAGCCGGTGTCGGCGTGCATGTAGACATCGGTGCGCTTGCCGCCGCCCTGCGTGCCCGACGCCGGCCCGGTCACTTCCCGGTGCTCCTTGCACTGGATGAACAGGTGCCCGCGGACATCCAGCACCTCTGCCCGCCAGCGCCGGTCCTCCGGGGTGGGTGATCCGAGCCGCTTCACGAGCGTTTCGAGGGTCTTGTACCGCGTGGTGAGCTCGGCGTCGTCGTCTCCGCCGGCTTCCGCGCTGCGGGCGGGCCGCGTGTGCCGGGCCTTCAGTGCGTTCTGGATGGCGTCCTTGAACTGCTTGGCCGTGGCCGGCAGGGTCTGTTTAATATCCAGCTCCAGGAAGCTGCCCTCATGGAAGTTGACCGCGGACAGGATGCCGTTCAGCGGCAGGATCCGGCTGGTGATGGACCGCCGTTCCTCGTCCAGCAGGTGCAGCAGGGTGCTGAAGGATTCGTGCGTGCGTTGGTTGAAGAACTGCCTGAATTCGCTCTCCTGCGCGGGCAGCCCGTCACTGACGATGGCGTGGTAACGGGCTTCAAACTCCCCCGCCGCGCCGATGGACGTGCCGTGGTCGGCGGAGATCGCAGAACCCCACTCGCGGACAAACCCCTCGAAGATCCGGGTCAGCCGCTCGGAGGTTGCCTGCCCGCGCGTTTCAGCGGCGTGCAGTTCCCCGAGCAGGGCGGTCCGGACGCGGTTGGCCAGGTTGTCCAGCTCGTGCATCTCGTTGACATCGCCGAAGTCGGTGAAGTACGGTTCCAGCGCGGAAACGGTAGCGTCCGACGGCGGCGCTTGCGCCAGGCGGGCGCGTGCAGCTTCCAGCAACGAATCGGCGGTGCTCAGCTGCCGGTCCAGCGCCTTGTATTCGCTCTGCAGGACGGCCGCGGCTTCGGTGCTTGCCTGGTGCTTCTGCCGCGCCGTTTCAATGTTGGCCCGCAGCGGTTCCAGGTCGGCCTGGGCCGCGAGGGCGTCCTTGAGCCGCTGTTCGATCCGGGTGAGTTCATCGGCGGCGACGGCGGCCGACACCTGTTCCCAGGGCCGGTGGTCCTCCGCAATGCGCCGGAGGGCATCGAGCTGCCTGCTCATGCCCTGGTGCGACTCTTCGCGGCTCCGGGCCAGCTCGGCAGCCTTGGCCAGCTCCTGCTGCAGGTCCTCCACCTGGGCGGCCACGAGCTCCAGCTTGGCGGCGTTGTCGAAGCCGAGCACGTAGTCCTGGCGGCTCGTGAAACGGTCGTCCTTCTCTACCGTGTGCCGGTTGCGTTTGACCACGCCGCCCAGGCTCAGGCCCTTGTCCAGTGTGGCCAGCTCGTTGGGGTCCTCGACGCACGGGTAGGCGAAATCGAGGGCGATCCGCTCCCGGATCCATCCGCCGGCGTCCGCCACCGCGCCGCTGGCGAGGATGTCCAGCTTGGTGAGCAGGTCGCCGTCGCGCGCGTCCTCCACGGCGAGGGCGCCGCCCGCGAGCGGCTTGGACACATCCACCGCGCGCAAGGCGCCGCGCACCTTGTGGTCATTCAGGTAGCGGGTCACCGCGGCGAAATGTTCGCCCGGGACCAGCAGCGTGGTGGCGAGGTTCCGGAGCGCGCGCTCCGCGGCCGGCCGCCACAGTTCTTCCCCCTCGGCAAGGTCCATCAGCTCGCCGCCGAACGGCATCCGGTCCTCAGGTACGCCGGTGGCCGCGGCGATTGCCGCACGGTTTTCAATGCTCGACGGCGGC
The DNA here is from genome assembly GCA_002427975.1 of Micrococcaceae bacterium UBA6021. GTDB lineage: Bacteria > Actinomycetota > Actinomycetes > Actinomycetales > Micrococcaceae > Arthrobacter. The sequence goes on along the minus strand of DIZT01000278.1, from coordinate 13,289 downwards.
AGCAGGGACTTGCGCGTCTTCAGCGACAGCAGCTCCTGCTGGGCTGCCGCCAACTCGCGCTTCTTGGTGGCGTGGCCGTCGAAGGCTTCGAAGCGGAGCTCTTGCAGGGCCTGGGAGTCATCCTTGAGCTCGGCTGACCTGGCGGCAGCCTGCTCGTGGGCCTGTTCCCAGCCCGCGGCGGTCCACTCAAGCTGCAGGCCGGCGTCGGACAGGGCCTTGCGGGCCGCTTCCTCCACCTGTTCGCGGAGCCTCAGCCCCACTTTGGCGTTTTCCAGCGACTGCTCGATCGCGGAGATCGCGTTGCCGCCCTGGTTGTTGTAGTCGGTCTCCAGCTCACGCAGTTCCTTGGCCTGCCCGTCGCGGACCGAACGTTCCACGCCCAGCTCTTTGGCCTTCGCCTGGGCCAGCTCCTTGAACCGGCCCAGCGTTTTCTGGTGCACCGTGACAGCGAGCTGCTGTTTGTAGGCCTCGAATTCCTCGCCCGCCAGCTCACGGAGCCGGTTCGCGTCCAGGAGCGACTGCGCGTACTCCTTGTTCAGGCCAGGCACCGGAGCCAGCTGGTCCCGCTGCTGCCGCACGTCCTCCAGCCGCTGCCGGATGGACATCAGGTTGCTGAATTCCTCCACCACGTCATCCGCCGCAGCAAGGGTGGCCGGGGCGTCCAGGACCTGGTCGCGGAAGAACGTGTTGACGCTGCCGCCCAGGCCCTTGCCGGCCTGGATCACGCGGAGCAGCGGCAGGGCCTGGTCCGAACTGATGCCCAGGAGCCGGCGGAAACGCTCCGCAAAGGCCTTGTGGACATCGAAGATCTGGGCGTCCGGAAAGATGGTCTCCAACGCGGCCTTGGTGAAGCGTTTCTCCGCGATGTCCTCGATCGCGGGCAGGTCCAGCGGCTTGCTGTCGATCAGGTAGAACCGGCCAACACTGGACTCCGTGCCGTTCTTGGGCACGTCGAACAGCGCCGACACCGTGACGCGGGTGCCCGCGGCGTTATCGAACGTCAGCCCGACGGCGGACCAGGTGGCACCGGGGCGCTGGAACGCACTGGCCGAGCCTTCGCCCACTGCCTTGTCGCCCACCTTGCCGCGCATGTACGTGAACGTGGTCCTCTTGTCCTCCACAACACCGCCGGCGCGCTGGGCAGCGGCCTCGTTGGAGCGCGGCCGGGCATCAAACACCCGCAGCATGGCATCAAACAGCGTGGACTTGCCCACGCCCGAGTTGCCCGTCAGCAGCGTTCCGTTCCGGTCCACGTGCATTGTGTGCGCCCCATGGAACGTGCCCCAGTTGACCACCTGCACCAAAGCAAGGCGCATCTGGCCGGGGTTTGTGAGGTCGCCCATCGGCAGCATGGTTGCGATGCTCACTTGGTTTCCTCCGTTTCGGTGTGATCGCCTGTCGCGTCGCCACCGGACACATGCTCTGCATGCTCGCTCGTGCCTCGCTTAGACGCATGCTGCCGAATGTCCCCGGTGTCGTCGCTGTTGTCTTCTTCGCCAGCGTCCTCTGACGAAGTGTCGCTGTCGAGTTCTATTAGCGCTTCCGTACCTGTTGGGTCTGTGGTGGCTGCTACCAGGGCCTCGATTTGGGCTGGGATGTCGCCGATGTTTTCGAAGGGGAGGGCCAATGGGAGGGCGTTGGAGATGGTGTACACATCGTCCAGGCCCGTGGTGATGAGCAGTTGGCGGGCCAGGAGCTTGGTGATGGCGCGGTTGACCACGTCCGAATCCCTCAGCGCGTCCTGCTGACCGGCGGGCTGGTAGTGGGCCACGAGGTCTGCGATTTCCTCACGGGTGATGGTGGGATCCGTCTGGGCGGTGACATGGCGGTCCAGCAGCAGGCGAAGTCGGAGCAGCACGATGGTCTCCACCCGGCTCAGCGCACGCTGCTGGCGCAGGATGCTGGAGCGGGTGCTGCCGCCGATGGCCTCAGGGTCCACAGGTCGCAGGACCGCGATCTTGCGTTCGTGGTCGAGTTGCAGGGTCAGGAAAAGTTCGGACAGGCGGCTGCGCAGGATGATCTGGTTATCCAGCAGTGTGGTCCACAACTTTTCGTCCCGGCCGCCGTCGACATACGGGCCCTTGAGTAGCTTCACCAGCGACTGGCGCACCTTCATGGAGAGCACTCCGGTGTCGCCGGGAAACAGTGCCGCGCCGTCAACAAAAGTGTCCCGGGGCGTGATTCCCCCGTGGATTGAGCTTGCCTGCCCGGTGATTGAGCCTGTCGAAATCTCCTGGGTCTCGCTCCCCACCTGCCCCCTAACCTCGCTAGCTCGGCCAGGGAACCCGGCAGGCGTGGCCCCAAGCTCGACCACCGGGTGCGCCGTCGTCGTAATTTCTTCTGTCATCGTCAATCCTTCTTGAGGGTGACCACCGGCAGGTACGCCGTGCGGGTGGTGCCGTCGATCTGTTCGAAGTCCAGGCCGTCCCAGGCGTCGCGGTCAAAGCCCGCGCCTTCCTGGAGTGCGTGCGAGAGGAGCGCCCGGATGGAGTTGATGTGCTGTTCCTCCGGTGGCAGCTGGGCCCAGGCCTCGGCCAGGGTGGCGGCGCCGGCGACGGCGGCCCGGATGGCGTCGGGACGCGCCTTGCCCGTTCTCGGCGAGCGCACGCGGTCGGAGTCGCTGAAGGCGATGGGGTCCGCGAGTTTGGGCGGGACGGCAAACTCGTCCGGATCGTAAAGCTTGACCATGGCCAGCGATTCGAAGCCTGCGTTGAACAGCACCGGACCACGGACCAGGCCCGGCCGTTCACGTTCATAGGGCAGGGACCTGATGGCCTGCTCGGCCTCACGCAGCACCTTGCGCAGGCGGACGGATTGGCGGAAGTCGTCACTTTGGACGTACGTGTTCAGGCTTTCGCTGAGCTTGCCGTAGATGCGCTGGATCTGGCTGTGCTGCTGGCGGAGCTCGGCCACCAGATTCTTGAGGGTCTCGCGGTCCTCCGGCGACAGGTCGTCAGCGAACTGCCGGCTGAGGACCTCGCCGATGGCTGACCGGAACCGCATTTGCTGCTGCGGGTCCTCCAGAAACGCCGTGAACGAACGGAAGGTCCTGCCCTCGGGGCTCTGCCGCAGCCGCTTGTCCGCTTCGAGCACCTGGGCCATGGTGGCACCCTTGCTGAGCGACTCCTCGATGATCTGGTTCCGCAGCTCGCCCACGAGTTCCTCGATGCGGTCACGCATCTTTTTGTAGTCGGCGGGCAGGCTGGCGGCGAGGTCCAGGATGTTCCCGGCGGCTTCCACGGCCTCGTCGTCGTCCAGCAGGCCGTCAAAGTCGCCGGAGCTGATGTCCTGGATCAGCTGCTGCCGTTCCCCGATCTCTTCCTCCAGGGACTCCAGCCGGGCGCTCTGGTCCGGATTGGTCTCATTGGCCAGCTTCTCCACGTCGCCCAGGAGAGTGCCCAGCCGGGACCCGTTCAGGGTGGACCGCTCGCTGGAGAGGCTGTCCAGGAATGCGAGCACACGGGCGGCAGGTTCGGTGACCTCATAAACGATCTGCCCCGACTGGTTGCGGCGGGTCAGGAAGTGCTTGCGCGTCCACTCGTCCGCATAGTTCCTGCCGGAGGACGTACCGTTGGCGGCACCACCGGGCCCGGGCTCCTGGCGCCGGAGCTGCTCAAGGAAGGAGTCGACGTCGGCATGGAACTCCTCGAGCGGAAGCTGCGGACGGGTGCGGGTAAAGGATGCCTGCAGCACCGCGATCACCCAGGGTGCCGAGCGGGTCAGGGCCCAGGCGGGTCCCTTGGTGAGGAGTTCGAGGTCCCGGAGCCGGGCGCTGATCGCGTCAGCGGATGACCTGGCGGAGCGGGGCACGCACTCTCCTTCAGCTGCTGGGTGATGGTTGGGCAGCGCGGATCGCGAAAACTGCCAACTACAAGGTTAACGCAGAGCCACACAAGATACGTGGGAGGCCTCCGCGACCGCTCCGTGACCTACGTCCCGGTAGCATTGCGATCCCGCATCAACCCGCCGTGCCGGCGGCGCAGCTCTGGCTGGGCCCGCAGACAACCCCTACGCTCATGCTACTGATCTCAACCAAAGCAATGGCGCAGCAGGGGGAACAATGCAGTTCGACTTAAGTGCAGTGGACACAGCCACCATGGTGTTCATGGGAACCCTGGTGCTTGCCCTGGTCCTGGTGGCTTTCGTCCTGACAGCGGGCTTCCTGGCCCTGGTGGTGGTGGGGGTGGGCAAGCTGGCCTGGTTCCTCGTCTCCACCACGCTGCTGATGGCGGTCCACGGAATCAACCACGGCTGGGACAGGCTGGTCCACCATGCCTCCACCGTGGAAATCCCCGGGGACTTCCACGGCCAGCCATCCCCTAGCACTGGAAGCTACCCGCGGGTAATGTTGAGAGATAGCTAAAGGGTTCTCCAACCCGGCGGATCCATGGCTTGAACCGGCCATCCCGGGCAGAGGAGATACCCCATGAGCTCCGCCACTGACAGTCCCGCCACAAACGCAGCTGCCACCGACGCTCCTGTCGTCGAATTCCCCGTCGCCGCGGGCAACATCGGGCCCGAAGCCACCGCAGCGGACGCCCGGGCACTTGCTGAAGCCTCCCGCGAGATTGGCTGGGACCGGCCGAGTTTCGCCAAGGGACTGTACCTGGGGAATTTCGACCTCAGCCTCATCCACCCCTGGCCGAAAGCAAAGGCCGATGACGTGGAACGCGGCGATGCCTTTATGGAGCGCCTCACCGCGTACGCACGCACCATGTCGGGCCGCGTGATCGAGCGCGATGCCAAAATCCCGGACGAATACATCCAGGGCTTGGCGGACCTGGGCGTGTTTGGCATGAAGATCCCGCAGGAGTACGGCGGACTCGGGTTGTCCCTGGTCTACTACGGCCGGGCCCTGGCGTTGCTTGGCAGTGTCCACCCGAGCATCGGTGCCCTGATCTCCGCCCACCAGTCCATCGGTGTGCCCGAGCCAGTGAAGGTCTTTGGCACGCCGGAGCAGAAACGCGAATACCTGCCGCGCTGCGCCGCCGGGGCCATTACGGCTTTCCTCCTGACGGAACCGGATGTGGGCAGCGATCCCGCCCGGATGGGCAGCACCGCCGTTCCCACGGACGACGGCGGGTCTTACGTCCTGGACGGCGTGAAACTTTGGACCACCAACGGCGTGATCGCCGAACTGGTGGTGGTGATGGCCGTGGTGCCGGCCCGCACCGATGCGGACGGCACCGAGCATAAGGGCGGCATCAGCGCCTTCGTGGTGGAGATGGACTCCCCCGGCATCACGGTGGAGAACCGCAACACGTTCATGGGGCTGCGCGGCATCGAAAACGGCGTGACCCGGTTCCACCAGGTGCGGGTTCCCGCGGCGAACAGGCTGGGCCGTGAGGGCCAGGGCCTGAAGATCGCGCTCACCACGCTGAACACGGGCCGGCTCTCCCTGCCGGCGCTCTGCGTCGCCTCCGGCCGCTGGAGCCTGAAGATTGCCCGGGAGTGGTCCAACGCCCGGACGCAGTGGGGCCAGCCGGTGGGCAAGCATGAGGCGGTAGGCAAGAAGATCGCTTTCATCGCCGCGTCCGCCTTCGCCCTGGATGCCGTGTTCGAGCTATCCGCGGAACTCGCCGACGCCGGGCAGAAGGACGTGCGGATCGAGGCCGCCCTGGCCAAGCTGTGGTCCACCGAGATCAGCTACCGGATCGCCGACGAACTGGTCCAGATCCGCGGCGGCCGCGGCTTTGAGACGGCGGAGTCCCTGGCCGCCCGGGGCGAACGCGCGGTTCCGGCCGAGCAGCAGCTGCGCGACCTGCGGATCAACCGGATTTTCGAGGGCTCCTCGGAGATCATGAAACTCCTGATCGCCCGCGAAGCCGTGGACGCCCACCTTGCCGCCGCCGGCGACCTCGCCTCCGTGGACGCGAGCCTGCAGGACAAGGCGAGGGCCGCCGTCGGAGCTTCCGGTTTTTACGCCAGATGGCTGCCCAAACTCGTGGCCGGCCCCGGAATGGACCCCCGGTCTTACGGCGACTTCGGCAGGCTGGCCAAGCAGCTGCGCTTTGTGGAACGGTCCTCGCGCCGGCTGGCACGGCAGACGTTCTACGGCATGGGTCGCTGGCAGGCGAAGCTGGAGTACAAGCAGGCGTTCCTGGGCCGGGTGGTGGACATCGGCGCCGAGCTGTTCGCCATGGCCGCCTCCTGTTCACGGGCCGAGATGATCCTTCGCACCACGCCGGAACATGCCGCCAGTGCCTACGAACTGGCCGAGGCATTCTGCGAGCAGGCCCGCGTCCGGATTGACGAGTACTTTGACCAGCTGTGGCGCAACACGGACGACGGCGACCACGTCCTGTCCCGCAAGGTCCTGGCCGGCGATTACACCTGGCTTGAGGCCGGCGTCCTGGACCCGTCGGAGGGCACCGGCCCGTGGATAGCCGATGCCACGCCGGGGGCGTCCACAAAGGAAAACCTGCACCGGAAGTACCGCTAGCCATAATAAGCAGCCTTGTTATCACTGGTGAGCGGTGGTTGAGTTGACTCATGAGCAACCAAACGGACCCAGAGGACTACCCGACTGACGCTCCGGTGCTGGATCCACGCCTGACGGATCCGCGCCTGACTGACCAGCAGACCGCCGTGGCCAGGGAGAAGGACCAGTTCGGCGGCGTCAAGGTGGGTTCGGCCTTTTTCGGCTGGCTCGCCGCCACCGGGATGGCCGTCCTGCTCACGGCCTTTGTGGCCGCAGCCGGAACCGCGGTGGGGTTGGCGAACAACACCGACGTGAAGGAGGCCGTTACCCGGGTGACTACCAACGGCGCCGTCGGGCTGGTGGGCATCATCGTCCTGCTCGTGATCCTGTTCATCTCCTACTACTCCGGCGGCTACGTTGCCGGCCGTATGGCTCGGTTCAACGGCGCCCGGCAGGGATTCATGGTGTGGATCTGGGCGCTGATCGCCGCGGTTGTGGTGGCGCTGCTGGGCCTCATCGCCGGCCAGCAGTTCAACGTCCTGGCCAGCCTCAACAGCTTCCCCCGGATCCCCATCAACGAAGGCGAACTGACCCTCACCAGCATCATTGCCGCGGTAGTGGTGGCCCTGGTCGCGCTGGGGGGCGCGGTGCTGGGCGGGTTGGCGGGCATGCATTTCCACCGCAAGGTGGACCGGGCCGGGTTCAGCCCTGACGAAACGTACAGCGAGGGCTAGGCCGGCAGGACGCCGTCGACGTAATACCAGCGGCGGTTCTCACGGACAAAGCGGCTGGTTTCGTGGTGGACTCCGCGTTCGCCGTCGTGCCGGAAATGGGCCTTGAACTCGACGGTTCCCTCGTTGTCCAGCGGCCCGCCGCGGTCCGTGGAGAGGATGTCCAGGCGGCGCCATTCCATGGCGGGGTCCATTTCAAGCTCTGCGGGCGCGGTCTCCGGATGCCAGGTTTTCCGGAGGTATTCGGCGTTGAGCAGGGCAAACGCGGTGTAGCGGGAGCGCATCAGCTGCTCCGCCGTGGCGGCTTCGGCCCCGCCATTGTGGAAGCGGCCGCAGCACTCTGTGTATGCCTCGCCGGACAGGCAGTGGCAGTTGCCGGCGGCCAGGGGATTTTCAGGCATTGCACTCCTGTTAGTGGTTGTCCGGCCGGCTTTCGCGCAGCCTCGTGGATCCCTTCCGACTATAGGCGCAGCCGCCGTTGTCATAATCCGGTAACAGCTTCGAAACAACCTCGGGCGCGGCCCGCCCAGCGGCGGCGTGGCCCGCAAATAGTCCGTAAGGTGGTGGAGGGGCTGTTGCCCGTGGTGATGGGTGCCCGGACGGACTCCACCGCCGGCAGATAGGAGAGGTGACGTGGGAGATTCGACGACGATTGCCCTCAACCTGACTTTTTTCGGCACGCTCGGCCTGGCGTTCCTGATGTTCGTGGGCCTGTTCCTTTTGGTGGTTCTTACCCTGTTGCTCGCCGGCGCCGGGCGGCTGCTGGTACTGACCGTGATGACCGTGTTGGGGCGGCGCCCCAGGAACGAAACCCTCCCGCTGGTCCACCTGACCGGGGAGCCCGGGCCGCCGTCGGACGCCCCTGGCTTAACGCACGACGACGGCGCTGCCGCCACCGCTACCGGACGGCCGGCCCGCGGCGGGGTGCTGCGCGCGAAAGCCGGTGCGCTGCGCGGCTGGGGCAAAGCGTTGCGCGGCAGCCGCGATTTCCTCAAACCTTCCGGGCTCCGGCCCCGGTTCCACTATGCGGTGGTGCATCACCCGCTGCTGACGGCGGTCGGCAAGGAACCTCCGGTGCTCGCCGAAGACTGGGCTGCCGCGGTGGCAGAAGCGGATGCGCGGGCCATGGCGCGCGCACGTGCCGCCGCACGGGAGATCAAGGTGTCGGGCGGTGATCTTCCGGGCCCTTCCGTTCCTGCGGCAAACGTGGAGGCGGTGGCCCCGTTGGTGGAGTCGGCGCTGCACCGGGACATCCCCGGGCGTGACAAAACCGGACGCGATACCGCCAGCCCTGACAACGCCGCCCAGGGCGCTGCCCGCTCCTTCACAAGGCCGCCGGCCCCGGCGCCGCTGTCCCTGCTGGACACCGGCTCCTTGGTATCGCTGTCGGGCCACGCGAGGGTCCTCAAGGCCAAGCTGCCAGCGGACGGCCACTGAGGACCGGACCGCTCCCGGGCCGTCACAAATTGTCACTCCTCCGCCCCGCGTTACTCCGTGCTACGAAAAGCGAAGGACTGTGGCACGAATCGTTTCCGCTCCGCCGAATTTGTGTAGCGTCGTGACGATCCACAGCAATCCGCGTGGACCATCGACTGTGAGGAGCCGGGGATGAGCCTCAGCGAACTGCGCGTGTTCGGCCGGTCGGGCACGCCCATCAGCCCGCTCACGCTGGGCACCATGAACTTCGGCGAAGGGCCCGGCGCCGCAGGGGGCGGAGCTCCAACGGGTGGCGCCCCCACCGGTGCAGACGAAAGCATCCGCATCATCCAGGCCGCCCTCGACGCCGGGATCACCGCAGTGGACACCGCTGACGTTTACTCCCAGGGGGAGTCCGAACAGGTGGTGGGCCGCGCGCTTCGCGGCCGCCGCGACGACGTTTTCCTGGCCACCAAGTTCCATGGGCAGATGAGCGCCAACCCGGCCCACGCCGGGAACTCCCGGCGCTGGATCATGCAGGCGGTGGAGGGCAGCCTTCGCCGGCTGCAGACGGACCGGATCGACCTGTACCAGGCGCACCGGCCGGACTACAACACCGACGTGCTGGAGACCATCACAGCCCTGAACGACCTCATCCGGCAGGGCAAGATCCTGTATTACGGCACGTCGGTGTTCACTCCGGCGCAGCTCGTGGAGGCCCAGTGGCTGGCCACAACCAACCACCTGATCCCGCCGGTGGCCAACCAGGTCCCCTATTCCATGCTGGTCCGCGGCAACGAGCGCGATATCCTCCCCATTGCCCAGCAATACGGCCTGGGTGTGCTCGCGTACGGTCCGCTGGCCGGGGGCTGGCTGTCCGGCGAGTTTGTCCTGGACGCGGGGAAGCCGCCGACCCGCGTGCACTCGCTGCCGGGGCGTTACGACATTTCCGGGCCTTCCAGTGAGCGGAAGCTGCTTGCCGCGGACGCACTGGCCCGGCTGGCCGACAAGCTGGAGATTTCGCTTGTGGAACTGTCGATCGGGTTCGCACTGAACCACCCAGCGGTCAGCAGCGTGATCATCGGTCCGCGCACCGAGGCTCATCTCCGGACCTACCTCAAGGCAGCGGACACCCTCCTGGGCGAGTCCGTGCTCGACGCGGTCGACGAAGTGGTGCCTCCCGGGACCAACTTCGTGGAGCGTGACGCCGGGGCAGTAGTGCCGTCCCTGGAGTACGCGGAACTCCGCCGCCGCTGAGGGGCTGGGGCGGCGGCACCGCCGTTGGGCGTTCCGGAAAGCCCTTACCCTGAGCAACCATCTCGGCTAGCGTGGAAACCATGGAATTCAGATACCTCGGAAACAGCGGCTTTAAAGTCTCGGAAATCACGTTCGGCAACTGGCTCACGCACGGCTCCCAGGTGGAGAACGACGTCGCCACCCGGTGCGTGCGGGCAGCGCTCGACGCCGGCATCAGCACCTTTGACACCGCGGACGTCTATGCCAACACCGCCGCGGAAACGGTCCTCGGCGCGGCGTTGAAGGGCGAGCGCCGGGAGTCCCTGGAGATCTTCACCAAGGTTTTCGGCCCCACCGGGCCCAAGGGCAAAAACGATCTGGGCTTGTCCCGCAAGCACATCATGGAGTCCATCAACGGCTCGCTCAGCAGGCTGCAGACGGATTACGTGGACCTCTACCAGGCCCACCGCTATGACTTCGAAACGCCGCTGGAAGAGACCATGCAGGCGTTCGCGGACATCGTCCGGCAGGGCAAGGCGCTCTACATCGGCGTCAGCGAGTGGACGGCGGAGCAGCTCCGCGAAGGACATGCACTGTCCAAGGAACTGGGCTTCCAGCTGATCTCCAACCAGCCGCAGTACAACATGCTGTGGCGGGTCATCGAGGCCGAGGTAGTGCCGGCGTCGGAGGAGCTGGGCATCTCCCAGATTGTCTGGTCCCCGATGGGGCAGGGTGTGCTGAGCGGCAAATACCTGCCCGGCCGGCCGGCGCCGGAAGGCAGCCGGGCCACGGATGACAAGGGCGGCGCCAGGATGATCGAGCGCTGGATGCGCGACGACGTCCTGGCCGGGGTCCAGGGGCTCAAGCCGATCGCGGAAGAAGCCGGGCTCACCATGCCGCAGCTCGCGGTGGCCTGGGTCCTGCAGAACCCGAACGTGGCCTCGGCCATCGTGGGTGCGTCCCGGCCGGAGCAGCTCGCGGACACCGTTGGCGCTGCGGGGGTGAAGCTCGAGTCGGAGATCATGAAGAAGGTCGACGACGCGATCGGCTCGCTGGCTGAACGCGATCCGGCGTTGACCAAGTCCCCCGCTACGCGGGAAGCCTAGGAGGCTGAATGAACACGTTGCCAGATCTAGCAGTCACCGGCTCCACGGGAGCTCTGGGCGCGATAGTGGCCCGTCAACTCGCGGAGGCGGGGACGGCGCAGCGGCTGTTGGTCCGCGATGCCGGCCGGGCGCCGGAGCTGTCCGGTGCAGTCCCGCTGGCCTTCAGTTACGCAAACACTGTCCAGACCGGCGAGGCCCTGGCAGGGGTGAAGACGCTGTTTATGGTGTCGGCGGCGGAGGCGGAGGACCGGTTGGCCCAGCACTACATCTTCATCGACGCCGCCGCTGCCGCCGGAGTGCAGCACGTGGTGTACACCTCGTTCTACGGCGCCGCCCCCGAAGCCACATTCACGCTGGCCCGTGACCACTACGCCACCGAGGAGCACATCAGGGCGTCCGGAATGGACTTCACCTTCCTGCGGGACAACTCCTACTTGGATTTCCTGCCGCTCCTGACCGGGGAGGACGGCGTGATCCGCGGACCCGCCGGCGACGGTGTGGTGTCGGCAGTGGCCCGAGAGGATATCGCCCGGTCCGCAGTGACGGTACTGCTGGATCCCGCACTTCATGTGGGGGCCACCTACGACCTCACCGGCCCCGAAGAAATTTCGCTGGCCTACGCCGCGGAAGTCCTGACAGCGGAGACCGGACGGACCGTCACCTATCGCCCGGAAACGGTCGAGGAAGCCTACGCATCCCGGGCGTCCTACGGGGCGCCCCCGTGGCAGGTGGATGCCTGGGTGAGCACCTATACGGCCATCGCCGCGGGCGAGCTGGCAGGACTGTCGCCCGACGTGCGGACCCTGACGGGCCGGGAGCCGCTGAACCTGAAAGAGTTCCTGCAGCAGCCGCAGCTCTAGCCCGGTCTCTCTCCGGAGTTTTTGCCGGGGAGATTATCGCGGAGCAGCTAGGCTGGCAGGCATCAGCGTAATCGGCCGCCTCACCGGCGGGAGCTATTCGGGGGACTCTTGAAAAATCTGTTCGACCTCTCATTTACCAGGTTCGTTTCTCCATCAATTGCCAGAATTGTCTACATTCTGATCATGGTTGCCCTTGGTATCGGCTACATTGTCAGCGTCATCGCCTCATTCGCCACGCGGAACGCGATACTGGGCATCCTGGTCATGCTGGTTATCGGACCATTGGTTGTACTGATCTACCTGGCCTTGGCCCGGATCGGTCTGGAATCACTGGTGGCAGGTATCCGCACCGCGGAAAATACTGCAGAGCTCATCCGAATTCAGGGAGGCACGCCTCCAGGGTGGGCCCACGCCGGAGGCGGCGCAGGGGGGCCTGTGGCTCCCAACGGCTGGAACCAATCGTATGGCCAGCCGCCCACATCGCCGCCGAATTACCCGCCGCATTACGAGCCTCCGGCGCAGTAAGCAGGAGCCGGAGCTATAGCCCGCTGGAGTTTTGGGGCGGTGTGGGCCCGGTCGGGCAGCAGCAGCGCTCAGCAGCCCTCGAAGTCCGTGAGCACCTTGACCTTGTCCGCCGAGGCTGAGCTGGGATCAAAGGTGTAGCCGATCCATTCACGGGCCAGCCTGCTGGCCAGTTCCACTCCCACAACCCGCTGCCCCATGGTGAGGACCTGGCAGTCATTGGACAGGACGGACCGCTCCACGGAGAAGGAGTCATGGGCCGTCGTGGCCCGGATTCCATCCACCTTGTTGGCGGCGATCGCCACGCCGATTCCCGTGCCGCAGAACAGAATGGCGCGGTCGGCGCGCCCGTCGCGGATCAGCTCGCCGGCCGCGATGCCAACGTACGGGTACGGCCTGGTGAAGTCCTCCGGGGCGTCACTCCGGTTGACGCCGATATCGATGATCTCGCTGATCCTCGGATCAGCCTGCAGGTCGGCCAGGATGCGGTTTTTGTAGTCGACGCCGGCCTCATCGGCACCCAGGACCAGGCGCAGCCCCCTGGTTGCCGGCGTGGTGGTCATGAAAGCGCTCCGGCCGGCTGGTTGGGTGCGGAGTCCGATTGGCTGGTGCCGGGCTGGCTCGAAACTGCCAGGAACGGGCCCATGACGGTGAAAATCATGGCGAGGGATGTGGCACCGGGGTCCGGAGTGCCCAGACTCTTCTCCGCCAGGGGCCGTGCCCGTCCCTTCAGTGGGCGCAGTGCGGCCGTGGCCTCGGCCGCCGCCACTGCGTCAAGGGCCGCGGCGGACCATGCCTGGAGGGGTTCTTCGCCTTCCTGTACCAGGCGGGTGAAGGCTTCCGTGAAGGGCAGCAGCGCATCCACCATGGTCTTGTCGCCCGGCGCGGCTTTACCAAGTTCGGTGATTCTGGCAGCGAAGGCGCTCATGCCGGCCGCCAGAACGTCGGGGTCAGGGGTCCGCTGGTTCCCGAGCGATTCGCCCAACGCCCGCAGCCC
>DIZT01000074.1 GCA_002427975.1 Micrococcaceae bacterium UBA6021 | reverse complement strand
AGTCGAGGGCGATAGGCCCGATGGCATCCAGGAGTTCGCCGGGGCCGGGGTTGCCGGGCGCCGATGAACCGCCGAGGTGGTTGACCACGCCCCACACAGCGTTCAGTCCGGTGGTCACGGCGCCTTCGGCCCAGCCGGCGGTGAAGGACACGTCGTCCCCCGCCAGGAAGATCCCGCGTTGGGATTCGGGCAGCTTGTCCTGCTTGAAGTGGGTGAACAGGCGCTGCTGGTAGCGGTAATGCCCCGGCAGGTTCGCCTTGAACGCCCCCATGAAGTTGGGGTCCGCTTCCCAGGAGACCGTGATGGGCTGGCCTACGATGTGGCTGGCGATGTCCACCCGCGGGTAGATCTGTTCGAGCGAATGCAGCATCAGTTCAACGCGCTCGTCCGCATCCAGTGCCAGCCACTTGAGGGCGTCGTCGTTCCATGTGTAGGACAGCAGGATCACGGCGGGCTTGTCCGGTCCGTCATCCAGGAGGTAAGTGGCCCTGTTGAGGCGGTCGGTCAGGGTCATGGACAGCACCTCGCGGCCGGTCTCCGGATCGATGTCCTTCCAGAACGGCCGGTCCACCATCACAAAGGTCTTCGAGGACTGCATGTAGTGCGAGCGCTCGATGGCGGTCCACAGCTCGGCCGGGAACAGTGACTCCTCGGTGTGGATCCGTGTGGACAGCAGCCACGACTGGCAGGTGGTGACCACGGCGGGGTACCTGGCTTCCCGGCCCCAGCGCTCACGGATGCGAAGGTCGCCGTTGGAATCCCGGCTGATTTTGACTACCGCGCCGCGGGGCGAGCCCGCGTGCAGCGAGGCCAGGGACGTCCCTTCCGGCCAGTGCGCCATGCCCGACGGCGTGTGCTGCCACAGTGCCTCGGGGAGCCGTTGCGCTCCCCCGCTGATGAGCCGGTGCTGGTCATCAGCGTCTGTGTAGACAACGCGGAGGATTTCCAGGATGGAGTTGGGAAAGTCGGTGTCCCAGCCGCCGGTGCCGAAGCCTACTTGGCCGAACGCCTCCCGGTGCGCGAATCCCGCCTGTTTGAAGGACTCGCTGGCGGCGATGAAGCCGTAGAACGTCTGCTCGTCCATGAGGGGCAGGAGTTCGTTCCAGATTTCCTTGATCCTGGCGGTGTCCCGTGCCCGGATGGCGTCCTGCATGTCGCCGAACTTTGCACCGTCGTTCACGGCGGCCTTCCAGGCATCCGCCACCTCGCGGAAGAACGGCGGCAGGTCCTGGGCCGTGGCGGCGTAGTGCTTCTGGCCGGCGAGTTCGATCACGGTGCTGGAGGTTACGGCCGCCAGCGGATTAGGGAAGTCCTGGGTGTCCAGGCCCAGCAGGTCCACATAGTGGTAGAAAGCCTTGCCGGACACCGGGAACCGCATCCCGCCAAGGTCCGCCACTACTCCAGGTGCTGAGGGAAAGTTTGCGGTGCGCAGCCGGCCGCCGATCTGGTCCGCCTCGTAGACCACCGGGCGGAGGCCCAGCTTCATGAGCTCATACGCGGTCACCAGCCCGGAAAGTCCAGCACCGACGACTGCGACCTCGGTGCCGTGGAGCTCAGGCGGCACAGCACCCAGGCCGGCCGGGTGGGCCAGGTAATGGTCATAGCTGAACGGAAAGTCCGGGTTCAGCATGGTGATGGGGCCAGCCGGGCTGTCGAAAAGTGCCGGGGCTTCGGCTGCCGTTTGGTCCGCAGACGTCCTGGACGGATCGGAGGCCGGCAGTTCGGTTGCGATGGTCATGAAATCTCTGCCTTCATCGGTTCGGGGGTGGACAGTACTGAAGATTCCCGCCCGCTCAGTTCACGGTATTCCTCGTTGCTCAAGGCCGCCACCCGGGAGTTCCGGCGTCCGTAGCCTAAGTAGGCTGCGAACCCCACGAGCATCCAGATGCCGAAGGTCACCCAGGTGTCCAGGCCGAGGTTGGCCATCAGGTACGCACACATGAGCGCTCCGAGAATGGGCGTCAGAGGGAACAAGGGAACGCGGAAAGTCCGCTTGAGCTCCGGCCGGTTGCGGCGGAGGTAGATGACAGCGACGTTCACCAGCGCGAAGGCGAAGAGGGTTCCGATACTCGTGGCGTCTGCCAGGGCGCCGAGCGGAACCAGGCCCGCGGTGAGTGCCACGAGGGTGCCCACGATGAGGGTGCCGGCCACCGGGGTGCCGGTCCGTGCGGACACCCGGCTAAAGATCCTGGGAATCAGTCCGTCCCGGGCCATGGACAGCAGAATGCGGGTTTGCCCATACAGGACGGTGAGGACGATGCTGGCGATGGCAAGGACGGCACCCACGGCGAAGACGACGGCGATCCAGGGCTGACCGGTGGTTTCCTCGAGGATCTTGACCAGGGCGGCTTCATTGCCGTCGAACCATCCCCAGGGGCGGGCGCCGATGGCGGCCACGGCAACCAGGACGTAGATGGTGGTGACGATCAGCATGGAAAGCATGATGGCCCGCGGGAGGTCGCGCTTGGGGTTGCGGGCTTCCTCCCCGGCTGTGGAGGCGGCGTCGAAGCCGATGTAGGAGAAGAAAACGCTCGAAGCTGCGGCCGAGACACCTGCGGCCCCCATGGGCATGAGTGGCTCGAAGTTGCCGGCATTGAAGGCCGTGAAAGCCACGGCGCAAAAGAAGATCAGGATGCCTATCTTGATAACGACGATCGCGGTGTTGATCCAGGCGCTTTCCTTGGCGCCGCGAACCAGCAGGATCATGGCAAGCACCACGATGACCATGGCGGGAATGTTCAAGACGCCGCCGTCACCGGGCGGCTGGGAGATCGCATCCGGAAGAACCTGGCCAAAGACCGAGAGTGCCTCGTTCACATACTGGCCGGCGCCGACTGCGACGGCCGCAACCGAGACCGCGTATTCGAGCACGAGGCACCATCCACAGATCCAGGCCATGCCCTCACCCAGAGTCGCGTAGCTGTAGGAATAGCTGGAGCCGGCCACCGGAACCAGGCCGGCCATTTCGGCGTAGGACACCGCGGAAAGCAATGCGGCCACACCGGCGATGGCGAACGAGATCCAGATCGCAGGTCCGGCCAGGGGCACGGATTCGCCAAGGATCACCAGGATGCCTGTGCCCAGGGTGGCGCCGACGCTGATCATGGTCAGCTGCAGGACCCCGAAGCTGCGGATCAGCTTCGGCCCGCCATGGCCGTTTTCAGCTTCACTGACCATCTGTCCGATCGGCTTGCGGCGCAGCAGTTGCGCGGCCAGGCCGGGACGGCCCGCTGTTCGGGCCGGTGCCGGTCCGGAGAGTGTAGGCACAGTCATCGTTGACGTCCGTTCGTAAGTAGTTTGTCGGTTTCCCCTTCCCCAGAGTAGGGGTGTGAGACGCATCTCAAGGAAGTGCAAAGTGACCTATAGTTTTGTTTCATGAGACGTAATGCACCATCGGCTGCCGCCCTCGCCGGCGGCAACTCCGGCTCCATGGAGCGTGCGGACGCCGGCACTGAGCGCCTGGACGCGGTCACCCTGGGGCAGTTCCTCGCTGCACTGCCGAGCGACGTGACAGTCATATACGACGCCGGCAACGCCGCAGCACCGCTTCGCTGGGTGGAGCCCAGCGAGCTGGAGGACCCCACGCCGTACCTGCTCGACGGTGAGTTCGTCCTGACGGCTGGACTCCCCTTCCTCGGCGACGACAGCAGTAAAAACACCAGCAGCAGCAAAACCGGCAGCACCACCAGCAGCGGCCACGCCAACAGCGGAGCAATGGCTGACGCCTACGTACGGCGGCTGGTGGAGGCGGGCGTGGCTGCCCTGGGATTTGGCCTGGAACCGTACTTCGATGCTGTGCCGGACCAACTGGTGGCCGCGTGCCGGTTCCACCGCCTCACGCTGGTCCAGATCCCCAGCACCGTGCCGTTCGCTGCCATCGGCCTGGAGTTCTCGCAACTGCTGGAGTCCGGCAACGCCCGGGTGTTCCGGCAGCTGGCGGACACCAACCGGCAGCTGATGCGCGCCGTGCTGTCGGCGCGGCCGGAACACGAACTCCTGTCCGCGCTGACACAGAGGGTTCCGGCATGGGCGTTGTTGATCGGCGCTGACGGGAGGGTGCGTGCCCGCGCGGCAGCCGCGGCCAGCGCCGGAGCCTTAGGGACAGGGGCGGCAAGGACAGGGGCCGCCGGCACCCCGGGAGGTACCGGCGTCGAACTTGCGGCACTGCAGCCGATGCTCAAGCGGCTGCTGGCGGGCAACGGCCCCCGTGTGGAAACCGAATCCTTCGACATCC
>DIZT01000179.1 GCA_002427975.1 Micrococcaceae bacterium UBA6021 | reverse complement strand
GCTGTGGGGCGGTTCCATCTAGCCGCCTGCGCGTAGGCTGAAGCCATGTCGGAACCCGAATTCACTGAAGCAAAACTCCCTCACCCGGGATTCACCGTCGAGACTGCGAAGGTCCTGGCCGAGGTGGCCCACAACCGGCAGAAGGACAAGCTCAAGCGGCCCTACCGTGACCATGTGATTGCGGTGGGTGATGCCCTGGGAGATTTCGACGACGATATCCGGATTGCAGGCTACCTCCACGACATTGCCGAGGACACTCCCATCACGCGGCAGGCGCTGCTGGAGATGGGCGTTTCCGAGCGTGCCGTGGACATCATCGAGCGAGTCACCAACCGGCTGCACGACAACCCGGATGACTACGAGGCCGGCATCCGCTTTATCGCCGAGGACCACGACGCAGCACTCGTGAAAATCGCCGACAACGCCCACAATTCCCTCCCCGAACGGGTCCGGGCTCTGGCCCAGAAGTGGCCAGACAAGCCGCCCGTCACCAAGTACCGGGACGCACGGCCGGTGCTGTACGCCGCCGTCGACGTCGAGGAGGTCCGGAAAATCCTGGCCCGCGTGAACCCGTGGCTGCTCGAGGAACTCGATGACCTGCTGGATGAAGCGGACGACACCGACTACGAGAACCTCTCTTACGACGACCCGGAGGGTGCCGGGTCCGAGCCCGTGCCGCACCGGGACTGACGTGCGGGCCTACGTCCTCACCCGCTACGGCGGCCCGGATGCCATGCAGATCCGTGATGTCCCCGAGCCGCAGCCGGAACCCGGCGAGGTGCGGATCAAAGTTGTGGCTGAGGGGCTTAATCCGGTGGACTATAAGATCCGCCAGGGCGGGCTGCGCGTCATCACCCGGCTCCGGCTGCCGGCGGTGGCCGGCTGCGAGTTGGCGGGGACGGTGGATGCCGTGGGCCCCGGAGTCAGCGGCTTCGCCGTCGGGGACCCTGTTTACGCTCGCGTGGACAAGGCCAGGCTTGGCGCGTTTGCCGAGTTCGTCTGCTTGCAGCAGGATCTGGTGGCACCAATGCCGGTGTCGCTGGGCTTTGCGGAAGCGGCCGGCCTGCCGCTCGCCGGGCTGACGGCTCTGCAGGCTCTCCGCGACGAACTCGGCGTGGGCCACGGCACCCGGCTCTTCATCTCCGGAGGGGCAGGCGGCGTGGGCACCCTGGCCATCCAGCTCGCCAAATACCTCGGCGCGGAGGTGACCACAACGGCTTCTTCGCGTGGCGAGGCCCTGGTGCGCAGCCTGGGAGCCGATCGGGTGATCGACTACACGAAGCAAGATTTCGCCGGGTTCCTCCATGGTTTTGATGCCGGATTGGACCTTGTTGGCGGAGAAGCCCTCGAGGGGATTTTTCGCATCCTCAAGCCGGGCGGGAAAGTCGTTTCGATTGCTGGCGCTCCGGAACCATTGACGGCCAGGAAAGACCTCAGGCGGCCCCTCCTGGCTCCGCTTTTCTGGGTGATCAGCTGGAGCCTGCGACGGCGGGCCCACAGGTTAGGGGTCAGCTACCGGTACCTCTTTATGCACCCCAGCGGTGAAGATCTCCGCTTCCTTGCCCGGCTCGTGGACGACGGGAAACTCAGGCCGGTAGTGGACAGTATCTACCCGTTTGACCGGATCGGGGAAGCCTTCGCCGTGCTGGAGGAAGGCCGCGCCAAAGGCAAAATCGTCGTCACCCTCTAGCCAAGGCAACGCGGGGTCACTCCGCGCCCATCCCGGGGCGCAACATGGGCCGTATCTGACCCCGCGTTGGTTGGACTAGACGCGGCCCAGGGCGTCGATGTCCTCGAGGAACTGCTCGTGGACCTCCGCGCTGACAGTGGTCCGGGTTTCACCGATGGCGTCCAGATAGTCCTGCGTGGACGGCCCCTTCCGGACCGCCTCGCGGACTGACACGCTGCCTCCGGAAGCCGCGCCGCCGTCGTCGTACACAGCTTTCTCCAGCGCACGCTGGGAGGCGCTGCGGGCCGCGTACTCGATGTCCGCGGGGGAGAAGCCCTCGGTCCGCTCCACCAGCAACTCGATGTCCACGTCGTCCACCACGGCGGCCGGGATGAAACGCTGCCACATGGCTTCGCGGGCCTGGCGGTCCGGGAGGCCGATGGGAATGACGTAGTCGAACCGGCCGTGGCGCAGGAATGCCGTGTCAAGCGCCCGGATGAAGTTGGTGGCGCAGACCAGGAGCCGGCCGGGCTGTTCGCGGAACGCCGGGATGATCTTGAGCAGTTCGTTGGTGACGCCCTGCAGCGGCGACGGCGGTTCGCCCGAACGCTGGGAGGCGATCTCCTCCACCTCGTCGATGAACACCACGGCATGTTCCAGCTCGGCAATTTCCAGGAACGTTTCGCGCAGGGCGCCGGCCAGGCCCTTGGGGTCTGAAGCGAGCCGCGACGGGAATACTTCCACAAACGGCCACTCGAGCCGGGACGCAATGGCCTTAGCGAACGTGGTTTTGCCTGTCCCGGGAGGACCAAACAGCACCACGGCGCGCGGCGGCACCACGCCGTATTCATCCGCGAGGTCGGCCTCCGCGAGGGGCAGGACCAGCCGCCGCTCCAGGAGTTCCTTTTCCTTGCGCATTCCGGCTACGTTCTCCCACAGGTCCCGGGCCAGGATCCGGCCGCCCAGCTGGCCCAGGGCGCCGAGCTCCTGGCGCTGGACGGGGATGGTCCGCTCGAAATAGCGCAGGTTCTTCTTGAGCGCGAAGCCGCGGCTGAGGAACGCCTCCACGCGCGTCTCCGCCTCCGGCATCAGGGCGGAGAGTTTGTTGAGGCCGTGCGGGGCCATGCGGTTTTCGACGGCGGCGAGCAGCGAAGTGCCGATCCCGCGCCCCCGGTATTCAGGCAGCGTGGCCAGGAAGACGATCCAGCCCTGGTCATGGGCGGCGCGTCCGACGGCGGCGCCCACCACCTGATCGCCCTGAACGGCCACCACGGCGTGGTCCTTTTCGCAGGACGCCAGCACCTCGGAAAGGGCATAGACGGGCTCCACGTCAGAGGCCTTGAGCGTTTCCCAGAGGTGCAGGATCCCGTCCAGGTCCGCCGAGTGGAAATCCCTGATCCGCCAGTTGGTCATGCCGTGTCTCCCGGGTGGTTCGTCGTTGAACTGCACAGAGCATCGTAGTGAAGCGCTCTGTGCGAGCATAGGCGATCATTCCGGGAGAAAGGGTTGCAGGAGCGTTGCGTTACGCCGGATCGGCCGTTGAGGCGCCGCCGCCGCTGCTTCAGACCTTGAGCGGTACCGGGTGGACCTTGTCCGCTGGGTGGCCCGCGCGCTCATGGATACGCCGTACAGCGTCCGCTGAGGGGGCCTCGGACAGCGTCTGTCAGGCGTCAGGAGGATCCTGGAGTGACGACGGCGGCACCTGGGTTCCGTGTCTACAGAACCGAGGTGCCGCCGTCGGGCGTCACAGCCGGCAGGGCGCTACCTTTTGAACGCGTCCGCGGGCGGGTTGGCGACCACGGGGGCTATGCCGGTGAACCCCTGGCGGGTCTCGGCGATTTCACGGATCCGCTGGCGGCAGGCGTACCAGCCGAACACCATCAGCACGCACGCAATAGCCGTGACCAGCAGGGTGAGCGGCGAATCGATGAAGACCATCACCAGCACGCCCGCGAGGAAGAGGAGGGAGAGGT
>DIZT01000132.1:7240-24070 GCA_002427975.1 Micrococcaceae bacterium UBA6021 | reverse complement strand
GCTGCGATGTTCCGCCGGTGGCAACGTCCCAGCGCCAGAGCAGGTTGCCGTCCACCAGGCCGAAGATCCGCGTGGCCGCGCTGTAGTCCTTGGAATGACTGCCCCGCATCACCATATCGGTGGTGAGGTGGATCTGCGGGCCCTTGATCTGCCCGTAGTACAGCTCTGAGATCCCGCCGGGATGGGCGATGGACACGGAGATATCGAACCCGCCATCCTTATTGCGCAGCGCTTCGACTTCATCGGCGCTCCTGAGGGCGGGAACAATATCGGCCGGAATCAGGCCCGGTCCGCCGTCGGCATCAAGCTGTTTGCGCTCCAGCGCCCAAAAACCGGTCTCAACGGTCAGCGGCCGCAGGCGCGTGCCGTCGTCGTCCGTTATCCAGCTCTCCGCGCGGTACTGAAGATACGCCAGCCCGTTATGCGTGAACGACACGTGCTGGAGGAAGTGTTCGGATTCCTCGTCGCCGCTGCCAAGCCGGCCGCTGCCTTCCCACTCACCAATGAGCCAGGAAAGCGGGACAAGTTCCGGTGTCAGGTCTGTAGGAATTTCTATGGGCACGGCAATGACCTCAGGAAAACGCTGGCTCGTCGAACCGGCTTACTTCTGGCCTTTGAACAGGCGGTAGACCACAAAACCGGCGAACCAGGCCATGGACAGGCTGGCGATGCCGAGCAGGACGAGGAAGAAGATTTCAAATGCAAGTACGGACATGATGCCATCCTAACCGGTTAGTAGATGAGTAGTTTGTCTATGAAGTAAGCCAGGGAGCCCACGGCCGAAACCGGCGCAAGCCCCATGCTAAGCGCAGCCAGGAGATTCAGTGGCCCCCCGCGAAGTGTTACGAGCCTGCGGAAGCTGACCAGCACGGCTCCCACCACCACGCCGAAGATCGCCGCCGGCAGCACGGCAATATCGGAGAAGACCAGGCCGGCCAGCGGCCCGGCAAGTCCGGCCATGACGATTCCGAGCGGGGCCACGATCCTGTCCGGCCAACGGATCAGCCCGACCAGCAGGGCCACGGCCGCGCTGATGGCTGCCACCAGGAGCATCTCCGGGACCCCGTTGAACCGCGCGCCGGCAATCCACCCGGCACCGAGGCAGGACAGGAGCACACCGGCGCAGCAGCCCAAGGTGGATTCGAGACGCTGGGCCTGGCCGGTGCCACGGATGAGCTGGACCACGAACACCGCCATCATTCCCAGCGCCATGAAGGCCGCCGTCCAGTCCAGGAAACCCGGGGCCGGGACAAAGCCGGCGGAGAGCGCCGATCCTACGCCGGGCAACGCGATGACGGCCGCCAGGGTTTTTTTCGCGGGGATCCGGAGGAAATGGGGCCAGCCAATACCGACCGCCACGGCAATCACGGCGGCGACGCCGATGAGGGCCCCGCGGGAGACATACACGCCGGCGATGATCGCCACCAGCCCCGCCACTCCGGCAACGCCGATGACCCACGAGCCCAGTGACTTTGCCGGCGCCTGCACCTCGGCGGTCATACGGAACCCGGCCTTCCGGCTCGCGGCTTCGACTCTGCACTCAATTCGTTGCATCCCATCCTGGCTGTGGACCCGGCGGCTCTGCCCTCCGCGGCAGGGCGTTCTGCCCCACGGCTCAATCCTGCCTCATGTGACCCGGATATGTCGCAAAACGAAGGTCCGCAGGGGTGGAATCCGTGCCTACGCGCGGGCCGGTGGGTATACTCAAAGTTCAGCTACGCTTCCTGCCACGGTTGCCGGCCGGATAGATCCTTAGTCGGCCCAGAGCGCTGCAGTGAGATAGTACCGGCCGGTGAAAACCCGGTTCAGTCGCCCAAAGATGCGCGGACGCCCCTTGGAGGAACAATGTCGCACATCCTGCTATTGACGAACAGCACCGGTTCTTCGGTGGACATTCTGCCTGCCCTGGAATTGTTGAATCACCGCGTGCACATCCTCGCCGCGGAGCCAACAGCCCTGCTGGAGACCGATCCCTGCGATATCGTGCTCCTGGACGCCCGCAAGGACCTTGTCGGCGCCCGCTCCCTCACCCAGTTACTGAAGGCTACCGGCCTGAGCGCCCCCTTGGTCCTGATCCTGACCGAGGGCGGCATGGCCGCTGTTTCGTCGGCCTGGGCCGTGGATGACATCGTGCTCGATTCAGCCGGTCCCGCGGAGGTGGAAGCCCGAATCAGGCTCTCCGTGGCGCGGGCAGTTCCGGACAAGGATGATGCCCCCACGGAGATCCGGGCGGCAGGCGTGGTCATCGATGAAGCGAGCTACACGGCCCGCGTCAACGGCGCGCCGCTGAACCTGACGTTCAAGGAATTCGAACTCCTCAAGTACCTGGCCCAGCACCCGGGCCGCGTTTTCACCCGTTCGCAACTGCTCACCGAGGTGTGGGGCTATGACTACTACGGCGGCACGCGCACCGTGGATGTCCACGTCCGGCGCCTGCGTGCCAAACTCGGCGCCGACCACGAAAACCTGATCAGCACTGTCCGCAACGTCGGCTACCGCCTGACGTTGGTGCGTCAGCAGGAAGACGAACTGACAGAGGCCTGACTGACGGCACCTGAGATACAGCAACAGCCCCGGACCGGTGGTCCGGGGCTGTTGCGTTCTTGGTGGAGGACATACGGGTCGAACGTATCGAGGCCACCCCACTGGTGGATCCCCCTCGCTCCCGGCCTGGTACTGCCGGGTGACATACCGACTATACGTAGCTGGCGGACGGTCTTCAAATCGGAGCGCCTTCCGGCCGGGGCGTATAGCCTAGCCTCATGAGTCCTGCGCACCCGGAAAAATGGCCCGTCCTCGTTGTCCACGGTGGCGTGGAAGAACAACTGCTGAAGGACTGCCTGGCGCTCCTGGCAGCCGCCGAGGAATCCGACGGCAACCCCTCGTTGTCCGAACAGACAGTGGTGACGCTGCGCGCCGGAGACTCTGCTGAGCATTCCCTGCTGACCCTTGCTTTGTACGCGCCGGATGAGGACTCCGACCCCTCCTCCGGCCAGGACCTGGCCGGGTTTGCAGTTGTTGTGGAGGAAGCGGACGGCAGCGGAGTGCTGGAAATTGCCGTCCATCCCAGCTACCGCAACCAGGGCGTGGCGGACCGGCTTGTGGGCGCGCTCCAGTCCGGGCGCGGCCTCGACGGCCTGAAAGCCTGGTCCCACGGCAACCACGAAGCCGCAGCGGACCTCGCCGCCCGCTACGGCTACGGTCCGGTGCGCGAGCTCTGGAAGATGCGGCTGACCACCGCCACTGCCGAACTGCCCGACGTCGGCCTTCCGGACGGCGCCACACTCCGCGCCTTCGTGCCGGGCCAGGACGAGGACCGCTGGCTGGCCGCGAACCGCGCCGCCTTTTCCCACCACCCTGAGCAGGGCTCGATGACCCGAGCGGACCTGGACGCCCGGATGGCGGAGGATTGGTTTGACCCCGCCGGCTTCCTGCTGGCGGTGGACACCGGGGACAGCTTGCTCGGATTCCACTGGACCAAGGTGCATCCGCGCCACGGAGCACACCCGGCGATCGGGGAGGTCTACGCGGTGGGCGTCACCCCGGCTGCCCAGGGCATGGGCCTGGGCAAGGCGCTCACGGTGGCGGGCATCAGGTACCTACAGGGTCTGGGGCTGCACGCCGTCATGCTCTACACGGATGCAGACAACACGGCCGCCGTTTCCCTCTACCGGGGCCTGGGCTTCACACGTTGGGATATGGACGTGATGTACGGGCCGCTGGCCGCCGTCTAGTGCCGCCACGGGTGGGCTAGCCCACCTGTGGCACTGATGGCTTCGAATCGCCCGAAATCCAGGGCTTGTGCATGCTGATTGATTGTAAGGTTGGTAGAGAACCGCGCCGGCCGTGGGCCAGCATCAAGCGCCAGGTAAGAGGAGAGACCATGAAACCGGAACCCGCCGGAACAGTCACGTCCGAGGGCGCTTCAGCGTCGGTGCGCGCTCGCTTCGGCTCATCCGAAGTCCCTGCCTCGCGTGCAACCCAGGACCGGATCGACATCCCCGAGTTTGCGCCCAACCTTTTGCCCGAAGGGGACATCCGGCCTGACCGTTTCCTGGACCGCGAACTCAGTTGGCTCGCTTTCAACTCCCGCGTCCTGGAACTCGCCGAAGATCCCACCCTCCACCTGCTGGAACGCGTGGCCTTCCTGTCCATCTTCGCGTCCAACCTGGACGAGTTCTTTATGGTCCGCGTGGCTGGCCTGAAGCGGCGCATCGCCACCGGCCTCGCCGTGCCCTCCCCCGCCGGCCTCAGCCCCGTCGAGGTGCTGGAGAAGATCGGCGACGAAGCACACCGCCTCCAGCAGCGCCATGCCCAGGTCTATGCGGAGCAGATCCGCCCCGCCCTGGCCTATGAGCACATCCACCTGATGCACTGGGACGAACTGGACGACGCCGCCAAGCAGCAGCTCAGTGCCATGTTCGCGGAAAAGGTCTTCCCGATCCTGACCCCTCTGGCTGTGGACCCGGCACACCCGTTCCCCTACATTTCGGGGCTGTCCCTCAACCTGGCCGTGGTGGTGCGCAACCCCGTCAGCGACAAGGAACTCTTCGCCCGCCTCAAGGTTCCGGACCAGCTTCCCCGCCTGATCTCCATCGACGGTCCACGGGCCGGGGCCATACCGGGACGCGTGGCGCGCTTTATTGCGCTTGAGGAAGTCATCGCCGTCCATCTGGACAAGCTCTTCGCCGGCATGGAAGTCCTGGAACACCACATCTTCCGCGTCACCCGCAACGAGGACCTGGAAGTGGAAGAGGACGACGCCGAGAACCTCCTGCAGGCGCTGGAGAAGGAACTGCTGCGCCGCCGGTTCGGCCCGCCCGTCCGCCTCGAGGTCACCCACGACATCAACCCCAACATCCGCGCCCTGCTCATCCGCGAACTGGGAGTTGAAGAGTCCGAGGTCTACTCGCTCCCGGCTCCGTTGGACCTCCGCGGCCTGTCGGTCATCGCCGGAATTGACCGTGCTGACCTTCATTACCCCAAGCACATGCCGCACACGTCCCGGTTCCTCAACGAGTCCGAGACGTCCAAGGCTGCCAACGTTTTCTCGGCCATGCGCCGTCGCGACATCCTGCTGCACCACCCGTACGACTCCTTCTCCACCTCGGTGCAGGCGTTCCTGGAACAGGCGGCCGCAGACCCCAAGGTCCAGGCCATCAAGCAGACCCTGTACCGGACGTCGGGCGACTCCCCCATTGTTGACGCACTGATCGATGCCGCCGAGGCCGGCAAGCAGGTGCTGGCCCTGGTGGAGATCAAGGCCAGGTTCGATGAGCAGGCCAACATCTCCTGGGCCCGCAAGCTCGAACAGGCCGGCGTCCACGTGGTCTACGGCATCGTGGGCCTGAAAACCCACTGCAAGCTGTCGCTGGTGGTCCGCCAGGAAGTGGACGGGCTGCGCCGCTACTGCCACATCGGCACCGGCAACTACCACCCCCGAACAGCCCGCTACTACGAGGACCTTGGCCTGCTGACGGCCAACAACCAGGTGGGTGAGGACCTGTCCAAGCTGTTCAACCAGCTCTCCGGCTACGCGCCGAAGTCCACCTTCAAGCGTCTCCTGGTGGCTCCCCGCTCGGTCCGCTCCGGCCTGATCGACCGTATCGAGACCGAGATCCGCAACGCCCGGGCCGGGCTGGCGGCCAGGGTTCAGATCAAGGTCAACTCCATAGTGGATGAAGCAATCATCGACTCCCTCTACCGTGCTTCCCAGGCCGGCGTGATGGTGCACGTCATTGTGCGCGGCATCTGCTCGCTGCGTCCCGGTGTCCCGGGCCTCAGCGACAACATCACCGTGCGCTCGGTGCTGGGACGCTTCCTGGAACACTCACGGGTGTTCGCCTTCGCCAACGGCGGCGATCCTGTGGTCTACATCGGCTCGGCCGATATGATGCACCGGAACCTGGACCGCAGGGTCGAGGCGCTCGTCCAGCTGTCCAATGCTGAGGACATCACCTACGTCCTGGACCTGCTGCGCCGCTACATGGATCCCGCGACAGCCAGCTGGCATCTGGACAACCAGGGCCTCTGGAACCGGCACCACATTGCCGACGACGGGAGCCACCTCGATGACATCCAGTCGTGGCTGTTGGAATCGCGCACCCGCCAGCGCAGCCTGAGCCGGCGGTAGGGCCACGGCGTTGGCGAGCGACATCCTCGTAGCAGACCAGGCAGAGCATCCCGGCGAAGCGGTTGCCGTTGTCGCGGCCGGGGCCGTGCCGTGGCGTATCAACTCGGAAGGCCTGGAGGTCCTCCTCATCCACCGTCCGCAGTATGACGACTGGTCCTGGCCCAAGGGCAAGATCGACGCCGGCGAGACAATTCCCGAATGCGCGGCCCGTGAGGTCCAGGAGGAGATCGGGCTTTCGGCACCTCTGGGCATTCCCCTGCCGCCCATCCACTACCGGGTGTCGTCAGGACTGAAAGTGGTGCATTACTGGGCGGTCCACGTCAACGGTGCCCGCCTCGTTCCAGATGGCAAGGAGGTGGACCGTGTGGTGTGGTGCGCCCCTGAAACGGCCGCCGGGCTGCTGACCAACCCGTCCGACGTCGTCCCCCTGGAGCACCTGCAGGCCGCACATAAACGCGGTGAACTAAACACGTGGCCGCTGATCGTGGTGCGGCATGCAAAGGCCAAGCCCCGCTCGTCCTGGTCCAAAGCCGAGGGTGAACGGCCCCTTGCCGCGACGGGGATCAGGCAGGCGCAGGCTGTCGGCCGGCTGTTGCAGGCCTGGAAGCCGCCGCGTGTAGTGACCAGTCCCTGGCAGCGCTGTGTGTCCACGGTGGCGCCGTACCTGAGGGCAACAGGGGCCAAGGTCAAACTGGTGGACGCGCTGACAGAACACCGGCACACCAGGACGCCCAAAAAAACCGCCGCCGTCATTGAAGCCCTCCTGGACAAGCAGCGACCAGTCGCCGTCTGCACGCATCGTCCGGCACTGCCTACGGTGATGGCCCAGCTGGGCAAGCATATGCCAGGGCGTTTGCGTGCGCTCCTGCCGGACTCAGACCCCTACCTGTCACCTGGCGAGTTGGTGGTGTGCCACGTGGCCGTCGACCGCAAGCACCGCATCGTGGCAGTTGAGCAGTTCAAACCCTTCGACGACTGAGGTTCCCGGGCACACGGGCTGTTGACCCGGAGATGTTTGTATCAAATACTTAGTACATTGATGCCCAACCCTGGGGGATGATGTGCGTGGTCTCGGTGGTTTCGAACTGACGCTCACGAACGTGCCGCCGATGGTCGTGTTGTGGCCCTTTTTGTTGGCCGCCGGCGTGTATCTGGTGCTGCGGTGGGTGATCAGGGCCCCGGGCGGCGGGACCACGGTAGCGACGGTTTCCCAGCACGCACTGTGGATCGGTGTGATCGGATGGTTGGCGAGCTCCCTACAGCCGGCGGGAAATGCCGGCATTCTCCCGGCGGGCAACACATTGCCCACCCTGACTACGCCCCCGGGCATCCTGGGAGCCCTGGCGTGGCCGGTCCTTGGCTGCCTCGCCGTCCATGCCGTTGGGCAGCTGAGCTATCCCGGTCCGCGACTCCCCCGCAGGGCGGCCTCGCTGGAGATCCGCCGCATCCGGGACTTCCTGCCCCGTAGCCTCGCCTGGACTGCAGCGGCGATCTTTGTGGGCTCGGCGCTGCAGATTGGCTTTGTGGCCGGCCTTCCCGCCTACGAAGCAATCGCGTACGGCACCCAGCAGGAAGGACCCAACGGCTTCCCCAGCGTCGGTGGCGACGGCCGGATCCAGGGTTCGGTTCTTGCCGCCTGCCTGGGCGCCGCCTGGCTGACTCTGGCCCTTGGAACGGCACTGGTTCTCAAGCTCATTAGCCACCGAAAGCAACTCGAAGCTCTGGATGCGGCGGAGAACGATCTGCTGCGGACGATCGCCATGAACAGGCTCCTGAGGACCGTCGCAACCATTGCCGCCGGGCTGGCTGCGGTGGCAGGAAATTTCGCGGCCCGGCCGGACCCGGCCGCGAACGCAAGCGGCTGGACCAACGCGGCCGGGCTGGTGGTGCTTTTGGTGCTGCTGGCGATGTGGGTGTGGGCGCCACCCAGGCTGCCTAGCGTCCAGGCCAGCGGCAGCGGCCGCGGCCGGCAGGCGCTCACAGAATCACCGGCTGCCGCCCATGCGGCGACCCGTCTTGTAGTTTCCGTTGGGGCAGCCATGGCGCTGGCCCCCGTAGCAGCCGCTGCGCTGGCATTGCTTGTGTCCGGTTTCCCTGCCCCCGGCGCCGGACTTTCGGGGCTGCCGGTGCTATTCGTCGCGCTGATGGCGGCAGTGGTCCTGCTGGTAACAGGGGCCGGAGAGTTGCTGCTCCAACACAACTATGGCACCCAGGGGATACCCAGGACCTGGCCGCGGCAAGTAGTCAGCCCGGCCCTACTCACCACGGCGATCGTCGCCGTCGTGCTCTTCAGCGTGATCATGGTGCATACTGCTGCGGGTGAGGGGGAACTGCGGGAGGCCGGGTTTGACGACGTCCTCAGCAGGCCCGATGGCTCTTCCGGCTGGGTGATCGCAGCGGTGGCGACGGCGGCCGTCGCGGCCATCGCAGGCATGCCGGTTGTTGCCGCCCGGCGGCGTCGCAGTATTTCCACCGACATCCACGGCCTGGACGCGGCGCTCCGGGCCATCACGGTCCATCGTGTGGTGCGGACGATGGCCGCCTATTGCACAGCCCAGGGCGGCGTGCTCCTGATGACGGCCAGCAACGCCTTGCCGCCCCTGCTGGGTCTGCCGGCGACAACCTGGGCCGGCGCACTGCTCGCGGCCGCCGGCATGCTGATCGCGGTCATCCCGGTCAAGGGTTTTGCCCGGACTCCGGCCACTCCGGCGAAACCTGTCCGGGAAGGGGCGCGGTGAACGCCGGTATCTCCGTGGACCTGCGTTCCGCAACCCCGCCGTATGAGCAAATCCGCTCGCAGATCAGCTCCCTTATCGCCACCGGAACGCTCACCGCCGGAAGCCGGCTGCCCACCGTCCGTAGCCTGGCCGCCGATCTGGGCATCGCCGCCGGAACGGTGGGGCGCGCCTACAAGGAACTCGAGGCGGCTGGCCTCATTGAATCCCGACGGCGGAACGGCACCGTCGTCGCGCAGCCGGCACCGGGCGGCGCCAGTCGGGCAGGCGGGCCGGTGCCGGAAGCGGTGACTGCCGCCGTCGACCTTTTGATCAACGCCGGCCGCGACGCCCGGCTTACCGATGAGCTGCTGCTGGATCTGGTCCGCGGCAAGCTGAGGAACCCCTGAACCGATGTGCGCCCGCAGCCAAACGCTGCGGCAAGCCCTCGGCCCATTGCGGGGATGGCCGAGCACGGGCCGGTAGACTTTAGCCGTGAGCATCCCGACGCCTTATGAAGACCTCCTGCGCGATGTCCTGGCCCATGGCACGCACAAATCCGACCGCACGGGCACCGGAACCACCAGCGTTTTCGGCCGTCAACTCCGCTTTGACCTTGGCCGGAGTTTCCCGCTGATCACCACCAAACGCGTGCATTTCAAGTCCGTGGCAGTAGAGCTGTTGTGGTTCCTGCGCGGCGAATCGAACGTCAAGTGGATGCAGGACCAGGGGGTGAGCATCTGGAACGAGTGGGCTGACCCTGAAGGCGAACTCGGCCCCGTGTACGGTGTCCAGTGGCGCAGCTGGCCCACCCCTGACGGCGGCCATATTGACCAGATCGCCGAGCTGGTGGAGAACCTCAAAACCAACCCGGATTCGCGCCGGCACATCGTGTCCGCGTGGAACGTCTCCGAGCTCAAAGACATGGCGCTGCCCCCGTGCCACGCCTTCTTCCAGTTCTACGTGGCCGACGGCAAACTTTCCTGCCAGCTCTACCAGCGCTCCGCCGACATGTTCCTGGGCGTGCCCTTCAATATCGCCTCCTACGCCCTGCTCACGTGCATGATCGCCCAGCAGGTGGGGTTGGAGCCCGGCGAGTTTGTGTGGACCGGCGGCGATGTCCACATCTACGAGAACCACATGGACCAGGTCCTCAAACAGCTGGACCGTGAGCCGTACGAATACCCGCAGCTGAAGATCATCCGGAAGCCGGCGTCGATCTTCGACTACACGCTCGAGGACTTCGAAGTGGTGGGCTACCAGCACCACCCCACGATCAAGGCCCCGATCGCCGTATGACGATCACCTTGCTTGCCGCTGTGGGCGCCAATCTCGTGATCGGGCGTGANNCCCCCAGGCCTTCACGGACGAGCTCGCCGGTTCCGTGACCGGCGTCGGCCTGGTGTGGGCGCAGACGTCCGGCGGCGTGATCGGCAAGGACGGCGATATGCCATGGCACCTGCCGGAAGACCTGAAGCATTTTAACCGCCTCACCACGGGGCACCCGGTGATCATGGGCCGCAAGACGTGGCTGTCCTTCCCGGACAAGTACCGTCCGCTGCCTGGCCGAACGAATATTGTGATCACCCGGCAGAAAAACTGGGGTGAATCGCCCGAGGCGGAGGGCGCCGTCGCGGTTCCCTCCCTGGATGACGCACTCCTTGAGTCGCAGTTCGTCGACGGCGGCGGGACCGTTTGGATCCTGGGTGGCGGCGAGGTCTTCCGCCAATCCACAGGGCTCGCCAACATCGCGGTGGTCACCACCCTCGATGTGGAGGCCGACGGCGACACATTCGCTCCCGAGCTCGACGAAACCTGGGAGGCGGCCGCCTCCGTCCCGGCGGACGGGTGGCTGACGGCAGCCAACGGAACGCGCTACAGGTTTACCAAATGGGTTAGGACGCAGGGCTGAGATGTTGAAGAAACCGGAAACACTGTTTGTGCTGGGCTACATGCTTTTGCCGCTGCTCGCGCTGTTGTCTGCGATTGTTGGCCTGACCATGATCCTGGGCGGCAACAAAATCGCCGGGGCCATCGTGCTGGTGGTGGTGACGCAGGTGTTCGCCTTCGGCGCCTTCTACGCGTTGCGCCTTCGCAAAGCCGCGGTGCTCGAGGAATCTAACCGCCGCTGATGCCTTGTTCTTGGCGTGGGGGCGGATGGGGAGGACAGCCCATCGCTGGACCGGTGTCCGGCTACTAGAGTTGTGTGCGCAGCCAACTTAAACACGCTGCGCAGACATCTTGGGGGATGATGCCTTGTGGCCGGAAACATGTGGGGCGCCGACGTTGCAGAGCTCCGGACGCTGGCGCAGCAGTTCGGAAAAGCATCCGACACACTGCTGCAGCAGTCAACACAGCTGAGCAACCAGATCAACAACAGCCCTTCGTGGAAGGGCCAGGACGCTGCCATGTTCCGCTCCGACTGGAACGGCAGCCACCGTGCGCTGCTCCAACAGGCTGCTTTCGGGCTCAAGCAGGAGTCGAAGAAGCTACTGGAGAACGCCAACGAGCAGGAGCAAGCGAGCAATGACGCGCCGGGTTCGAGTGGGGGCACCGGCAACCTAAGTATTCGCGGTGGAACGCTGGCCGGGCTCATGGGTGGGGCGTTGCTTGGCGGCATAGGCGCGTTGAGGGCTGGGATGACTGTCCAAAAGTTCATCAAAGCCCCGCTCACGCTGGCCAAGCACACTGGACAGTATGGCTGGGTCCTGAAAAATGCGCGCGCGGATTTCATCAAGTCCTTCCGCCAGGGCAGCCACCGGATCGGCGGCCCGGGCTTCGCCGCCCGCAGGCTGCTTGGCAATACTGCCCTGGATGATCTACTCAAGGGATCTTCAACTGCCAACCGCGGCGTCGGGCTGATCGATAAGGCTTCCGACATTGCTTCGCTGAAGAACCTGAACAAGTACGTGGGACCGCTGGCCAGGTTCGAAGGGGTGTTCGCGGAAAAGCCCTGGCTCGGCGCGGGTACCGAGCTCGAATGGCTCGGCAAGTCCGGCGTTGCGCGCACGCTGGGCTGGGCGGGCGTTGGCTTTAGTGCCTACGACTCGGTCAAGAGCTTTTCCGAGGGCGATGTGAAGGGTGGCATGGTCAGCGCGGGCAAGGGCCTGTTGGGCGTCGGCTGCTTCCTGCCACCTCCGGCCGGCACCGTCTGCCAGGTGGCAAGCGTCGGAATTGCCGTGTACGAGAACTGGGACACCATCAGCAGCGTTGGGAAGAACATCGGAGAGGGCATCGTCGACGCGGTGAAGGACCCTGGAAAGTTCGTCAGCGACACGAACGATACGCTGGTGAACGCAGGCAAGTCAGTGGGCAAGTTCTTCGGGGTCGGCGATTAGGAGACAAGAATGACTGTTCAGGACCAGACCCAGCAGGAGCCGCTCCTGGGCATCGACGTCATCGGTTTTGGCGTAGGCGAGTTTGTATATCTTCTGAACGTTTTCGAAGGTCCGGCGCGGGACCGATCCGTCAGCGTGTTCCGCGCCGAGGAAATGGTGGACGACGTCACCCTGTCCACCGCCGGCGCGTCGTCGCTCCTTGCGAGGGACATGGCCACGGTTGATGAGGACGGCGACCTGGGCGTGACCGGAGTCGCGGCCGCAGTGGCCACGGCTCTCGGCAAGGCGAACCGTTGGACGGAAATCGCGCTGCTGACCGGCGAGGCCATGGACAACGTGGCTCTGGTAGAGGCACCGGGAGCGTCCCTGATGCTCCAACCGCGGATGCTGGGCACTTGGTTCGTCTTTGCTCAAGATCCTGAGATCAGCTCTGCGGAAGCCACCCTGCGCGTAGTGCGCCAGCATGTCGAGCAGAACCAAGGTGGTTCGGCATATCTCGTTTTCAAGACCCTGGGCTCCGAACAGCACCTGCTGATCCGTCGCGAAGACAGCAGATGGACCACCGGCATCCCGGATTTCGACAAGGACGAGGTCGCCGAAACCCCGGGCCTGGACGACGCCGGGCTGCTCGCTGCCATAGAGGATGCCCGTGGCGCGGCGTAGCGAGGGAGTCCCGCAGGATCCCGGTTACCTGCCGTCCCGCCCTGCAGACGACCAACTGATCTACCGCAGGGCAGAAAACGGTGAAATGGTCGGCTACACGCCGGCCGAGTACGGTGTGCGCAAGGACGACGGCGGCGGTCTGGTCAAGCCCGTGAACAGCTCGGGCGGCCTGCTCTTCCTGGCGATCCTTGCCTCGCTGTTCGCAGGCGGAGTCGTCTATGGCCTCGTCCGGATCGCACTTGACGGAACCTGGAACATCCTGGGTGAGGTCTGGTGGGTTGTGCCTGTCGGAATTCTCGTACCACTCGCGGCCTGGTCTGCTTTCGCCAGGGAGCGGCGGGCCGAGAAACTGCGGAAAGCCCGAAGCCTGTCCCGCCCGGTGGAGTAACGTCGCAATTCCGATCGCGGGCCGGCAGTGACGTAACCGACTGCAGCCTGCCGGTTCCGGAGTCTAAACTGTACGAATGACTACAGCAGCTACCCCCTCCGTCGGCCTGGTCGGATGGCGCGGCATGGTCGGCTCCGTCCTGATGCAGCGCATGCAGGACGAAGGCGACTTCGCCAACATCAACCCGGTGTTCTTCTCCACGTCAAACGCGGGAGGTGCCGCCCCGACTGTTGCCGGTGCTGCCGCTGGAGCGGCCGGCAAGCTCGAGGACGCGTTCGACGTCGACACGCTGGCTAAGCTGCCTATTATTGTCACGGCCCAGGGCGGGGACTACACCAAGCGCGTGCACACCGAACTGCGCGGCCGCGGCTGGGACGGCCTCTGGATCGACGCCGCCTCCACCCTTCGCATGAACGATGACTCGATCATCGTGCTGGACCCCATCAACCGCGACGTCATCGACAAGGGCCTGGTCAACGGCACCAAGGACTTCATCGGCGGCAACTGCACCGTGTCCTGCATGCTCATGGGCCTGGGCGGGCTGTTCAAGAACGGCCTCGTCGAGTGGGGCACGTCCATGACGTACCAGGCTGCTTCCGGCGGCGGCGCGCGGCACATGCGCGAACTGCTCAGCCAGTTCGGCACGCTCAACGCCGAGGTCAGCTCGGAACTGGACGACCCGGCGTCGGCCATCCTGGAAATTGACCGCAAGGTCCTCGCCCACCAGCGCACCGACATCGACGCCACCCAGTTCGGCGTGCCGCTGGCCGGCTCCCTGATCCCGTGGATCGATGCGGACCTGGGCAACGGCCAGTCCAAGGAAGAGTGGAAGGCCGGGGTTGAGACCAACAAGATCCTGGGCACCTCGGACGAAAACCGGATCATCATGGATGGTCTGTGCATCAGGATCGGCGCCATGCGTTCGCACTCGCAGGCCCTGACGCTCAAGCTCCGCGAAGACCTCTCCGTGGCCGAGATCGAGAAGCTCCTCGCCCAGGACAACGAGTGGGCCAAGGTCATCCCGAACACCAAGGAAGACTCCATGGCCGGGCTGACCCCCGTAGCCGCGTCCGGCACGCTGGACATCCCCGTGGGCCGTATCCGCAAGATGGAAATGGGCCCGGAGTACATCAGTGCGTTCACCGTGGGCGACCAGCTCCTCTGGGGCGCCGCCGAGCCGCTGCGCCGCATGCTCAACATCGCCACCGGGAACCTGTAGCTCCCCGCCACTTGAACGGCCCTGCCCCGCAGGAACGGTGCTGCCCCGCACCGTTCGTGCGGGGCAGAGCCGTCTTTGCTTTCAGCCGGCAATGCGAGACCCACGCAGGATCCGGGACCGTTCCATCATGGCCAACAGCCGGCGCCGAACTTCTGCCGGGTACGCCAGGTGTTTCCATTCAAGCCGAAGGACCAGCCAGCCTTCTTCGATCAGCGCGTTCTCCCGGCGACGCTCGGCGAGCAGCACCTCCTCCGTGGGTCTGTAGTCGGTGTATTTCCCGCTGCCGTCAAACTCGATCACAATTCGGGATACGGGGTCTGCGAAGTCTGCCCTGAAGTGGCCACTCGTGGTTGGAAGCTCGACCTGCGGAATGAACATGTTAAAGCCAAAGGACCGCAGCAGCAGCCTGGTCCGTGTCTCCCCCACCGATTCCGACCGGCCATCCAGGGCAGCCAGCAGATCCAGCGCCCGCCGGTTCCCGCGTTTGACCGGGCTCCCGTCCAGCAGCCGGCGCATACTGTCGATCCCGGCGCCCTTGCGCAGCGCGTGGTCGCCGATCACGGCTGCCTGTTCCAGCGGCAGGATACGGGCGCAGTCCAGGACTGTCCGTTCAATGCCGGTGGCCAGGATCTCCCTGCCATCCATGATCCACAGCGTTGTAAGGTCCGCAGCGTGCAGGTCCAGCCGGTGCGTGCGGACGTCCCCGCCGGCACTTTTCACGGAGTTGGCATAGTCCGTGGTGACGTGGACCAGGGGCCCCGCATCCCAGACGTGACACTCGTGCAGTCTGGCAGCACTGACATGGCTGTACCGGGCCACCCCGCCGGTGGACAGGAAGTGCGCCTGGATCTGCAGGGCGTCCCGGGTCCACGGTTCAGCCCCTTTCCAGTCGGCGCTCCGGACGTAGGCGCCGCGCCGAAGCCTCAGGAGGATTCCGCTCCGGACTGCCGCCGTCAGGACCCGTTCGTCCACCCCGGCCGCGTCCAACTGTTGCGAGGAAACAACGGGGAAGGCTGGCCAGCGCGCATCCAGGAGGGCACGGATTTTGTCGCCATTCATGCTCCAAGGTTCCAGGACCAGCGGTGGCCCGGATAGCTCTCAGCCACGTTATGTGGACAAACGCGCGGCAAACGTAGGCACATCCGGATCTGTCCGGCGTCATTCGCTGCCTTGCCCCGCTTGAGCGGTGCGGCCCGGCACCGCTCGTGCGGGGCAGGGCCGCACGTGCGGGGCCGGACCGTCTTTGCGGGGCAGGACTCAGCGCTCCAGGAATGCGAGGTACTGTTCGGCGGCTTTGTTGAACGCCGCCTGCGCAGCGGGTCCGAGTGGCTTGGCGTCGTCAAACAGTTCGGGCACGACGGCGGCGCTGCGGTTGGTCCCGGCGCGCGCCCACGTGCCCATCACCTCTCCCCCGGCCACGATGGTTTTCTTGAACACTCCGTTGCCGCCGGGGACGATCTTGTTGGCATGCTCCGGCGCCAGGACAAGGCTCCGGTCCATGTAACCCAGCACAAACTCGTCAAAGCCAGGCAGCAGGAGAACGGACCGCTGACCGGGCACACCGCCGTCGAGCATTGACGCCGCCTGGGGTGACATCCAATAGCTGACAGCCTCGAACTCCAGCTCCACCAGCTGCCCACTGACCAGCTCAAATGCGGGCCGCACCTCTGTCAGGGGAAGCTGGGTCCACCAGGCGAAGTCGCGCAGGGTGGCAGGGCCATGGCTCTGGAAGTAGCGCAGCATAAACTCGGCGATCGCTTCCTGCCGCTCGAGGGTTCGCGACACCGGGATCCAGTCATCGAACGCCACCAGCAGTTGCTGGTTCCCGGCCAGTGGGCCTTGAACCAACCAGGCGTGCCGGCACAAAGTCCCCAGGATGTGGATGCCCCGCTGGCCGGTGGTGGGCTGCCCGGCTGCCTCAAACACTGCGAAGAGTTCGTTGCGGCTGACGGAACCGCCACCTGCCACCCGCTCCAGGGCAACGTCGCGGCACTTTTCGATGTCCGCCCACGTGATGTCCAGTTCCCGGTGCCGGCCTGCAATGCTGCGGGTGAGACGCTCGGTGGTGAGGTCCAGCATCCAGCGCAGATCCTCCGGAGCCACGAGGTGCAGCGTGCCGCGCATCGGCCAGGACCGGACAACTCTGCCACCGTGCAGGGCAGCGCGCACCTCAGTCAACCCTGCGCCCGGAACGCGGAGGCCGATGGCCCACAGCGCTGCCTGCAGGTCCTGCGCCTGTGTGGCCGCCATCCAGCGGACCGCGTCCGGCACCGAGGCCAAACCAGGCCCGAGCAGCCCCTGCGAGGCCAGCCGGAGCCTGCCCATAAGATTGCTGCTCACCCGGTTCGCTGCCGTTCCTGCCATGCACCCATCCT